>CAVXLI010000012.1:0-87085 GCA_963762595.1 uncultured delta proteobacterium
TCTGGAATTATTTTCCAAAGAACTGATTGTCCTTCTGGGACCTTCGGGCAGCGGAAAATCAACATTGCTCAATATTCTCGGCGGACTGGATACCGCCACCAGCGGTTTTGTTTCTTACCGCGGCAGAAACCTGACCGCGGCAACTGAAGCGGAACTGACCGAATATCGCCGTTTCCATGTCGGGTTTGTCTTTCAGTTTTACAATCTGATCCCCAGCCTGACCGCCAGAGAAAATGTGGCGGTTGTAACGGAGATTGCCAGAAATCCCATGACGCCGGAAGATGCTCTGGCTCTGGTCGGGTTGACGGAAAGACTGGATCATTTTCCGGCGCAGTTATCCGGCGGCGAGCAGCAGCGCGTGGCCATCGCCCGCGCCATCTCCAAAAATCCGGAGGTTTTGCTGTGCGACGAGCCCACGGGTGCGCTTGATTCCCAGACGGGAGTCGTAGTGCTGGAAGCGCTGGAACGGGTTAATCGCGAGCTGGGCACGGCAACGGCAATTATCACCCATAATGTGGACATTGCCGCTATGGCCGATCGAGTCATTCATTTGAGTAACGGAAAAATTTCCGAAGTGGCGGCAAACAAAGCAAGAAAATCACCGCGCGAAATACAATGGTGAGTTGATGAAAGCACTCAACAGGAAAGTCTGGCGGGACCTGTGGCGCATGAAAGGGCAGGTATTTGCTATTACACTGGTGGTTATGAGCGGCGTGGCGACCTTTATCATGTTCATCACTACCATGCATTCTCTTGATCTCACCAGAAACAGTTTCTATCTCGATTATAATTTTGCCGATGTTTTTGTTAATTTAAAGCGCGCGCCGGAAAGCCTGAAGAATAAAATAAAAGAGGTGCCTGGTGTCAATCAGGTGGAAACCCGCGTTTCCGCGTATGTCAAACTGGATATCAGCGGTTTCCCCGAGCCGGTTACCGGCCACATAGTTTCTATCCCTGATGACGGCCAGCCGCTTTTGAATCGTCTTTACATCCGCAAAGGCCGACTTGCCGACCCGGCCAAGGACAACGAAGTGGTGATTAATGAAACCTTCGCCAAGGCGCATGGTTTTAATCTCGGCGATCAATTTGCGGCGATCATTAACGGCAAATGGAAAAAGCTGACAATTACCGGCATTGCCCTCTCGCCGGAATTCGTTCTGGTCATGCGGCCCTACGCCATGAGCCCGGATTTCAAACGTTACGGAATTCTCTGGATGAGCCGCAAGGCAATCAGCAAAGCATATAATATGGAAGGTGCATTTAATGATATAGCCCTGACTCTTTATCCCGGAGCTAAAGTAAGTGATGTCCTGCGGGAGCTGGATAATATTGTTGAGCGTTACGGCGGATATGGCGCTTATGCCCGCAAAGATCAGATATCGCACCGGCTGCTCAATGAAGAATTCAATATGCTCAGGAATATGTCCAAAATATTTCCGACAATATTCATCTGTGTTGCCGCTTTCTTATTAAATGTTGTTATGAGCAGAACGATCAATACGCAGCGCGAACAAATTGCCGCCCTGAAAGCGTTCGGTTATGATAATGTTGCCATCGGCATCCATTATGCGCAGTTGGTTGTTCTGATTATATTGGCCGGGCTGGTTATCGGCATAGTTGCCGGTATCTGGCTTGGGAAAATATTAGGCGGCATTTATATGGAAGTTTATCGCTTTCCCGCTCTTACCTTTGTATTGAAACCATGGGTTATTATTTCAGCGATTTTTATCAGTATCGTTTCCGCCTTGATCGGTACATTGCATTCCCTTTGGCGGGCAGCCAAACAGCCGCCGGCCGAGGCCATGCGGCCCGAGCCCCCCGCAAAGTACCAAGTAACGCTGATGGAAAAGATGGGTATTGGCCGCGCGCTTTCGCAACCATCAAGGATTATCGCCCGCAATATCGAACGCAAGCCCATCAGAACCTTTCTTTCCGTTATTGGAATTGCCGTGGCCTGCGCCACGATGATCTCCAGCGGATTTTTCAAGGATTCAGTTGATTATATGGTGAACGTTCAATTTGTTCTTTCCCAGAAAGAAGATATGGCTGTGGGTTTTGTCGAACCAACATCATACAGGGCGCTCTATGAACTCAAGGAAATGGAAGGCGTTCATCATGCCGAAACCTTCCGCACTGTTCCGGTAAAATTTAAATTCGGCCGGAGCAGTTATAAAACCGTAATCAACGGAATAGAACCGGACAGCCGTCTGCATCCTTTAGTGGATACGAATTTAAAACCGATCGCTTTACCGCAGGAAGGTATTGTATTAAACGATTATTTGGGCGAGATTTTGGGCGTGAAAGCCGGTGATATGCTGACTGTCGAGGCTCTGGAAGGATCGAAAGCGATCCGTCAGGTGCAGGTGGTGGCGCTGGTCAAGTTGTATCTGGGAGTCATGGGATATATGGACCTGAAAGCGCTCAACCGTCTGATGAGGGAGGGCGACGCTGTATCGGGAGTATATCTGACTGCTGATGCTCAATATCAGGATAAACTTTACCGGAGTTTTGTAAATATGCCGCGCGTTTCCGGAACTATCGTGAGAAAAAACGAAATTCGCAATTTTTATGATGTGCAGGCCAAAGGCATGCTTTTCTTTACTTTTATCGCCACGCTGATGGCCTGCTCTATTTCCATCGGTGTAGTCTATAATAACGCCCGCATAGCGCTGTCAGAACGCAGCAGGGAGCTATCCAGCCTTCGGGTGTTGGGCTATACGCGCGGTGAAATTTCCTATATCCTCCTGGGAGAGCTGGCGTTTATTGCGCTTGCTGCCATTCCGTTGGGTTTTCTAATCGGAAGGGCGCTTTGCGCTTATATAGCGGCGGTTTTGCAATCCGATCTTTTCCGGGTGCCGCTGGTTATCGAGTTGAAAACATTTTCGCTCGCGGCGGCGGTGGTTCTGGCTTCGGCCTCAATATCGGGGCTGATCGTCCGCCATAAGCTTGATCATCTTGATCTGGTAGAAGTATTGAAAACAAGAGAATAATGATTATATGGAAAAGTAAAATTGATGCTCTCGTCAAAAATCCAATAATCATCATACCGGTCTTGTGGCCTTCAGGCTACGAAGGCCGGTATCCAGAGCATGGCGAAATAACTGGATTCCGGATCAAGTCCGGAATGGCAGAACAAGGAGCTGATAAATGAATGTAGCATTACGCCGAAAGTTGTTTGTCATTATAATTATTGCAGTTGTTGTTCTCGCAACTGTTTACGGTTTCCTCCCCAAAACACAGAGGTAGATATCGTCACTGTTACTCGAGGCCCGCTCCAGGTTACGATTGAGGAAGAAGGACGCACCCGCCTGAAAGAACGCTTTGTTATCTCCGCGCCCACAGCCGGATATATGCGGCGCATTGATGAAAAAGTGGGAGATCCGGTGAAAAAGGGGCAAACAGTCGTTATTTTGGAGCCGCTGCGGTCACAATCTCTTGATCCACGGAGCCGCGCGGAAGCGGAAGTTACCGTTTCCGCGGCGGAGGCTTCGCTCAATGCCGCCATAGAAAAAGAGCGCGCCGCATCTGCTGATGCCGATTACGTTGAAAAAAGATTGGAGAGAATCAGGAACCTGTACGCGAAAGCATATGTGGCCAAAGATCAATTTGAACAGACGGAGTCCGAGGCCAAAAAGGCGCGCGCCGTCCAGCGTTCCGCTAAAGCCGCGGTTGATGTCGCCCGTTCCGAGCTCGAAAGGGCAAAGACAACTCTGCAAAATTTCAGCCCGGCTAAAAAGGGAGGAAAATATAATGCCATTTACGTTTCCTCGCCGGTCAGCGGCAATATTTTCAGAATTTACCGTGAAAGCGAAGGGGCGGTCAACGTCGGCGAACCGATGCTGGATATCGGTAATTCCAAAAATCTCGAAGTCCGTGTGGAAGTTCTTTCTTCCGACGCGGTCAAAATCAAAAAGGGAACAAATGTTTTGTTTAAACGCTGGGGACAAGAGGAACCGCTTACGGGACGCGTGCGGATTGTTGAACCGGCTGGTTTTACGAAGATATCGAGCCTTGGCGTGGAAGAACAAAGGGTGCTGATTATTGCCGATATTACCTCACCGCCGGAAAAGTGGCGTGTTCTGGGCGATGGTTACCGCCTGGAAGCACATTTTATTGTTTGGGAAGGAAAAGATATTCTTCAAGTACCCACCAGCGCCCTGTTTCGTTCAGGAAAAGACTGGGCGGTGTTTGTTGAAGAAAAGGGAAAGGCACGCAGGCGCTTGGTTGAGGTCGGTCAAAGAACCGGGCTGACGGCGGAGATTATTTCCGGCCTTAAAGAAAGTGAAAGAGTTGTTGCCTATCCCGATGATTCCGTAAGCGACGGCACAAAGATCAAACCAAGAAAATAGACAGGCGACTGACCGGCACAGAAATAATTGGAGATAATAATTGAAATGATTAAATCGAATTAAACAAGGAGAAAAATATGAAATTCGGAAAATTAAATATTATTGTTGGCGGAGTCGTTATTATTTTATCATCATTAGGCGGTTTTGCCCTTGGTTTCAGTATGGATCCTTTTTTTGAAAGAGGCTTTTATGCAATCCCATTAGAAAGAGTTTTTTTGAAAGCCGGACATACTCATGGTATGCCCTTTGCTTTTTATAATATAATAATAGGTTCTTTCGTCGATAAACTGGCATTGACTGATGCATGGAAGAAAGCATGTTCTCTTTTTACAGTTCTTTCATTAATTATGCCCATCGGTCTTATTTTGCGAGGTGTCACCGGTGGTGCCTTAACCTTTGCACCTGTTGCTCTGGTAGGAGCGATATTTTTTATATGCTCTGCTGCTATCTTAATCAAGGGAGCAATTGCAAAAAACTAGAGAGATTGAGTAATAGTTTATCTGCGGATCTCAAATCAGATGAAAAAGCTAATGAAACTAAGATATTACAAGGTAGCGCAGTACTATCTGTTAGCTGAATTGATCCCGCAAAAGTCGGGATTTATCCCGCCGTCGGTGGAGAGTATCGTAGATACCCGTTGTTAATGAAACCTTTCTTTCATTTCACAATTTTCATTCGGATCCGTTCTTGATATTCCATGATTTCGTTTCTCAGAATGTCAAGATCAGCAATGCGATCATCAAGCCTTTTCAGGTGATTACCCAAAAGTTCGAGCAGGCGTTTGAGCACTTTCTCGTTGGATTTTTCGATTGTCCACATCGCTTCGAGTTCCTGCATTTCCGAAAGCGTCATGCCCATGATTTTCAGCCTTTTTATCAGTTTCAGGCGGCGCAAATCCACATCGGTATAAACCCGGCGGCCACCTTCAACGCGCTTGATAGAATTGAGCAAGCCGATTTCCTCATAATAGCGAACCGTGCGCTGACTCATTTCCAGCTTTTTTGCCAACTCACCGATGGAGATGAATTCATCACTCATAGGTTTCCACACTTACTTGTGAATTTTGCGCGGTGAAACTTGTCTGTCATATCGTTTAATCCATCCTGATTAATTATTAAAAACTTAACGGCGGCAAACACTTTTGTGCAAATCCGATTTAAAAACATGAACTTGATATTCAGATTATTTTTTTATTTTTTGGCGAAGGTTTCCTTTATTTTATATTTCTGAGTCTTGCCGTCGGCCGTCAGCTGAACTGCCGCCAGAACCTGCTCTCCATATTTATGCTTACCAACCGCAGCAACGCTCATCTTCCTAGTATATATCTGTCAGGATCGACTTCTTTTCTCAATATTCGAAGCTCAGATTCATCAGGCGCATCAGTTTCAGCGATCGTATCCGCCCACAGTAGTTCGAAGCCGCAATTGTCCTGGACATCCTTTCTGGTGTATCCGGGATTTATTGAGATTACTTTCATCCTCTTGGTCTCATCATCAAAACCCATGATAGCCATGTTAGTGATTATTCTGTACGGTCCTGTTCCCTTGGGAAGCCCGGCTTCATAGCGCGAATTACCGCCCTGGAGGTATCCGGGGGAGGTGATGAAATCGATATTGTTCGTAAAACGCTTTGCATCCTGTACAGTCATCATCATAGTACGCCAGCACAGGGATGCGAGGTCATTCGCCCCTCCGGACCCGGGGAATCTTACCTTGGGCTTGGAGTGATCCGTTCCCAATCATCGTGGAGTTAATATTCCCGTACATGTCGATCTGCGCACCCCCGAGAAATGTGTAATCGACCATCCCACGCTGGCACGTCTCCATGATCTCGGGCATGGAGCTGGCCATGATAGCCTGATGGAACGTACGCGAGTCACCCACCGATATGGGCATGGCGGGAAGAATCGGAGCCACGCCCCCGGCCTCAAATAGTATGCAGATGTTAGGAGAGTGGGTCTTCTGTGCAAGCATCGCGGCGGCACAGGGAGCACCGGTGCCGACCACAACCGTGGACCCATCCTCCAGGTTTCTTGCCGCAACACATATCATGAGTTCGATTTGATTATATTCGAGCCATTCAGCCCCCTACTTTTGATTATATAAGAGTTCTATAGCCCTGAGTTTCTTCATCTTCTCGATACCGCCATTGAGTTCGAGATATTCATAAAAATTCTTTGTACCAAATATCTGCTTATCAATAAATTTCTTGAACTCAGCCGGGTCCTTTTCAATGGTAAGCCACTCGCGCAGGTGCTCCTCATCCGAGAAGTATTCGTACGGCATGTTGCCCGGATAGCTCCCATACGGCATCTCGACGACAGCATCAACACACCAGAAGGGAATGAAGGTTGCCTCCGGATTCTGACGGATTTTCTCAGTCGGGATTATCCTCTCGGTGGTGAGCACAACGCGCTTGGAAGCTTTGGCCAGATCCTGATCGGAAACAGAAGCCCCATATATGTGGGCGTTGCCGTAAATATCACACTCATGCACATGGATGGCGGCAAAGTCCGGGTACAAAGCCGGGTGCGCAACGTACTTTTGCCCGGTGAACGGGCAGATGATCTCTTTAGATGCACTATATTTGAATGTATCGGTTCCCATCAAATTTCTTGCAGGCAGAAAAGACAATCCCATGGCAGCGGCTTTTATGCGCCAGGATAGCGTTGCGTTGGACCATTCAGTGATCTTCACCGTGCCGCTTTCCATGTAACGCCTGGCATTCGGTGAAAGACCACGCGCCTCAAGACCTATTATATAGGCTATATCACACCGGTCGAAGCATTTACCCGCAACAAGGATCTGGAAGTCATGTGTGGAGGTATGGCCCGCAAACCCCAAATGCTTTTTCCCCTGCCTTACAATCTCGTGAAGAATCGCCGTGGGTATCCGGTTAGCGCCAAATCCGCCTATTACGATATAATCACCGTCATGAATATAAGACCTGACAACTTCTTCAACAGTTGAAAGTTTAGGTTTAAGTGCCCGTGATTTTGTCCGGAAGAATTCTCTGGCAACATCCGCGTCAGGATTTGTGAATAATTCATTCTGTCCTGATTTGAGTTTATTATTCTTTATGTCAATCTTTTCTTTACGCATAGTTGGCATCCGAATCTGTTGGATTGTTGTGATTAAGAATAACACCCGATCTGCCTTGAAATGACAAGGCGCTGGATTTCAGAGGTGCCTTCGCCGATCGTGAGGAGTTTGTAGTCCCGGAAGAACCGTTCGACGTTGTACTCCTTCATAAGGCCGTAGCCCCCGTGTATCTGGACGGCCTCATCGACAACCCGGCCCATTACCTCGGAGCAGTAGAGCTTCGCCATAGCGGCCTCCTTGGTGAAGGGCTTGCCCTGGTCTTTCAGGAAGCAGGCTTTGTACAGGAGGTTCCGCGCAGCCTCGATCTCGGTGGCCATGTCGGCAAGTTTGAACGCGTTGACCTGGAAGGAGGCTATCGGCTTGCCGAACTGCTTCCGCTCTTTGGCGTACTTCATGGCAAGCTCATACGCGCCCTGCGCCCCGCCGAGGCCCATTGCCGCGATGGCGAGGCGGCCGTTGTCCAGGGTCTGCAGCATCTGGTGGAAGCCCTCGCCCCGCTTGCCCAGCAGGTTTTCTTCCGGGACCCGGCAGTCGTCGAAATAAAGCTCGCCGGTATCCGAGGCCCGCCACATCATCTTCTTCGTCATCTTCTTTGTGGTGAAGCCGGGCGTGCCGTTGGGCACCAGGATGCAGGACACCTCCTTCTTGCCGTCCGGTTTGGTGCCGGTAATGGCCTGGACCGTGCAGACGCCCGCCATCTTGGTGGTTGAGTTGGTGATGAATATCTTGCTCCCGTTGATTACCCACTGGCCCTTATCGAGCTTCGCGTTGGTTTTGCTCGCCCCGGCGTCAGAGCCTGCGTCCGGCTCGGTGAGCCCGAAGGAGGCCAGGATCTCGCCCTTGCACAGGCGCGGGAGCCACTCGTTCTTCTGCCTGTCGTTCCCGTAATAATAGATGGGGCCGATGCCGAGGGAGTTGCCCGCCGCGACGGTCGCGCCGTGAGAGCCGTCGATGCGGCATATTTCCTCGACTGCGATGCAGTAGGAAAGGTAGTTCATGCCGGCCCCGCCGAATTTCTCCGGAACGTAGATGCCGAACAGGCCCAGATCCGCCATTTTCCTGGTTATATCATACGAAAATTCTTCTTTTTCATCCAGATCCTGCGCCTGAGGGCCTATCTCCTTCTCTGCGAACTCCCTGATATTGTAACGCAGTATTTTTTGTTCATCGTTCAACCAAAAATCCATTACAACCCTCCAAATGTATCCAATCTTTCTCTGTAACCCCTAAATCCCCGGCAGAAACTTAAGAAAGCTTGATGCGAAGCCTCCTCTCGGGCATTAGGAGCCCCACATCAAGGCTAGTTGCTAGAATGAAAATCCCTTCGGCAATTGGCTCTCTTTCGTCCCTTCGGGTACCCAGGCCAGGTCCAGAATTGTATACGTCGGATCCAGCTTCTGGAAGATGGGAACCACGCACAATCCCATTTTGGGCTCGCCGATCGCCAGATAGCTCATCAGAATCGTGCATACTCCGTCAAATTCTATATTGATGAACTTGATCGGCTTGTCAAGTATATTGAAGGCGCCTGAACGCTCGCAAACCATGAAGGTATGGACCTTCGCGGTTTTCTTCGCTAGGTCTGTCATGTCGATGACAGTGTTTTTGCCAAGACATTCAGGGCAGTGGATCCTGAAGGGCTGGTAGATGGACCCCTTGGTCTCGCATTTCGGGTTGTCGCAGCGGGTAGCCATCAGCTTTCCTTTGCTCAAATTCTCAAAAAAAGGAGCTTCACCGCCGTAGGAATGCATGTGCGTCAGCTGTCGGGGATTGGTGATCCCGATGAGGCGCCAGTTTTCATCCGCGAGGCGGATGGGCAGGCCCAGCTCAAGATGGTGAAAATCGCCTTTTATCTTATACTGTCCGTTTTTAACGTGTACTTGTCCTATCATGCTCATGGTAATTTCTCCTCTACGCGTCCTTTTTAATTAATTTGTCCGGGTCCATCAATATCGTCGCAGTCACATGAGAACCAACACCGGCATGACTGATCGCCAATGCCCGCTTTGCGTTTTTGACCTGCAGGTCTGTCCAGTCGGACGGTTTCTTGCGGTTGAATTTTTTCCATATTTTCTCGTCACCGTGGATCTCCGCCCACCTGTTCCAGAGGTGGCATGCGATCTCGAACACCTGCATGATACCGGTCGCGCCGACTGAGTGCATGCAGCCGATGAGACCGCCGGAGAGGTTCGATGGAAGTTTTCCCGGTTTCCCGGTTTTCGGATTAGTGTGATAGCAATCGCCTGATTCCACGTAATTGCGGCCGTAGCCGTAGGGTCTGATCCCTATGTCTTCATACGTCTGCACGTCACTGATAGTGAATGCGTCATGGAGCTCGACAAGGTCCAGGTCTTCGGTCGGGTCTTTAATGCCGACCTGGTTATACGCGTAGTACGCGGCCATTCGGGCCGCAAGGAATCCGGTAAAGCCGGGATAGCGCTCACCGCCGGGAAACTTTTTCCCCAGGTCCTTGTATTGTTCCGCCGTCTCGTTGGGCAGGAGCGGTATCGCCATATCGCGCCGGTCGGCGGGACGCAGAGTGTGCGAGCCCGCGGTGACCCATATCCGTAGCGGCTTGTGGGGAGAATTCTTGGTTAGTTTCATCGCCGTTGCCTCGTCGCAGATGATCGCGCAGGCGGCCCCGACACTCATGAGACAGCAGTCGAGCGCTCTCAGCGGATAGGCGACGACCGGCGAGTTCAATACGTCTTCAACGGTGATTTTCATCGGTGCATGCGCGTACGGGTTCATCCGCGCGTAGCCGTGATGCTTAACCGATATCTCCGCCAGGGTTCTGCGGAAAGAATCTTCTTCCTTCCCGAACACCTTCCAATATTTCTGCGCCATGACCGCATAGTATCCGGCATAGATATGGCCCAGCGGCCCTTCCCAGTCCTTGTCCGCGGCGCAGGAGATGTAGAAGTTGCCCTCGTCGGTGGGGACCTCGTCCATGCGCTCCCAGCCCATCGCAAGGACGCAGTCGGAGTATCCGGACGCCACTGCCTTGACCCCTTCCCAAAGGGTGGACCCGCCGGTGGCCCCGCCGGTCTTGACGCCGCAGTTACCCAGCGGGTCTAGACCCAGCCGGTCATGTATCACTGCTTCGCCGAGGAGCTGGTCGCCGAAGTGGTCGGCAAAATGTCCATAGTAGCAGGTGTGGATGTAGCTCTTCAGCTCGGCCGGGGACATTTTAATCAGTTCTGCCGCCTGGACTAGGGCGTCCACACAGAGTTCTTCAGTTCTTTTGTCAGGGAAAGCCCTGTCGAATTTCGACTGACCGGCCGTCACCAGATACACTGGTCTCATCAGTTTTGGAATTTTTAATTGTTTGTCGCTGAATTTAATCATAAACCAATCACCTCTTTTATTAATAAACTTTGCTTGTTCATGGTTAAACTATAATAAACATCGAACATTCCTAGAAAAAGCGCATACTCGACGAGCACCATAACTTAATCCACTTAACGTAAACTGGGTTAAGTATAACCGGATTTGAAAATCTGTCAAGAAATATTAGCCAGTTAATACGGCTTTTCGGTTTGCCTTCTTTATAAACGGGAACCCATCTTCAGAAAAAAAATATTCTAAGTATTTTACGATTTTATCCATTTATGATAAGTTAATGATACATTTTTTAAGATGTCATCATACAAAAAAGGAGGGTTATATGCTGCGCAAAAAATTGCTCTTATTAGTTATTCTTTTTTCTATAATATGGATTGCCAATGTTTCGGCGGAAATTAAAGACGGACTCTGGGAAATTACAACAAAAGTGGAAATGAAAGGCGTCCCGGTGCAGATACCGGCGACTACCGTGCGCCAGTGCGTCACAAAAAACAATCCCGTCCCGCAATCTACCGCTAAGGGCTATGAATGCAAAACAAAAGATTATAAAGTCAGTGGTGATACGGTTACTTATATGGTGGAATGCACCGGCAAAAAAAGTGCCATGCTCACACTTGGAGAAACAACCTACAAAGGAAATTTCTTCAACGGTACGTCAACAACTACGGTGAAAAACTTTGGTCAGCCGGATATGCAAATAAATAATAAGATATCCGGAAAATATATCGGGCCCTGCAAAAAATGATATCAAGGAAGGATAGAGCGGGCAATGCCCTACGATAAAGGATTAGCGCAGAGAGTTCGCGAACTGTTGGAAGAAGAGCCGGGTTTCGACGAAAAGAAAATGTTCGGAGGGATATGCTTCTTGCTTTTCGGCAATATGGTATGCGGTATAATAAATGATGATCTTATCGTTCGTATTGGCGCTGATAATTATGATAAGGTATTGAATTTGCCAGGAACAAAAAAATTCGATCTTACCGGAAAGCCGATGAAGGGCTGGGTTATGGTTTTATCCGAAGAATTGGAATCGGATGAAACCTTGAGCGAATGGGTGCAAAAAGCTGTTACCTTTGTTCGATCACTGCCCCCAAAATAATAGTTTTTATTAATTTATTTAGAACAAAGGGAAGAGTATGAGGCATATTATGCGGTATCAATACAAATAATGTCCGACCAATAATAATGAGCAGTTTATTGTTTTTCTCTTTGCTCCTTTTTCTGGGTTTCCTGGAATCGTGTTCATTAAAGACTATTGTCTCTCCCGTGGGAACATGGACATATCCGGGTGGTGATATTGAGCCGATGTCCATGGTTTTTCATTCTAGCGGCAAACTTACTTTTGTCGGCGGTTTTAAAAAATTTAATCCGGCAAAGTGGCAATTTGATAAGAAAACACATAAATTGCAGATAAAGGTTTTGAACTACGATAAAACCAATAATGAATGCGGCGATTATAACAGCGAGGAATATTCATGTTTGCTTTATAATAGCAAGACAGACTACTTCGAATGCAAATTAACTGAAAAGACCAAGAGCCTCAGCTTTCTGGGTTGGAATTTTTTGCGGAAATAGTCGAGCCAGATTATGCGGCTTAGAAAAAGCTATCCTTGCAGGTGTAATTAATAAATAGGGTGTTGTCCTTATTTATTAAAGCTAAAGGAGATAATAAAAATGCCCATTGCTCAATTACAGATGTTACGCAAAGATGTTCGCGAATTTGTGGAAAATTTTCAAAAATTACAAATAGAACTCGCCATACAGTACGCGATGGAATTTGCACCGGAAATGATGCAAATTTGGCCAAAGGTTGTTGCAAATAACGAGAAGGCTATGAAACGCCAGTCTACCATCACAGACCTCTGGAACGTGCTCAGCAAAGACGAGATGATTATTATAGCAAAATCATTGCGTCATGTTTTGAACCAGATCACTACTGATGCGTTGAAAAAAAACCCGCTACCGGCAGATATTCGGCTAGAGAAAGTTGACGCGGGAGGAGTGCCCTCTGAATTTCAAACCGCCCCTGGAACAGCCAAAGATCGCGTGATGTTGTTCTTTCATGGGGGCGGCATGGTGGTGGGTTCTATACATGATCACCGCCCTCTCAGCGTCGCGCTTGGAATCGCCACAAATATGCGTGTATTGAGTGTCGATTACAGACTCGCACCCGAAAATCCGTTTCCTGCCAGCGTTGAAGATGGCACGGCCGCTTACGAATGGCTGCTGGCGCAAGGGCTCCACCCGAAAAATATTATTATCGCCGGAGATTCAGCGGGAGGCACAATAACGCTGGCGACAATTCTTAACCTACGCAAAAAAGGCATACCCTTCCCTCGGGGTGCAGTGTGTCTATCCCCAGCAGTAGATTATACAAGCATGCCAGACTCTGCATACACAAATGCTCGGACTGATCCAATGTTAGCCGATGCCGGATTGTTCTGGTGGTTAATTGCATATTTAGGTGTCGAAAAGCCGACCGATCCTGCCAATCCGCTTGTTTCCCCATTACTCGGCGACTTCCATGGTTTTCCTCCGATGCTTGTGCAGGCTACTTCATCTGAAATTCTTTTTGAGGGATGCCAGATGCTTGTGCAAAAGGCGTTAGGGGCGGGTGTTGATGTAACCGTGCAGACATGGGATGGCCTGACTCACGTTTGGCAGTTATACGCTTTGGGTATATTGCCGGAAGCGCAAGAAGCAATTAACAAGATCGGCGATTGGGTTCGAAATCTTTTTGCGTGAAAGAATATTGCCTAAAAGCCTTAGCTTTTTAGCTTGGAATTTTTTGCGGAAGTAAGCAAATTGCATTATGCGGCTTGGGAAAAATTGCTTTTGCAAGTGTAATTAATAAACAGGGTGTTGTCCTTATTTATCGCAATTTGATCCGAATTTGCCAAAAAAACCAGCAAAAACGCATTACACTTTTGCTGATAATAAACACCTTTTACAGAATACTTCAAATAATATTTATTTGATTTTCAATGAGATTTTGCGTAGAAAATATATCACTTCAAGAACATATTTTTTGTCAGACCAGTATTTTAAGTGTTACGTATATTAATTGTTGGGAGAAATATAATGCTTAAATCCATTAAGCAATGGTATCATGGAGAAGAATATAATATTTCCACACCTGATCTGCCAGTATTCCCTGGCATTCGATATAAGCGGCATTGGTCATCTCGCTTTGTACACGTAGTGATCGAATTTTATCTAAAAGAATGGAAATGGTTATGGGGTATCCTAATTTCCATTGTGGGGCTTGCTATCGCCATTGCCAAGCTTTCTTAATATGAAATACAAAAAGAGCATTTAAAGACTAAAACCATTAAGCCAGATGCCGAAGATGAATACCAAATCATTATTAATTTATAAAAAAGTCCCAACAAGGCAATACAGCCGATCGCTACGCTCCGACTGATTTTTTCGTTAGGGTTAGTTCTTGAAATATAACTTTTATAAAAAGGTCAATTCTATCTCACCCGAACATTTTCCGGTCGTGTGCATCAGACATTTATCGATTTTTGGTATTGTCTTGTATTTAATGCCGAGACAATTTAACCAGCATTCGATTCGATAAATAACACCGCACTCATACTGTTCAATCGCGCCTATTCGCTTGATTCCTTTATACGCGAAACATTGCCCCGGTGCAAATTCCCAATGCATCACGTTCTCTCTGGGAAAACTCATGGTGGCATTCATGAAGGGCGGTATGAACAATGTTTTCGCAATAGTAAAATAATCTTTGAATTCCTGAAAGCTTTCCATCTTTTCTTTTTGATAGCCGATGGTTTTCTTTGTTCGTTCAATTTCAAAAGGCGCCAGCCCCCTGATCGCTGATTTGTTAAGTTTGTTGGCCTGTTCAATACCGAAATTGCTCAGACAGACGAAAAACCACATGCCATCATGCGTCATCCAGCATCTGTTCTCCAAATCAATCAATTCTTCTCTTGTAATCTCCGCAAGGGATTTCATTAGATTATCGCCTTTCGCCTGTATTCTTTTTTGATATTTGATAAAAATTTATTTTTTATGCATCAAGTATAAAAAGAGGGCATTGGCAAGTCAAGATAATTAAAGCAAATAACATTTTGGCCTCTGCCGAACCCTTATTGTAATCTTTCTATCAATAACATTCGAAAATCCCGGAATTCTAATTTAACATGTGGTATAATTTTTAAAATCACTTGGCTGCCCCATATATTTATTTAAAAATTATTGATTCTGTTATTATTTCAGCATATATAATAAAAAGTGTTAAGTGGATAACTTTAAAAAGAGGGATAGTAAGATGAAAAGCAAAGGAATATGTTTGATTACAGTGATTGTTATAATGATTATTTCTTTTTTATTTTCGGTCTATTCTTTTTCTTATCAAAATGAGCCTGATGCTTTTCGGGGAATTAAATGGGGAAGCGATATAAAAACCTTGCGAGGCATGACGTTAGTCGAAGAGCATAAAGACGCAAAATATTATATCCGAAAGGTTGATAAATTAAAAATTGGAGAAGCAGGCTTAAAAAGCATTGCCTATGGTTTTCATAAAGATAGATTTTATTTTGTATATATCAGGTTTAGTTCAATTACTAATTTTTCAAGTATAAAAGAAACACTCTTTGAACAATATGGGGCAGGCGTTCAAGATAATAAATCTAAAGAAGAATACGTTTGGCTTGGCGGGAATGTCAATATATCTTTGCGATATAATGAGGTAAACCAAAAGGGTAAAATATATTATTTTTTTAAGCCGATATCTCAAGAAGAAGATAGAGATAAAAAGGGAAAATCAAAAGAAGGAACTGGTGATTTATAAAATTTGATCAGAAAATTTAAGTGTAAAAATCAATCACTTTCCGAACAGTCCGTCTTTTTCTGTAATGATGTTAAAGCCGGCTGCTTCATTGTAATTTGTATTTTTTAACCCTCTTTCAATCCGTAATAGTTAGTTCCGATGATCGCTCTTCACTAAACAGTAGTAGGCGGCATGAAGAACGCTTGCGTACTACTGTTTCGTTGATTGACTGATTTTGAAAAGTATGCAATATTATTATCGACTTTATGTATTTCAGCATCTTTATCTTTAAATCACGGAGTGAGCATGATAAGTAAATATCGCTTAGCGACTATAATGATCGTCATATGTATAGGAATGCTGTCGGTCCCGGCAAGCATAGGATTTTCAAAATCGTCAACAACCTCAGCCTCTCAGCGGGATTCCCGGAAGCTTGTTTTGCGTTCCGCCGCCGCATTGGTAGCGGACCAAGAGACAGGCGAGTTCCTGATTCAGAAAAAAGCAACCGCGGTATTGCCTATCGCTTCCATCACTAAACTTATGACCGCCATGGTAGTGCTTGATGCCGACATGGACCTTGAAGAACCGCTTACCATTGAGCAGGAAGACATGGCCGGCCTTCGCCGCCGCATTCGCGCCCAACTGCCGACGGGTACTGAAATCACGCGCCGAGATGCACTGATTCTTGCTTTGATGGCTTCCGATAATCGTTGCGCTCGCGCATTGGGACGAAATTTTCCGGGCGGTCTCGATGCCTGCATTAGCGCTATGAATGCCAAAGCCCAGTTACTGGGACTTTTTGAAACGCACTTCGAAGATCCCACCGGACTCTCCAGCGACAATGTCTCCTCCGCGCGAGATTTGGTACGGCTGGTAAATATCGCCTGCCGATACAGCCTTATCCGGGAATTCACCACCTACAAAAAAGCTTTTGTCAGCTTAGGTCAACGCACACTGGAATTTCATAACACCAATCGTTTGGTCCAGAACCCTCATTGGCAGATAGGCCTCTCCAAGACCGGCTTTATCGGCGCGTCAGGCCGATGCCTGGTAATGCAGGCCCAAGTAGCCCAGCGTTCCTTAATTATTGTCTTGCTCGATTCCCAGGGCAAGCTGACCCGCATAGGCGACGCCAACCGAATCAAATATTGGTTAGAGGGACTATCGCTGTAGGAATTCAGTAAGGTCAGGTCTTGAAATATAAGATTCAACCATTGTCGATTGCACCAAACTAATATCAATAAACTTATTTTCCAAAAGGAGGACTGCGATGAAAATTTTTTTAAAAATTTTTACGGGGATATTTCTGTTCATCATCCTTTGCCTGGCCGCCTTTATAGTTATTAAGACGGTTGATGTTAATAAAGGAAAAGAGCTTGCGGAGCAGGAATATAAAAATACGCGTTGTAATGCCTTTGAAAATTATGGTTCAGTAAAAAACCTGTCCATCACCCCACTCATCGATTATATTGCGGCGAAACCTGGTCTGAAAACAGAAGCAGGCGTCTCGTATTTAATACGGGCCGACAATACGGTTATCCTGATGGACGTCGGGTTTAATCAGTATGGTACGCACCCTTCTCCCCTTTTTCAAAACATGGAAAAACTCGGGCTGAAAATCAATGACATCGGCATACTGTATATGAGCCACCTGCACCTTGATCACGTAGGCGGCATGAACGAAGCGAAAAAGCAGACGTTCAGTTTCACTCACGGGAAGCTCGATATGTCAAAAATCACCGCTTACGCTCCTGAAGAAATGAAGCAATCCGAACTGACTCCTGTCGGGAAAATCATCGTGAATCAAGAACCGTTTATCCTTAAACCAGGCATAGGCAGCATCGGCGCCATCCCCCGTCATCTTTTTATCGCGGGCAAAGTATATGAGCAGAGTCTTGCCATCAATGTCAGAGGAAAGGGAATAGTTCTAATCGTCGGCTGCGGTCACCAGGGCATTGATAAGATACTGGATCGGACTCGCGCACTTTCCAAAGAACCGATATACGCGATTATCGGGGGGCTTCATTACCCCGTACATGGTGGGAGGATTATGATGGGACCGGTGGATGTGCAGTATATCGTCGGTACCGATGCGCCCCCATGGAAAGGTTTGGACGAGTCTGACGTTTTATCCGCAATAGAACTAATTAAAAAAACGAAGGCGGAAATCGTTGCGCTGTCACCGCATGATAGTTCGGACTGGGCTCTTGGTAAATTCAAGGAGCTTCTGGGGAAACGAGCTGTTGAATTGAAAGTCGGTAAGGAAATTAAAATATAATTATGCAGGTTCAAATAACATATCAGGCTCTGGTCTTAAAACACAAGATTTAATACTGGGGCGGTTGGAACACATCTTCCAACCGCCTTTTATTTACGCAGAGGCGGGTATTTGAAACATAAATTTTTAGACCGCGAATATAAAACCATCGAAGCGATGATCAGCCTTTACTGCCGGGAACGGCACAACACCAAGAAGAACGAGTTTTGCCCGGCATGTCAGGAACTTCTAACCTATGCCAAAGCCCGTCTCGATAAATGTCCCTATCAAAAGGAAAAGCCCACCTGCGCACACTGTCCCATTCACTGCTACAAACCAGCAATGAGAGAACAGATCAGGGAAGTGATGCGCTATGCCGGGCCGCGCATGCTTAGGCGTCATCCTCTTCTTGCTATCCGCCATTTACGGGACGGATTCAAAACCATACCCCGTCCACCTCAGGGTTGAACCCTAAAATTGATTATGGTATAAAAACACCACTAGTTTGCTTTAAGTATTGCGAATTGATGCCCCAAATATAAAAATTGAGGAGGTATAGGCGCGATGACAGAGGAAACCAAGAAAAAAGAACACCACGACGAAAAGCATCTGGAAAAGTTGACCATCAAGGAACTGCGTGAAATCGCAGAAGAGATTCCCCATGAAAGAGCGATCCATGATATGAAAAAGGAAGAACTGGTCGTCTTCATCAAAGAAGCCAAAGGCATCAAGGACGAAACACCCATCAAGAAAAAGAAACATATAGGCAAGATTAAGATGACCAAGGCGGAGCTGAAAGCCAAGATTCGTGAATTAAAAAAATTAAGATTGCAGGCTCTCGAAGAGAAGGCCGGTAAAAAGGCTATACTCCTGCGGCACCATATCAGCCGGTTGAAAAAACTATCAAGACGCGTTGCCGTGGCCTGAAGCTAAGCATGATGCCTCCGGCGAAGTGATTCTTCGACCATAGATGTATTGAAGATCATTTGGAACAGAAGAAGCATCATTTAAAAGGAGGGAAAACATGGAAGGGAAAAGAATACGTGAGAGCACCATTATCATGGCCCAGCTGATGAACCCTCAGGATGCAAATCCTGCCGGAAACGTCCATGGCGGGGTCATCATGAAGCTCATTGATAATGCGGCCGGTTGCGCGGCTGTCCGTCACGCGAGAGCCAATGTCGTTACGGCTTCCATTGACAGGCTGGACTTCCATAATCCCGTTTTTGTGGGAGACCTCGTGACTCTGAGGGCCAGCTTAAACTTTGTCGGAAAAACGTCAATGGAACTCGGTGTCCGGGTGGAAGCGGAAAATCTCATCACCGGTCAGAGACGTCATACGGCATCCGCCTATTTGACTTTTGTGGCCATTGACGGTAATGGCCGCCCCTTGCCTTTATCTCCCCTGGTTGTAGAGACAGACGAAGAGAAGCGGCGAAACCGGGAGGCCAGCGACAGGCGAAAGGCAAGGCTCGCGGAAAAAACAAAAGAAAAGCAATGCCAGGCTGATATGAATTGTCCTGTATAGAGGAAAATAAAGGAGAGTTAGAAAAAGGGATTACCCTCCATACATGACATGAAAAATGTTTATCAATGAACCATTGATTAGCTTTTCCTCTAATGGCAAAGCGCGGCCTTCCATAATTGCTGTTATTGTCTGAGTGTTGGAAATTTTCAACAAGGCCATGAGATCGGCTACTTTCGATCCTTCGGGAATCGTGAGCTCCAAACCTTTATCCTGCTGATAAGCGGGTATATTTTTCCGCAACTGCCCAAACAATTTTACCTTAATCTTCATCCACGAATCTCTTTACAAAACAAGGGTGGTATCCAATTCCGCGTCCGTGACCGCGAAGACGGTATTATGAGGCGGCAGTGCTTCCTTATAGAAGAATTCGGGAAGCCGGTCATCCTTGTTGGTAAAGCCCGCTTTGCGGTTGAATTCTCTTTCCGTCTGTAAGGTGCGAGTTCCCAACTGCGGAATGGCATCCGCGCCCAGCGGAGCGCCTATTTTAGCGCTCAGGGCTTTGACAAGCGCCGCACCTGCCTCCGGCGAGGCCAGGGCAACAGCCGCCAGAATACAAAGACCGATACTATCCATCGCCGCCATAGCAATTTGGGCGCCGCGCGAAATCGCAACTTGGCCTTCGGGTTTAAGCGGATCAAGTTTTTTGGCCATATAGTGACCCATGACGTTGCCGGCTGTATGATCGGCGCCCATGGGTGAGGTAGCATAAGTGACACCGTTTCCCTGCATGGCTCTCGGATCATAGGCGGCAATACTCTGTCCCTTAACCACGGGAATCCGATGGTGTTTGAAATGTTTTCCTACGGCCGCCGGACCGTCTCCCAGTATCTTTCCCATTTCCGTACCCCGGCCTATTTCTTCCAGCATCTCGATTGCGGCCTCACCGTCTTCAAATTTTTTGTATCCCGCATCCATCGCCACCGCTATGGCAACGCCGGTGTTCATGGTATCGAGCCCAATGTCGTCGCAGAGAAAATCCAGGCGGGCAATAATATCCAGGTCTTTTATTCCGGTCATGCCGCCGAAGGCCCAGATGGTTTCGTATTCCAGGGAGGAAGTAACATATTTCCCCTGCTTATCCACAAATACATTGGAGCAATGGACAATACATTGGGCGCAACCCATATGGCCGGGGCCGCCGCCTCGTTCCTTCATGATTTTAGAGAGGTTTTCTCCGCTGATATTTTCCCAGCCCGGAAGAACACCCTTGGTGGCGTTATAACTGGGGAAGGCGCCCATGGAATTTATGGCAGCAAGTATACCGGCAGTTCCGACGTTCGCCAGGAACTGACCGCTGAAAGGATTTTCTTTAACCTTGAGGGCAAAAGTTTTGGCGGCTTCTTTAAAGGCCTCCGGATCGGCAATAGCATCAGGACTTTTCCCCTGCCGATCTACTACAAGAGCTTTCAAGCCCTTAGAACCCATAACCGCTCCCAGCCCTCCGCGTCCCGCTGCCCGGCAGGGGTGGTCATCAACATCTGAGGTCTGAATGGAAGCGGATTTCATAAGGTATTCACCGGCCGGGCCGATGCACATAACCGATGTCTTGTTTCCATAGGTTTTCAATAACTTATCTACCAGGCTGTATGTACGCATTCCTTTAAATTCCTTAGCCGGTATGAGGCTAGCTTCGCCTTTTCCATCAATACGCAGGATAAACATTTCCCCTTTTGCGGCCTGGCCTTCTACAACGATTGCCGTAATTCCGAGGTGTCCCAAAGCGGCGGCGATTGTGCCTCCGGCATTGCTTTCTTTAATAGTGCCGGTCAAAGGACTTTTAGCGCCGACAGAAATTCTACTGGTATTGACCAGATTCGTTCCGCTTAATAGCCCGGGGGCAAAAATAAGCTTATTTTCCGGGCCTAAGGGATCGCATTTCGGCGTCACTTCGGCGTTGATAATAGTTGAGGTCAAGCTCCTGCCCCCCAAACCGAGATAAGGTTTAGGTACATCCTCGAGAGTAATTTTCTTGCGCGACATATCAACTCTTATGAATTTCATGGCTCTACTCCTTTTCCTGGGATTATTTCTTATCCAATTTTCGTGAAACGTCAATATAACCAACTGAAGATGATTTAAACATACACGGTGAATACATTCCCGCAGTTTTTCCTGGTAGCAATTTGTTTATTATAGCAGGAATATAAAGTAAACACAAAAGGTGGTCAAGGATATCTATGCCTTACTCACCCACTTATAATAACCTTCCGACAAGTAAATAGCTGCCAGAGGATTATGCCCTGTCACCCTGTCTTTTACCGCCAGAACCGTTGTTGGTGCTTTCGCGTATTTAAAAAAAAGTGAGTCGTGGCCAACACACAGCCCCAGTAACACATTGAATTCAACCTTGGCATCATTGACGATCACGGCCTGGGCAATAGGATTGCACATGGATTCATGCTTACCGATAAAAATCTTTTCGCTATCTTTCACCCCGATTTCTTCTTTGGGGATAGAGCCGACTTTACATACGACAGATACCACTTCAAAACCATGATTTTTCAATATATCGCCGACAACCAATCCTTCTTTTGCCAGGCCGGCACAGAAAACGAGTCCGAGTCGGGTGTAGCCCATCTTCCGGGCGAATTCGCAAATCTCCTGAATTCTCGGTTTTGTCGGGTGCATGATATAAGGCCTTTTCTCCCGTCCCGTGTAGCACTCCCCTTCCTGAATTGACGCCTGACGGGCAAACTCGCATATTTCAGGATTTTCATAATGCTTTTTCGCCTGTTCAACGAGTTTTTTTCTGCCGACCGTAGGGCATCCTTTCGATGCCTTGCCTTTGGGATTCATGCAAATTCGTTCTCTTATTGACAATCCGCAGCTCGCGCAGTCGGATAAATTGTCTTTCTTCACACATAACCTCCTCTACAAAACAGGAAGCTGGCTATTCTTTGCTTTTCTTGCTTCTTGCTCATCAAGAATAATTTTTAGAGCCATGCGTGCCGTCTCCCCCACCAGCGTCGAGCATTTTTCAGGCATACCCGCCTTAAAGGCCGCCTTCATTTCTTCCGGATCATAGAGGTTGAAGAAACGGCCAAACTGTTTTTTCTGAATATCGGCACACCGGCACGTGGAGTGTTTTTCCACAAATTCGTCGTGGAGCTTTTTAGCCAGGATGCATGCCTTTATCTGTTTGCCGACTTTGCCGAAATCTTCTTTGCTTCTGCCAAAGAAATAACTGATGGCCATCGTCCCTCCGGAAAGTGCTCCGCAATGACCATCGCCGGTAAGCCCCACACCATCGGCGAAACCTGTCGCGGCCTTGAATACTCCTTCATCTTCTACCCCCATTATTTCGAAGATGGCGGCAATGGTACACTGGGCGCAGTTTCCGCTTTTGAGTTCATAGCTCTTCGCTTTATCATAAACTTCTTTGAGTATAGCCTCTTTTTCCATCTTGATTCCTTTCTTTATTTATTTTGGGCTCTTGCGATGACTTCGGCGATGCCCAAAACTTCCAGCTTGTCTTCCAGCTCTTCCATCTTCACGGCGTCGGTAAGCATTTTGGCACAGCTTGGACAAGACACGGTAATAATATTAGTGCCTGTCTCCAGAGCTTCCCGAATACGGACACGACCAGCACTGTCTTCTCCGGTACCCAGAATGTCCGTGAAAAAATTTCCCCCACCCCCTCCGCAGCAGAACGCATTCAGAGAATTACGGCGCATCTCCACCAGTTCGACACCGGGGATGGCTTTCAGTATCTCACGCGGCGGTCCATAGACCTGATTATGCCGGCCCAGATAGCAGGGATCATGGTAGGTGACTTTCACGGGATAATTAGAAAGGGTGATTTTTTTTGCCTTGATTAACTCAGCCAGTATCTCCGTGTAGTGAAGTACCTTAAAGTTCCCTCCCACTTGCGGGATAATCCTTCTTGAAGGTGTTCAGAGCAGTGAGGATCAAGGGTAATAATTTTTTTGACGCCCTTCGCCTCGAATTTCTTGATATTGTCATTGGCCAGTTGCGTAAAAAGCCCCATCTCTCCCAAAATTTTGACTTCGTTGCCGTCACAGGTTTCTTCGCTACCCATAATGCCCAAGGACACGCCGGCACCAACCAGCAAATTCCCCACGCTCTGAGCCATCTTTTGTCCGACTTCGTCGTAGGAACCGACACAGCCAACATAAAAGAGATACTCCTGACCGGAATATTTTTTTAATCCTGTTCCTTCGGCCCATTTGCCTCTTTCCGACTGCGGCAGTTTGTAAGGGTTGCCGTTTGTGGCAATGGCCTTGAAATAATCCCTTACCTTCGGCGGAATCCTGCCTTCGTTGACCAGTTCCACTTTAGTCTCCTGGAATATTTCCGGCAGAAAATCTTTGAATTTCGGAAAAACGCATTGGTTCTTGCAATTGTCGCAGGCTACGCAGGAGTAAAGTATTTCGGCAAAATGGGGGCTTGTTTTGATTTCGTCACTCAGCCAGGCCCGGATGAGCCACATCCTCCCACCCGGCGAATAGGTATCCCATCCAAAGGCCTTGTAGGACGGGCAGTTGAAATCAACGTAATCTTCCGGGAATTTACAGTATCCGCACCGGAAACAACGGTGAACGATCTCTGCATGTTCTATATTATGTACGTAGTCCATTAGTTCACCTCCCAATTACCGGGATTCATGATACCCTGGGGATCCAGGTTCTTCTTAATCATTTGGAGGAGCTTGAGGGCGTTTGGTGTCCATCTTTTCCATGGTCATTTTCTGTTCCATAAAATTTGGTTTCCAGGGAATGCCGCCCATCTCCAGGGCAAAGGCCGTCGCCTCGTCGAGGGCATGCTTCACCCGGTCCATCATGGCCGGATCGTTCCGGTTGAAGGCAAAGGAGATGCTGAACATCATGCAGTGGCCTCCCGAGATGAGGCGGGCCGAACTGGCATACAGGACATCGTATTTCTTCGGCCAGTTCGACAACCTTGGCGGCATACTGCGGAAAATGCTCAATGATGGTGATCGGCCCCGAATACTCAAAGCCGCCGCCCTTGGGCACATCGGCAAAATCGGCAATGCCGCGCTGGGGCATTTCCATGAGCATCTCTTTCATGTACTGGACGCTCATGAAGCCGCCGTCCTTGGAATCCATGTATTCCTGGAGGGCATCCCAGATCATTCGCCGCTTGAAGGCAATCTCCTCTTCCGTGTCGCCCGTAAAGTAGATGGTGATGTGGAAATTGCCCTGGAACATAATGCGGCTTGGGCTGGAACCAGACATTGACATCCTCCAGGATTTCCAGGTGGGTAAGCTTGTAGAGGATATCGGGAATCAAGTCGACCCGGTCGGTCACAAACAATTCGACATCCCGAATCTTTTTGTTGGGATAGAGGCGCAGGCCGATCTTGGTGATGATGCCCGTCGTTCCCAGCCAGCCCAGAAAGAGGCCGGACAGGTCGGGCAGTGGTGGGGCCCTTGGAGAACCAGTAAGGTCCTAGAGAGGGCGAGCCGATCAGGCAGATCTCGCCGGTGGGCAGGACAACCTCCAGGCCGGTAACCATCTCGGAATTGAAGCCGTACTGCTGGGTCAGGCGGCCCTGGCCGTGGAGGGCGGCGTTGGCGGCGATGGTCGTTGTCGGGGGCGCGTCGGGAATGCTGTGGCGCAGCTGCGGGATAATGCTCCTGCAGGTAGGCCTTCAGGACCCCCTGGGAGGTTCCCCCTTCCACGACGGCGTAGCGGGCCATGGCATTCACTTCCAGAATCTTGTTCATCCGTCTTCATATCCAGGACGATGCCGCCCTTCAGGGGGATCACCAGGCCCGTCAGGGACATGCCGTTTCCCATGGGCACAACGGGTATCTTTTCCCGGTTTGCCAAAAGAACGATCTTCTGGACTTCCTCCGTCGTTCGGGGGGCCACGACATAGTCCGGCAGGTGAGGCGTCAGCACGCCCGGGTCGCGCGAATAGAACCAGAGCTCTTCGGGCGTATTGGAAACACCCCGCTCTCCGACGATCTCGATGAGGGCTTTCAGGATGTCGCTCATCTTACTTCACCTCCCTTTCCTTTTCACCAATGGCCATTTTGCACAGGTCAATGATATGAATCGGCTTCAGCCCCTTCCTGGCGACCTTTTCCGATAGGCGACGATTGGCAAGCCGGGCAGTTGAAGACACAATATTCGGCACCAGCTTTCCAGCATATCGTCTTATTTCTCTTTCTGAACATCATCCGCCAGCTTGTAGCCGGAAACCGACCGGAGGATTTCGCCACAGCATAGGCAGTTCTCATCCTGGTATATCCTCTTGGGCAGTTTCACGCCGATTAGATTCAGAATTTTTTTGACCAGCGGCAATTTGTCGGGAATGAGGCTGTTGGAACAGGGACGCTGATAGGCGGCTTTGATGTTGAGCGGCTTGATCCTGTCTTTGAGTTCCTTCATTCTCTCCAGTAAGAAAATCCATGTAATAGACCGGTTTGAACGGAACATCGATTCCGTAGGCGGAAGCAATGGAGGTGAAGGTGCCGTAACATTCATCATGGAGACAGATGACCTCCTTCACGCCCAGTTTCTCGAAATTGTCGATGACGACGGGAAGGCGCTCTTTGATGACGGACATCCGGGCAAAATGGGTGTGGACAGCGGGACACATGAATTCCGCCCCGAAGGCGGCGGCCGAGGCAACGTCCTTGAAGATTTCGCCGGTACCCAAAGACCCCAAGATCGGGAATGATAGCAGCAGGAAAGGGCCTTGTCCTTCACCTCGCCAACCATGTACTTGCCCTGCATCCGGGTCATGTTGATCCACTGATTGGTGATGGGGCGGGGAGCGGTGAACATGCCTTTTTCCTCCCGGCGCTCGCTTATGAGATAAAAGGGATGATTGCCTCTTTTGCAATACTCCTCGCAGGCATAACAGGTGGCGCATTCGTGAAGCACGCGGGAATCCTTGCCGCGGACAACCTTCATCATTTCCGCATGCGCTTCTTTATGCCCGCTAAAGGACATGTACTGACACTTCAGGAGACAATCGGCCGAAGGACAGGTCGCGCAGACTTTTTCTTTGAATTTCAAGGCATACATTAAAGACCTCCATATATTTTTGCAATTTCTGTAACCGCCTGCATTGATCGCCAACCGGTTCCAAAACAGGGGATTAAGTTTTTTTCAGTGACCAGAAAGGACCGATCTTGCCGATTTCTTGAAGGGTTGACCAAAAATCCACGCCGTATTCCCGCATGTGGGAAAGATAATCGGGATCCAATCGCCGGCGAAACATTTTACCAGAAAAGAGTTTGATCAGGTCAGGCAGTGGAATAATCCCCTCTTCAGTATCGGGCTTAAAGAGCGCCCAGTTGCGAAGATGTTCTTCCGACCGGAAGAAAGTCATGGTTGTTCAGGCATAGCTTGTATCTTGAGCCCACTTGGCAAATGGAACGGCTACATATCCGATTATCTCCTTTGGCTCGGCCTTCAATATCACCCCATCGCGAGATCTCGACATGGATCGGCTTCCCGCAATCCAGACAGGGAGTGTCTATCTTTATCGTTTTACCCGGGAAAAGCCAGCAGACCGCCAGCGATTCGAAAGCTCATTGGCCAAACCATTTCTGCTGACCTTCGATGGTGATGCGAAACTGGGTGGGAAGATTGTTAAAAGGAGCGAAAGAAGCGATGGTATCCGTACCGGGAGCAAGCCATCCGGGAATTCTCTTGGAGAAAAGCTCATGAAGCACCTTTCTGCCCTCCTCCATGGAAACGCTCAGTTCTTTTGCTATTTCCGTATAGTGTGGCGCCTGCCCGGTTTGAACCATACGCTTCGTAATGAAATGAAAGGTTTTATCCAACTCACTGAGGTTATCCATGGCTTTCCCTCCTTATATAAAATTATTTGTTGAAGATGATAAGAAAATGACGCTTCACTGTCAAGACAATAAACTTTTTTTACAAGATATTGTTGAAGTTGCAAGCAAAAATGAATCCGCTAATATAAGTCGAAAGGTAAATAATATGGAACTTTTAACTAGCAACAACAAGGATAGCATCAGATTAGAGCTTTTTTAATTTCGCTTATGTATTTGGAAACAATTTCTACCAAATCGCTGTTGTTTTTGTTTTCGTCAATCAGGCGCACAACGGCGCTGCCGATGACAACACCGTCGGCAAAACGCGCGATTTCGCTTGCCTGCTTGAATTGGATATGCCAAATCCCACCGCCATCGGCAATTTTGTTATCTTGCGGATTTTTTCCACCTCACTTTTTATATTGTCAATTTTCGGCGCGGCAGTGCCGGTAACGCCGGTAATGGAAATATAATAGAGAAATCCTGTGGCCTCGGCTGCAATCTTGCGCAATCTTTCCATCCCGGTTGTCGGAGCGATAAGAGAAATAAAATCGATGCCGTGACGCGTCAGTATAATTTCTCAGTTCCTTTGCTTCTTCCCACGGCAGATCAACTACCAAAACACCATCCACACCGGCTTTTTTTGCCGCTTGTGCAAACTTTTTTACTCCATAAGCAAAAATCGGATTGAAGTAGCCGAAAAGCACAATCGGAATTTCGGCGATGTTTACGTATATCGGCAACCAAATCCAGTACGCCCTTCCAGAGTTGTTCCAGCTTTCAGAGACCGCTGTGATGCTTCCTGAATGACCGGCCCATCGGCTGTCGGATCGGAAAAGGGAACGCCGATTTCCAGAATATCCACACCTGCTTTTTCCAAACCAAGAATTAATTTTTTGGTTACTGCCAGCGAGGGATCTCCTGCCGTCAAATAAACAATCAGCGCTTTTTCTTTCCTCTCGCGCAACATGTTAAATTTTTCAGTAATTCGTCCCATACCTATACAGCTCCCTTCTCGATAATCGTCTGCGCGTCTTTATCACCGCGTCCCGAAAGACAAATAACAATAATTTTATTTTTAGCCATTTTGGGCGCTATCTTCATGGCTGTAGGCCAGGGCATGCGCGCTCTCCAGCGCGGGAATGATGCCCTCCTTGCGGGATAAAAACGAAAAAGCCTCAATTGCTTCTTTATCCGTTA
Source organism: uncultured delta proteobacterium (assembly GCA_963762595.1). Classification (GTDB taxonomy): domain Bacteria; phylum Desulfobacterota; class Syntrophia; order Syntrophales; family Smithellaceae; genus UBA4810. The sequence continues at coordinate 28,360 of CAVXLI010000012.1, forward strand.
CCGTTACGTATTTTACTTTTTTTGTCGCATGAAAATAGGCATGTTCCGGGCCAACTCCGGGATAATCCAGACCGGCGGCAATCGAATAGGCGTCGCGCACCTGCCCGTGTTCATCCTGCAAAAGATAAGTTTTGTTTCCATGCAGAACACCGACTTTGCCGCCGTTGATGCTGGCCGAATGTTCGGAGGTATTCAGACCATGACCTGCCGCTTCCACGCCGTACATGGCGATATTCTTTTCATTGACGGAAAGGATAGAAAAGTTCCCATGGCGTTACTGCCGCCGCCCACACAGGCAATCAAAACATCGGGATTTCTGCCTTCCAGTTTCAGGATTTGCTTTTTTGTTTCGCGTCCGATGACCGATTGAAAGTTGCGCACCATCTGCGGATAGGGATGCGGCCCGGCGGTTGTGCCGATAATGTAAAAGGTATCGCGAACACTGGATACCCAGTAGCGCATGGCTTCGTTCATCGCGTCTTTGAGCGTGGCCGTGCCGCTTTTCACGGGCACAACTTCCGCGCCCAGATATTTTCATGCGAAAAACGTTGGGAGCCTGACGTCGGATATCTTCTTCGCCCATGAATATTTTGCATTCCATGCCGAAAAGCGCCGCCACGGTGGCCGTGGCCACACCGTGCTGTCCGGCTCCTGTTTCGGCAATGACTTTTTTCTTGCCCATCCGGCGGGCCAGCAGTGCCTGTCCCAGTGTGTTGTTTATTTTGTGGGAGCCGGTATGATTCAAATCTTCGCGCTTTAGATAAATTTTGGCTCCGCCCAAAGCTTTGGTCATCCGTTGGGCATAATAAAGAGGCGTGACGCGTCCGGCGTATTCGCGCTGATACCATTCAAATTCCTTCTGGAAAGTTTTATCTTTTTGTGCCGCGTCGATAAGCTTTTTCCAGTTCGATTAAAGCGGGCATTAATGTTTCGGCGGCATAGCGTCCGCCGAAAATGCCGAAATGTCCGTTTTTGTCAGGTAGAGTTTTATTCATATTTTCCTCTTTGTAAAAATTAATGGTGCATTATCTGTAGCGAAATTTGCCGCTCGGACAATATCAAATAACCGTGCTAGTTTTGTATGATCTTTTTTGCCTGGGGACTTTTCCACGCCGCTGTTGATATCCAGCGCTGCAGGCGCAACTTTTTCTATGGCTTCTGTAACATTTCCCTCGTTTAATCCGCCGGAAAGAATAAGCGGTTTTTTATTCTTTACACGGCAGGCCAAATCCCAGTTGGCTTTCTTACCCGTGCCGCCGTAAAGACCGGCATGGCGGCTGATCCACCAGAATAGCCGCAACATTATAGCTAAACGCTTTTACCAGATCACTTTCACTGAGCAATTCTACAGCTTTGATTATTGTCGATGCGGGAAAATTGCGGCAAAATTCCGCAGATTCATCACCGTGCAGCTGGATAAAATCAAGACCGCAATATTTCATGATACTTTTTTATCTCCTCAGCGCTTTCATTGACAAACACGCCAACCTTCGCCAAATTTTGCGGTAACTTTTTGATAATTTTCCGCACTTCTTTCGGCTTAATATAGCGCGGAGACGGCGGATAAAAAATAAAGCCCAGCGCTGCCGCGCCGCAATTTAGCCGCGCAAAGAGCATCTTCTTCATTGGTTATTCCGCAGATTTTAACTTGTATCATTTTCAGTATTCTCCTGTGAATTCTCGCAGTTTTTTGCCGATATCCGGCGCTGTCATCAACGCTTCGCCGATTAAAAAAGAATGGATGCCCGCTTGCATCAGCAATTCAATATCTGCTCTCGACACAATGCCGCTTTCGGCAACGACAATTTTATCCTTCGGGAATTTTCATTTATAAGTTCGCGGCTGGTTTCGATATCGGTAACAAATGTATCCAGATTTCGGTTATTGATGCCGATAATTTCCGCACCGGCAGCCAGCGCTAAATCAATTTCTTCTTCAGTATGAACTTCCACCAGTGGGCTCAAACCAAGCTCTTTGGACAGTAAAATAAATTCGGCAAGCTTTCGCCCTAAAACGCGAACGATAAGCAAAACGGCATCGGCGCCGATTGCTCTTGTTTCATAAATTTGAAAGGATCAATAATGAAATCTTTGCGCAAAAGCGGCAGATTTACCTTTTGCTTGATTTGCGTCAGATAATTTTTATGCCCCGAAAAATATTTTTCATCAGTCAGCACGGAAATCGCGGCCGCGCCGTTTTGTTCATAAATGCGGCAATTCTCAACGGATCGAAATCTGCAATAAGCCTGCCGCGGGAAGGCGAAGCGCATTTTACTTCCGCAATAATGTTGCAGACATCTGCTTATGCTTTCCGGAAATCGCGGCACGGCTCAAGCCGGAATTATTTTTTAAAGCGGCTACAGTTTCTGCTTTTTCAACTGCTCCACTTCTTCTTTTTTTGTTTAATAATTTTGTCGAGAATCATATATTTTTTTCCATACGTAGTGAATCTACTTTTCGATCATTATCACTATCTCAGTCTTCGCTGCGGGATATTCTACGTCTTCAAACTTCACTCCGCTCGTCTTCAGCGAATCTCATTAGCTATTGCTCATTTCAATTAGCGATTGCAGTTTCTTTACTGCCGCGCCGCTGTCAATGCAATCGGCAGCAACTTTTAATTCCTTCTTTAATATCATCTGCTTTTTCTCCGGCAATAATCGCCAGCGCCGCGTTAATCAAAACAATATTGCGGCAGGCGCCATTTTTTCCGCGTAAGAACATCTCTGGTAATTTGAGCGTTGACCGCAGGATCGCCGCCGCGAATGGCTTCCAGCGTATCAAGTCTTGCCGAAATAATCCACCGGATTGATGTTGTATGTTCGAACAATTCCGTCTTTTAGTTCGGCCACGCGGGTTTCGCCGGTTACAGTGACTTCATCCAGTCCATCCAGCCCGTGCACAACAAAAGCTCTTTTTGTTCCCATATTTTTTAATACATCGGCAAACATTTCTGTGAGTTTCGGATCATAAACACCCAGAAGCTGGGCGGTCGCTCCCGCCGGATTGGTCAGCGGTCCCAGCATATTGAATATTGTGCGAATGCCGATTTCGCGCCGCGGGCCGATCGCGTATTTCATCGCACCGTGCAGTTTGGGCGCAAAAAGAAATCCGATGCCGATTTGCTGAATGCATTCTTCGACGATTTCCTGATCGGCGCTGATATTGACGCCGAGGGCTTCCAGAACATCGGCGCTGCCGCAGCCGCTGGAAACGGCGCGGTTGCCGTGTTTGGCCACAACAATGCCCGCTGCCGCAACAACAAAAGCGGCTGTTGTCGATATATTGAAAGTGTTGAGTTTATCGCCCCCGGTTCCGCAGGTATCCACGATGGTTGTCGAGCAGGCATTGACCCGTGTGGCTTTCTGGCGCATGATGCGCGCCGCGCCGGTTACTTCTTCCACCGTTTCGCCTTTCATCCGCAGCGCCGTGATCAAAGCGGCAATTTGCGCCGGTGTGGCAATGCCTTCCATAATTTCTTCCATCGCCGCCATCATTTCCGCTTCCCGCAGATCGGTTTTTTTGACGGCTTTTTCAATTGCTTCTTTAATCATGACTAATGCTCCTTTCGTCCTGTATATTTCAAAAAATTTCTTAATAATGCGTTTGCCCTGCGGCGTCAGCACCGATTCCGGATGAAACTGAATTCCTTCCACCGGATAATCCTTGTGCCGCAATCCCATGATTTCGCCTTCTGCCGTTTCGGCGCTGATTTCCAGACAGGCGGGCAATGTTTCTCTTTCGACAATAAGCGAATGATAACGTCCGGCGGGAAAAGGATTGGGCAGTCCGGCAAATATTGTTTTGCCGTCATTGATAATCGGCGAAGTTTTTCCGTGCATGATGCGCGCGGCACGCACTATCTCCGCTCCGAAGGCATAGCCGATGGATTGATGCCCCAGACATATTCCCATAATCGGAACATCTTTATAAAATTCGCGAACAACATCAACGGTTATTCCCGCCTCCAGAGGCGTGCAAGGACCCGGGCGAAAGAAAAATAGCCTTAGGTTTCAGACGTTTTATTTCTTCAGTTTTTATTTTATCATTACGATATACTTCCACATTCTCGCCCATCTGCCCCAGATACTGGACAATGTTGAAGGTAAAGGAATCGTAATTATCAATCATTAAAATCATATTATCTCCATATTTCCTCTCTTTAAGGGATGAGGGTCTACATCATGCCTGTTTCTTAATTTCAAAACCGCTCGCCGCCAGACGCACGGCCTGCAGCATGCCGCTGGGATTTGTTCAGCGATTCCTGATGTTCCGATTCGGGAATGGAATCATACACAATACCCGCTCCGGCCTGAACATAAATTTTGCCATTTTTTAAAACCATCGTCCGGATGGTGATGCACAAATCCATATTGCCGCTGAAGCTGAAATAACCTACCGCGCCGCCGTAGGGTCCTCTTTTGACTTTTTCCAGTTCATTGATGATTTCCATCGCCCGGACTTTGGGCGCGCCGGTCAAAGTGCCTGCCGGAAAGGTTGCCGCCAGAACATCAAAAGCGTCTTTGCCTTTGGCCAATTGCGCGCGCACATTGGATACCAGATGCATGACGTGCGAATATTTTTCCACAACCATATATTGATTCACCTGAACACTGCCGGTTTGCGCCACTCGCCCCAGATCATTGCGTCCCAGATCAACCAGCATAACGTGCTCCGCCCGTTCTTTTTCATCGGAGAGCAATTCATCGGATAAGCGCGCGGTCTTCCTGTTCGGTTTTGCCTCTTTTTCTTGTTCCGGCAATCGGACGCAATTCCATAGTATCCTCTTCTTTGCGCACCATGACTTCCGGCGAAGAACCGATAAGCGTCAGATCATCCAGCTTCAGAAAAAACAAATAAGGAGAAGGATTAACAAAACGCAGCGCCCGGTAAAGATCAATGGGATTGGAGCGGCAATCGGTTTCGAAAGCGTTGCGAGAGCACAACCTGAATGATGTCTCCGGCAACAATGTATTCCTTGGCTTTTTCAATGGCGGCTTTGTATTCGTTCCGGCAGTCATATTGGATTCAAAATTAACTTCACTTTCCGTGGCAGCTGCTGTTTTATGAGACGCTGCTGCCGCAATTGTTTCGATCATCGCTTCAATCTTCCGGCACGAAGCGGCATAACTTTCTTCCAGCGAATCTGTTTCTTCCGTAAAGGCGCAGGCAACCACTTTGATTGTATGGCGCACATTGTCAAAAATCATGATGGAATCGCTGATGACAAAAATAGCTTCATCCAGATTCAAATCATCCGGCGGGCTTGGCGGAAGTTTTTCAAAATAGCGCACCATTTCATAACCCAGGAAACCGACAGCTCCGCCGTAAAATCGGGGCAGACCCGGGAATAGAAACAGGCTTGTAGCGATTGAGCAATTCGCGCAGCAAATTCAGCGGATTGCCTTTATGCTCGCGGGTTGTGACTTTTCCCTTCTCCTCAATAATGACTTTGTCACCGTGAACTTTAAAAACAACTCCGGCATCTGTTCCTAAAAAAGAATACCGGCCCCATTTTTCACCGCCCTCGACACTTTCCAGAAGATAGACGTGGTCTCTTATTCTGGAGTTTCATTAAAACGGAAACCGGTGTTTCCACATCGGCCAGTATTTCCCGATAGACCGGAATCAGATTTCCTTTTTGGGCTAACTTTTCAAATTCTGCAAAACTTGGTTGATACATAATTTTCTCCTTGACGCCACCCCTGCTGCGGCGGGATAATTCGGCCTACAAACTTCAGTGTCCTCTGTTTCCGAAGATTGGGTCTCATTACAACTTACGAATTTCGACGCGCTTCGCTTTTGAAATTTGAGTTTCATTGATTCAACTAACGCTTCAAACTTCGCTACGCTCGTTTTCAGCGAGTCTCATTAATTCGACTAGCAAGTTTCAGTTCACTTCGTTCCTGAAACTTGAGTCTCATTAACAAAAAAGGCCGTGAAATTATTATTCACGGCCTTTACAAATTGCTAAAAACAAAAAAGCCGTGAAGACCCAAGAGGTTCTCCACGGCTTTGACTTTATTTAAAAAAGATCAGCGGCGGAAAATCCTCCCTGTGAGGTTCCACCACCACCAGTTATTAAGCGACAATATTTTAATCATTTGTGCCATAAATACTTTCCAATATTTAGTACGCGTCTTTATAGCAATACGGTAAATTTCTGTCAACAATTTTTTCATGAATACATAATGCGGTAATTTATAAAAGAATATTTAAAATTGTACTCTAATCCTACTTGACACTGGCTTGGTTCTTTCGATATAAGTTTTAAACAAATATTGGCATATTATAATGTGGGGTTTATGGAATTAATTAACACAGCTCTCGCCTTCATTAAAAGCATCAGATTTCAGGATATTCTGGATATAATTATCATTGCTTTGATGATTTTTGCTCTTTTGACCTGGTTCAAAACAAGAGCTTCCCGCTTTGTGCTCATCGGCATATTACTTCTTGGCGGCGTTTATATTGCCGCCCGTTTCTTTCAGCTTTATCTCACCACTATCGTCCTGCAAGGATTTTTTGCTATTTTGCTTTTTGTTTTAGTCGTAATTTTTCAGGAAGACTTGCGCGGTTTTTTCGAAAGACTGGCCCTGCTGGGAAATATAGGGAAAAAATATCAGCCGTTGTCCGAAATGGAAAAGTACAGCGGAAATAATCGCACAAACGGCGGCAAATTTAGCTAAAAAACGCGTTGGCGCCTTAATTGTCCTGCAAGGAAATGATCCTTGGAAAGACATATTAATGGCGGGAACCTGTTGGACGGCCTGATCAGTGAACCCCTTTTAGAAAGTATCTTTGATCCCCATTCCATCGGCCACGATGGAGCAGTCATAATTAATGGTAATCGTATCGCGATGTTTGGTTGTCATCTGCCTCTTTCCATACATGCATCAAAGTACGGAAATATCGGGTTGCGCCATACGGCGGCACTCGGTCTTGCGGAGCGTTCAGATGCACTTTGCATAGTGGTTTCTGAAGAGACCGGAACAATCTCGATGGCTTATCAGGAAAATCTCACTAAAATTAACAATGCCGCCGCCCTGCACAAGGCATTGGAACAATTTTATATGCTCAATACACCGAAAAAAGCATCACATTCTTCAGTTACCTGGCTCAAAGAAAACACAAAGGAAAAAATTATCGCCCTTGGTATGGCTTGTATTTTATGGGTTGCTTTCGGTTATCAGAGGGAATTTGTTCGCCGTGATTTCATCATTCCCATTGAATATAAAAATGTTCCGCAAAATTGGCACATTGATGAACCGCGATTAACTGAAGCAAAAGTCATTCTTCAGGGACCGCAGCAAGCCTTTTATCTCCTCGATGAACGTTCACTTAAATTGTCTCTGGACTTATCTCCTGTAGCCGAAAAAAAACATGAATTTATCCTGGCCAAGGAAATGGTTAATGCACCGTCCAATTTATCAGTTACCGAAATCAGGCCTGCGACAATTTATATTTATGCCACTAAACTTATTTCATGGATTTTGCCCGTAAAAATCAACACGCAAAATTCTTTACCGAAAAATCTTTCCCTGCAGAGGATTAGCATAACTCCGGCCAGGGTTCGAGTTTTGATAGATTCTCGTGTTAATCCTGAAAAAATTGAAATTGAGACAGAACCGATTGACCTGCAAAAAATATTCTTTACAACAACACTTGATACAAAAATTGTACTTCCCGCCGGCGTTTATTTCCCGGAAGGAAAGTCACCAAACACGCGTGTAATTATAAGAGTGAAATAAAAAAGCCATAATAACGGTAAGGTAAAAAATGACATCCAGAGTCGCGAAAAGATCGAAAAAGGCCGGCTTTTCTCCCGGTAGTTTAATTCATATCGGCAACAGATATGCAGAAAAATCGAAAATTACCCTTATCCGTTATGACGAAACATTTTATCGGGAAAAACATTTAGACACGCTGGCGAACATTAATAATGAAGAGGATAAGCAGGGGATTACCTGGCTCAATATTGACGGCTTGCAGGATATAAAATTGTTCGAAGATATTGGCGAACTTTTTGGTTTGCATCCGCTTGTCCTGGAAGATATCCTCAACACCGATCAACGCCCGAAAATGGAGGATTACGGCAATTACATATATCTGGTTTTGAAAACCTTTTATGGCCAGGAGAGTGTAAGTTTACTTTCCGACCAAATAAGCATTATTTTAGGAAAAGACTTTATTCTTTCTTTTCAAGAAAGAGAAAGCGACCTTTTCGAACCAATCAAAGAGAAAATAAGCAAAAATAAAGGGCGGATTAGAAAGGAAGGAGCCGATTATCTGGCTCATTCCATTATAGATAACATAGTGGATAATTACTTTGTTATGCTGGAGGATCTGGGAGAAAAAATTGAATATCTGGAAGACGATTTATTGAAGCAAACGACTCCCGCAACACTTCATGCTATTCATAACTTTAAAAGAGAACTTATCCTCTTGAGAAAATCTCTGTGGCCGCTGAGGGAAGCGATAAGTTCGTTAGAAAGGTCAGATTCGCCGCTAATTAATAAATCCACCGGTATTTATTTCAGGGATATATTCGATCACACCATTGCCGTCATTGATACCGTGGAAACATTCAGGGATATGCTCTCCGGCATGCTGGATATTTATCTCTCTTCAATAAGCGTCAAGCTCAACGAAGTCATGAAAGTTCTGACCATTATCGCGACCATTTTCATGCCGCTGACATTTCTTGCCGGAGTGTACGGCATGAATTTTAAATATATGCCGGAGCTAGAGCTTCACTGGGGCTATTATGGAGTTTTAGGGATTATGGCGGCTGTCGCCATATTAATGTTAGTTTATTTCAAAAAAAAGAGGTGGTTATAGCTGCAGTAAATTTATTGCATTCGATAAAAAAATATGCTGAAGCTATCAATGTTAGATTATAAAAATCAGGAGGCATTCAGTATGGGGGTTTTTGCAGCAAGCGATATAGTCGAAATTGCGATCAGAATTGAAGAAAACGGCGTTAACTTTTACAGATTTGCCGAACAAATTGCCAAACAAGAGGAAGCAAAAAAACTTTTCGCCCATCTGGCCCAAGCGGAAGTAGCCCACAAAAAAATTTTTGAAGGAATTTTTGCCAGAATGGAAAAATTACCATCCCCCGGAAAGTTACGAGGGCGAATACCGGCGATTATTTACGCTCTTATGTGGATAACAATATAATTTTTACCAAGGAAGTTATGGACAAAGAACTGGCTAAAATAAAGGATACTATCGCCGCCTTTGATTTTGCCATCAGAGCGAGAATTGGATTCTATTCTTTATTATCATGAAATCAAGAAATTAGTGCCTGCCGGCCAGCATGAGACACTGGAGCAGATCATAGAAGAAGAAAGAAAACATTTTTCGACACTTACGGAAATGAAAAAACGTTTCTTGGAGTAGTGATTAGCGTTTCCAGTGACAACAATTTTGCTGCTAAGGTTTCCTGTCTCAGGACAAAAAAACCATTTAGTTTTTCAAGCCGTATTTCTTCAACTTGTACCGCAACATACGCTCCGATATACCTAGAATTTCGGCGGCTTTTGTCTGGTTATCCTGAGTCTTTTCCATTGATTCGACAATTAATTTTTTTTCCAATTCTTCCACGGATTCCCGCAAAGGGCCGGATGATTTCTTGCCCGAATCGCGAGAAGGGGATGCCGATTTAAAGGGCAAATCGTCTGTCGTAATGTATTCATCACGCGCAATAACCACAGCTCGCTCCAAAATATTGACCAATTCGCGCACGTTTCCCGGATAATCATATTTCAAAAGCAAATCCCGTGCTTCGGCTGTTAAGCCTTGAATATTTTTTCCATTTTCTCTGGCAAATTTATCAATGAAATGATCGATTAAAATGCGCAAGTCTTCTTTTCTTTCTCTCAGAGGGCGGCAGCGACATGGTAACAACTTTCAACCGGTAAAAAAGATCTTCACGAAAAGTTCCTTCTTTGACCTGAATTTCCAAATCGCGGTTTGTCGCGCTGATGATCCGGACATCAACATGAATATTAATATTACTGCCCAGACGCTGAAATTCACGTTCCTGCAAAAAACGCAAAAGTTTAACCTGTACTGGTCGGGGTTAATTCTCCTATTTCATCAAGAAAAAGCGTGCCGCCATCGGCTTCTTCAAACCGGCCGATCCGGCGGGAAGTAGCGCCGGTAAAAGCGCCTTTTTCATGACCGAATAATTCGCTCTCCAATAAATTTTCATGCAGAGCTCCACAATTAACGACAACGATCGGTTTATTCGCCCGGGGGCTCAATTGGTGAATCAGCCGCGCCAACAGCTCTTTTCCTGTTCCGCTTTCTCCTTGAATCAAAATAGATGCCTTGCTGGCGGCAACGCGCCCCGCCATATTAATCAGTTCCGCCATATGCGGGCTTTTGTAAATAATTTTATCGGCAGTGACACCTCTTTTATCCAGTTCTTCCTTTAAGAGCTTATTTTCCTGAATGAGTTGTCTTCTTTCCGCTACCCGGTTAACCAGTATTAATAATTCATCCAGTTCCACCGGTTTGGTGATGTAATCAATTGCTCCGACTTTTATGGCTTCCACTGCCGTTTCTATTGTGCCGTAAGCGGTAATGATAACCACATCTATTTCCGGATTGATGCGTTTTATTTCTTTGAGAACCTCCAGACCATCCATGCCGGGCATTTTGTAATCCAGAAGAATTAAATCAAAATGACCGTTCAAAACTGTTTTAATAGCCTTTTCACCATTTTCCGCTTCCGTTACACGTATGACCTTCGGAAAGCAAAAAATCACGCAGCATTTCCCTTTGGGATTGACCGTCTTCAACAATAAGAATACTTAGTTTTTGCATGGATTTCTATCCCTTATCTTTTCAGGACCTTTCGTTGAATCTTTCACGAGGCAAAATAACTTCAAATGTTGTTCCTTCGTCTTTCCGGCTGATCACCCTTATATCTCCTCCGTGGCCGCGGATGATTTCACAGGCCAAAGGTATTCCCAACCCCAATCCTTTTTCTTTGGTCGTGTATTCCGGGCTGAAAATCCTTTCGATTTCTTCAGCTGTCATGCCGCAGCCCGTATCAGAAATACTTACAACAATATAATTTTTCCCTTCCTTATCCACCGTTATAGAAATTTTACCTTCCGCTGCTGTTATGGATTCCATGGCATTTTTAATCAGGTTGAGAAATGCCTGCTGAAGTTTATTTATATCCATTGGAATTATCGCCGGAGTCTGCCGCCATTTTGTTTCAATAGTAATCCCGCGAGCTGAGGCCTCTTCCCGAATGAGACTGACAATTTTTTGTAAAATTTCCGTGACGGAAAAATTAGCACAATTCCAATCTGCGGCTTTTGGAAAAAGAAAGAAACTCTTCAATGATTCCATTAAGACGTTTGATTTCGTCTCTGATAACACCGGAAAGATTCTGAAAATCTTCTGCTTTTTGAGATCGGATGGAATAAAATCTCTTTTCAATCTCTGTGTGGCCATGCTGATAGCATTTAAAGGATTGCGAATTTCATGCGCCACACCCGCCGCCAGTTGTCCCAGGGAGGAAAGCCTTTCCGCTTTTTCCAGCTGTCTTTCCATTTCAACAATACCGGCCAGGTGGCGGTTCTGATCATGATAAAGCAGCCACATGGATAATAAGGCAATGATGACAATAAAAAACATGAAAATAAAAATATTTTGGCGGTTTTCGGCAATGATTTTATCCATAGAACCGCGGTCGAGACCAATTCTCACAATACCGACAATTTTTTTATCCAAAAATAAAGGAGCCGCCAGATCCAAAATTTTATCTTCATCATAATTCACTTTCCTGCTGACAATTTTTATTTTGCCCGTTAAAATTTCCTTAAAATTGAAATCATTGTTTTTTAAACTTGGCATCGGTCTGGCCGACACTGCTGAGAAGTTTTTTCTGATCATTGATAATTTGCATGTAAATTATGCCATGACCTTCGCCGATTTTCTTCATTCCTTTTTCCCCGGCAACTTTTAGGCTCCAGTAAATTAATCCTGCTTTATCCAGATTTATAACCACTGTGCCGCTGTTATCTTTACGCCTGAAGGCAACAAAACCAATTCCCTGTTTTGACGCGTATTTTTTCCATTATTTCAATAGTCGTTAATTTACGGTCGCCTCTTTTCCAGTTCTCTTGCGATCCAGCATATTGGTCTGCAAAGGACCGCTTTGATAAACCGCGTTTCCTTGCTGAGTTCAAGACGGCCACATACCAAAAATTATTATCGCAGCAAATTTCTGTAAGATAATCATTGTTTATCTTGCCTTTTTTCCATTGTTCATCTAACTTTCTGGCCCATCTCTGTTATTGCTTCAATCACCCATTTTTTGGAATAAGCGGCTTCATCCTGACTGGACATTTTTCAAATTTGAACCTGTTTTTTCGGGTGTGGCAATTATGCTTTTTAAATTTTCTTCCGTTAACCGCTGCAGACACGCTGATTGTGCTTAAGGCCTGATCTTCCATAAAACCTACGAGGTTCGTTTCACTTCTTCTGATATCCAGAAATCCCATGATCAAGATTAAGGCTACTAAAACAGCGCTGACAATACCTACTGCTAAAGGTTGAAGAAAAGTGATCATTGTACTTACGAGCTTTTCGCTCAATAATTAATTCTTTTTTTCTGAAAAAACGCATTTTTATCCTTATGCCTCATTTTGCCGGTCATTTTAAGCTATTCAAGGGAAAAGTCAACGGCTAATCCCAGAAAAATCGACATTTTTGTCGAAGGTGGGGTAAGTACTATATATAATACTTATATATTTGTATTTATTATGTATTTTTAAATTTAGCGAGTATATTTTCCGACATTTATTGCCGCTAATATAAACGGTTTACTTATTTCAAAAAAGCAACATTTTAAATTATTTATTAATTATTATCAAGCAGTTAAAATAATTAATGTTAATTATGGCACAATAAATGCTTTAATTAAGGTGCAAGTTAGTTATGATTGTCGACTAAAAATAACGGGCATAATTAGCCGACAGCAAAATAACCAGGAAGGTATTAAGCCTTCTCTCTTCACTCCTAGGGAGGCTCCAACCAAGCCTCCCTTTCCTTTTATGTAAAAGCAATTCTATTGATTCATCTTCTAGCATCTTCTTTTTTGTCTGCTGCCAGGCATTTATTCTCTCTTTAATGGTTTTTTCAAAACCTGTTCCTTTGGGTTGATAAAATATCTGCCCTTTCAGTTTCTTCCGGCAAATATTCTTGTGCAACATAAGCATCAGCATAATCGTGAGCATATTTGTAATCTTTACCGTAATCAAGTTCTTTCATTAATTTGGTCGGCGCATTGCGAATATGCAGCGGCACGGGCAAGTATCCTGTTTTATTAATTGTTTCTTTAACATTGCCGATAACCGACAGTAAAGCGAATTACTTTTGGGGGCCGTTGCCAGATAAACAGCCGCCTGAGCCAGAGCCAGTTCTCCTTCCGGCAGGCCGATAAAGTGAAAAGCCTGCTGGGCGGCAATAGCAACAACCAGTGCCTGCGGATCGGCATTGCCCACATCTTCCGAAGCGAAGCGTACCATGCGCCGGGCAATATAAAGAGGGTCTTCTCCGGCAGCAAGCATCCGTCCCAGCCAATATAAAGCGGCATCGGGATCACTGCCGCGCAAACTTTTATGGAAAGCCGAAATTAAATTATAATGTTCTTCTCCGTCTTTATCATATAAAAGCGCTTTTTTAAGCAGCGCTTCCTGGGCAAATTTCAGAGAGACAACTCTTTTTTCATCAGGCAAGTTTTGCACCATTGATACAATAGCTTCCAGATTATTCAGGGCGCTGCGGGCATCGCCGTCAGCCAGACGAACAATATAACGAATAACATCGTGATCAATCTTTATGTCAAAATTGTCCGAACCCTTTTTGTTTATCTTTCAGAGCATGTTCTACAATGGTCACCAGACTCTTCTTCGGAAAACGGTTTTAAAACCAAAACCCGTGTTCGCGATAAAAGAGGAGCAATAACTTCAAAAGAAGGATTTTCCGTGGTCGCACCAATTAATGTAATCAGGCCGCTTTCCACATGCGGCAAAAAAGCATCCTGCTGGGCTTTGTTGAAACGGTGAATTTCATCAACAAAGAGGATCATTTTTTTCTTTTTTGTCTTCCCAGCAATTCTCTGGCTTCATCAATAACCGCACGAATTTCTTTCACTCCGGAAAGAACGGCGGAAAAACTGACAAATTTTGATTTGGTTTCATTGGCCAGAATTCTGGCCAGAGTGGTTTTTCCCGAACCGGGCGGCCCCCAGAAAATCATGGAAAAAAGTTTGTCTTCTTCAATGGCGCGTCTGAGCAAACAGCCCTCTCCCAGAAGATGCGGCTGGCCGATATATTCGGAAATATTTTGCGGCCTCATTCTTTCGGCAAGCGGCGCCGAAGTCCTTCGTATCACTTTCGCTTCCCATGACTGAATAAATCCAAATTTTTCATTTTTTTGCCTTTGCCGCTTCAATAAATTCAATAAGGCTTGTAACTTTATTCTTTGGCTGAAAATTGATAAACTTTTCCCATTTTTCGGGCTCTAAATTTTCTTTTAAAAAAGTCTCTACATCAAAAATAATCAACCAGCAACTTACAATGCGCGAACAGGGTAAGTCTCCTGCTTCCTGCAAACAGTAAGCAAAAGGTCATTTCATCGCCCAATCTCGGACAGCGGATTAGTTTATTATTTATATTCCGTGTTTCATTGTCGGTTAGGTTGGCGAAAAAAAGAAAAACCGTCAAGATTTTATGTTCTTGACGGTTTTCTTATTGAAACCAAAAATATTTCAATAATTTACCAACTACAAACGGTTCGATAAAAAAGCCCCAGCCTCGAGGCAGGCAGTTTTACAGAAACTTCATTAAGGTTTGGGAAAATCCTTAATCGCATTCAACGCACGTTCGATTTCTTCATCCGGCAATTCATAGGCTTCCAATTTGCCGGACAAATAAGCGTCATAGGCGGCAAGATCAACCAAACCATGACCGCTCCAGTTAAAGAGGATAACTTTTTCCTTTCCTTCTTCTTTGGCGCGCATGGCTTCATCCACAACTGCCGCCAGTACGTGATTGGTTTCCGGCGCGGGAATAAATCCTTCTGTGCGCGCCCATTTGACACCGGCATCAAAAGTTTTTAGCTGATCATAAGCTCTGGCTTCAATAATTTTTTCCTGTACCAGATGACTGACAATCGGCGCCATACCGTGGTAGCGCAAACCTCCCGCGTGAATCGGCGCGGGAACATAATCGTGACCCAGAGTATACATGGGAAGCAGCGGTGTGGTTTTGGCCAGATCGCCAAAGTCATAGGCAAACGGCCCTTTGGTCATGCTGGGGCAGGAAGATGGTTCCGCACCCACTATCTTCACCTTTTTCCCGTGAATCTTGTCACAGACATAAGGAAGGGCGATACCGGCAAAGTTACTGCCGCCGCCGCAACATCCCATAACTACATCGGGATAAACGCCGATTTTCTGCATTTGTTTTTGCGCTTCCAGACCGATTATTGTCTGATAGAGCAAAACATGATTCAAGACACTGCCCAATCCGTATCGTGAATTTTTAGCTGGTTACGGCATCTTCAATGGCTTCGCTGATGGCGATACCCAGAGAGCCGGGAGAATCAGGATGCTCCGCCAGAACATTTCTGCCCGCCTGCGTTAAATTACTGGGGCTGGGAATACATTCGGCTCCCCAGGTATTCATCATCATGCGCCGATAAGGTTTTTGTTCATAGCTTATTTTGACCATGTAAACGCGGCATTCCAAACCGAACATTTGGGTAGCCATGGCCAGTGCGCTGCCCCACTGTCCGGCGCCGGTTTCCGTAACCATTCTTTTTGTTCCGGCCATTTTATTATAATAGGCCATCGGAATGGCGGCATTGGGTTTGTGTGAACCGGCAGGACTGACGCCTTCATTTTTATAATAAATTTTAACCGGGCAATTGAGCAGTTTTTCAAAATTGTAAGCGCGGTAAAGAGGAGATGGACGCCAGAGCAAATATTTTTGCAGAACTTCTTCCGGAATTTTTATCCAACGCTTACCGGAAGCTTCCTGCTCAATAATGTTCATCGGGAAAATTGCCGCCAGATCATCGGGAGTTACCGGTTGACCGGTGCCGGGATGCAGAGGCGGTTTCATCGGTGTGGGCAAATCCGCCATGATGTTATACCACTTTTTGGGTATTTCACGATCTTGCAGTAGTACTTTTACCTGTTCCATATTTTTTCTCCTTTAATAAGTATTTTAAGAATAAGCCTAAAAAAAATGCCATGGAATATACTTCTTCCCATGGCATTGCCTTTACTTTTTGGAGTCATGGGAAGGAGCTTCCCTGCCCATGCTCATCTTTTTGTCCGAGCTTATGGGCAGACATATCTAAAGTCTGCCACCACCAGTTATTTTTGGAAATAATTTCAACATTTATTCAGCTCAACTTATTCTTTCAATTGTGAAACCTCGTAGCACAGCAAATAAATGATTGTCAAGTTGAAATTTAGGATAAAAAGATAGCAAGAATATTTTATTTATTTCACACGTGATTACGTAATTGAAGCTCTAAAGGGTGCGGATTCAGGTAAACTTGTTCCTTAAGGTACGGTTGATCGTACTTGCGAACGTAATGACTGATAAGAGTAACAGGTACAACCAAAGGAAAATAGCCTAAGCGATAACGATTGATTATTTCCAGTAGTTCCTTCTTTTCATCCGATAGATAATTGTTCCTTAAAGTATCCCATCATGTGTTGCAAGACATTGGTATTTTTTTTCGGGGTGGTTTTCAGCTCCAGGGATTCCAGAAGAAGAGCCTGATATTGCCGTTTCAGTTCATCCAAGAAAATGCTTTTTTGTCCGGCCACAAGCTTCCCCATCATCTGATAATGTCTGGGGCTGTGCGCCAGGATCAACAATTTATGTTTTGCATGAAAATCTATCACGTTTCCTCTCTTTTCTTTTTTCTTTAAGACTTCCCGCCACCGCTTTAAGGCAAATATCCTCTCGATGAAATTCTCCCGCAGTACGGGATCATGAAGGCGCCCTTCATCTTCTACCGGCAGCAATGGAAAATGCGCCATAAAGATCGCCGCAAATATTCCCACTCCTTTTTTAACGGACATCCCTTTTTCATTATAGACTTTTACCCTTTCCATCCCGCTGCTGGGAGAATCGCTTTTAAAAATAAAGCCGCAAAGGACTTCTTTCTCCAGTTGAGTAACACGATTGCGCGCCCAATTTACCATGCGCTGTGTCATATCCTGTCTGGTGCGGGTTGTAATTAGGCGGGGAGAATCGGGATCACCTTCCAGATGCATGGACTCTCTGGGAATTCCCAGCCCACTCTCAACCTCGGGACAGACGGGAACATATTCCACATATTCTCCCCAAGTATCCTTGAGAAAACAATCCAGCTTATGCCCGCCATCGTAACGCACATTTTCACCAAGCAAGCACGAACTTATACCCAATTTTATTTTTTCCATTTCATTGTCCTGGGCTTCCATTTACTAATAATCATATAAAGATCCCGGTGTTTATTCATAATGATATCTTCTGTGAAAATACTCGATCATTACAATATACAGTTTATTTCTAACCTGACTTTTGAGCTCAATCAAGTTATTTATACCTTCTGTTGTTTTTTTCTATTATGCCAGATATATTGGATAATTGCAGCTACTTTAGATTTGACAGAGACCTGCTTTTGCCATATACACGTCCCACGGATATTAGCAGAATCTTTTTGGAGGTTTTTGTTTCTAATGCAAACCCAAAACCATTCCAGAAAATCAAACCAGAATATTAAGCCGGTAAAATCTTGGGC
Organism: uncultured delta proteobacterium; assembly: GCA_963762595.1. GTDB lineage: Bacteria > Desulfobacterota > Syntrophia > Syntrophales > Smithellaceae > UBA4810. Next base: position 46,197 of record CAVXLI010000012.1, read on the forward strand.
AAAGCAGAATAAACGTAAACGAAAAAGTTACGGGCCATGGATCATTCTGTCAATAATCATATTATTCACGGCAGCTATCCGCATCCGCCTTCTGCAAATTCCTTTAGAACGTGACGAAGGTGAATTTGCGTATATGGGGCAACTAATGCTTCAAGGGATCCCGCCTTATCTCATGGCTTACAATATGAAGCTTCCCGGTATTTATGCTATTTACGCGCTGGTTATGGCAATTTTTGGACAAACAATCGCCGGTATCCATCTGGGATTGATGCTGGCCAACTGTGTAGCCATTATCCTTTTGTTTTTGCTGACACGACGCTTATTTGACAATGCCGCAGCTATAGTTGCGTCTGCCTGCTTTGCCTTACTCTCTCTTAGTCCTTCTGTTCTGGGCACATCCGCACATGCGACGCAATTTATCGTACCTTTCGCTCTGGGGGGAACCATACTTTTATTAAAATTTATTGATTCCAATAAGTATCTACTCCTGTTTATGAGCGGATTACTTTACGGAACAGCGTTTATCATAAAACAACACGCTATTTTTTTCATTGCTTTTGCTTTGCTTTACTTTACATTGCAGATAACAATTATTCGACCAATCAATTGGAAGCAATTAGCTTTAGGAAACAGCACTCTTGTAATAAGCTCGGTTCTGCCGTTCTTACTTACCTGCGCCATTCTTTATAATGTTGGTGTTTTCTCTAAATTCTGGTTTTGGACATTTACATATGCAAGGCAATATGTATCTTTAGTAACATTATCCGATGCGCTACAAATTTTCATGACAAATATCACCCAGGTTATAGATTCGTGGATTTTAATCTGGGCTGTAGCGGGAATTGGCATTACCAGTGTTTTCTGGAATGACAAATCGCGGCTAAACAGGTTTTTTTTACTGGGATTTTTCTTCTTTTCTTTCGTCACGGTTTGCCCGGGATTTTATTTCCGCAAGCATTATTTCATCACTCTGTTACCCGCCATCGCCATGCTCGCCGGTGTGGCCACAGCAGCTTCGATACAATGGCTATACGATAAAAAGATTGCACCTATTGTACAAATTATTCCGGTTTTTATCATCGCGGGAGCTATTATCTACCCTGTTGTCAAGCTGGGAGATTTTTTCTTCAAAGCCACTCCGGTTGAGGCCTGCCGTTTGATGTACGATGTAAATCCCTTTCCCGAATCCATCGGAATAGCCGAATACATCAAAAACCACTCCGCAAAAGACGATCGCATCGCAGTCATCGGCTCCGAACCGCAAATATATTTTTACGCCAATAGAAAATCGGCTACCGGCTTTATCTATATGTACGGCTTGATGGAATCCCGTAATTATGCATCAAAAATGCAGCTTGATATGATCAAAGAGATTGAAGCATCCCACCCCAAGTATGCGGTATTGGTGGCTATACCGGATTCATGGTTGAGCAAACCAGATTCTGATATGACTATAGTAAAATGGTCGGAGACGTATTTTAACCAAAATTATACCACCGTAGGTCTTATAGACGCCGTATCCGAAAACAACTATAAAGTATACTGGAATGAAGAAGCCAGAAACAACAAACCTTCAACGCCGTTCAATCTAATTGTGATGGAACGAACTGCAAAATAGCGATAGCTTTAATTTACAAAAATTACCAAGATTAAACAATGCGGGACTATCGCACTTAGGAATAATAGGTCCAACAGTTCAATCTCAATAATTACCAGATTGCTATTTTAATACTGATGATAAGAAGCATCGACTAAGGGCGCCAGCCTTGCACAACCATTAAAGGCACGTTTTCAAATTTATTTACGGGGTCAACGACAGGTATTTCTATCGCTTTGAAAGTTTGACCATGTGTTTGGAGCGTGAACGCTGCCGTATCGGACCAAACTCTCTGATACACTGCCCCGCTCCAGCCATAAGGTGAATGGGGAGCAGGAGGGAGCATGCCGGGCATCTCTCCAGCGGAAAGAAAGTCCACTTCGCCGACGAACCACACCCGATGCCCGTTTTGCAGCGTCCTGACCATTTTTTGCAAAACATCTTTGATTGGTTCGGTTTCCATCATTTTTAACTTGAACAGGTCATAACGTTGTACACTATTATCGGCAATTTTCGGCAATGTAACCCATTCGGACGAACCTTTGTAATAACGCGCAAAGGAAATACCTAAATAAAATGGCCATACGACTATCAAATCATCTTTGGCAGAGAGTACTTCAAGTTTGACCGCAAGCACATCCATGTTTGTTTTGCGGGTATGCGCGGCATTCCATGAATCCATGAAAACAAAGATGGCTACACCCAGAATGCATACTATCCGTATGATTCTGCCCGTCATACTGATTTGACAAATAGTATCAACACCTCTATCTATTATTACAATTATAACCGCCATCAAAGGAAGATAGTACCAACTCTGAGTTGGATAGGCCAATATCTTGATGAACGCAATATAAGCAATGATGCTTATGAGCATTGTTGTTAATAAAAATACAGCCAAATCTTTTTGTCCTCCCGGACCTTTCCCGGGGAGACGTAATCAATAACTTGACAAACGAGATAACTGTCAGAAGCGCCAGCACAAACCATACCCATGTAAGCAACATACCTGAAGGATCAATGGCTAACCGAAATTTATCCAAAATCCATGAAAGACTTACAGGCAATATTCTTGTTATATGGCAATCTCTTACTATTGCTATCATTTTGAGATATGGCAGTAGTGAAATGGCTGCCAGCAGCCCCGTGCCAAGCGAAAATACCATCATTTTCCAATCGCGGCGATAATATCCTACTGCCGCAGCGCCAATGCAGATAGCGAATATCAGAAATGAGTTATGATAGAGGCACTGAGCATTCAGGATAACGACGATTGCGCAAATAATCATCCGCCCTAGTGTTAGGTTTTGAATAACTCGCCACATGGTAGCCAGTGCGAGCAGAATCAAAATTACACCCAAACCATAGGCGCGGATTGAATCGCCCACAAAAGCAACAGGAGTCATGGCAAAAAGCACGAGTGAAATAACAGGTAAACGTGTACCCAATATTCTTCCCGCATACCACAAGGCACTAAGTGCGCCTAAGCCAATAATCAATCCAAATGCGCGCAACGCTAGATCCGTCCCGCCAAAGCCAATAAATATCCAGGCACGGAGAAGCAAAAACCATAAAATTGGAAATGATTCAGATTGAAATTTTTCCCAAAAATCAACCATTGATGAAAGATTAACAAGATTTACACTGTTTACCTCGTCGCGCCAAAGAGCTCCGGAGTGTCGCAAAAGGATAAAATGCAATGTTATCAAAATAAGGAGTAAAATAACTGCCACACTGATCTCAATCCAACGAATTACTTTTTTATCATCCGGCTTAATCTGCGCACTTGCAGGCTTCTTTGTTCTTTCTGACATTTATATTCCTTAATTTTAATTAAATATTTTCTTAAATTACAATTAACATATTTTAAAATTGAGTTCTATTTTTTTGTACTCCCGATCAGGTCTGAATTTTATCAAGCCCAAATTTTTACATCAAAACTTATCCTTTGTGAATACGTTATTTCCTCTCTTTATAATATTGACTCAAAATAGCTATTTCCATATACTGATGCCTCAAAAAAAAGGAGCGTGATGAAGCGGCAAAGTATCTCTTTTGTTTTTCCCATGTTCAACGAGACCGAGAATATAGGTCAGACTATTAACAGAGCTGGCGAGCTGGCGAAGGAATTGACCGATGATTACGAGATAATTGTCGTCGATGATGCGTCAACAGATGGAAGCGCCGAAGCCGTCGAAACAATAGCGGTCCGGGATTATCATATAAAAAGTATCCGCCTGAAGGTAAACTCAAAGATCGGAGGGGCCATCAGGGAAGGGTTAAAAAATGCTTCGAAAGAAGTAATTATATATACCGATTTTGACTTCCCGGCTAAAGAAGATGACATTAAGAAAGCGCTTAGTTTACTGGAAGATGCGGATATAGTTACCTCTTACAGCCTTGCCATAAAACATTTGAGACTTAAACGCATAATCATGTCAAAAGTCTACAACTTTCTTGTCGAGTTTCTCTTTGGTCTCCATATAAAAGATATAAACGCAGGCTTAAAAATATTCAGGAAAAAAGTTTTTGAGGACATTAGTCTTAAGTCCAGTAGCCCTTTTATATACACCGAGATATTCGCCGAGGCGGCAAAAAAAGATTTTAAGATAAGACAGTATGGGCTTATATTTGAGACCCGCAAGAAAGAAATATCTCGTGTCTCCAAGATGAGTATTGTGATGAGGACATTCTGTGATATGCTCGTCTACAGGTTTTCAAGATGAAATATCTTCTTGTCAGCGCGGATGATTTCGGTTTAGACAAAAACATAAACGAAGGCATCGTGAAAGCCTACGAAGAAGGTATCGTCACATGTGTTAATCTCATGCCTACTGGTGAAGCATTTAATAGTGCGCTTAAACTGGCCAAGATGGCATGCTTAAATGAAATTGGGGCTCATCTGGCACTTACTCAAGCCAATCCTCTTACGGAAGCCAAAAAGATTCCGACCCTTGTCACAGCCAACGGAAGATTTTATAAAAATTATAAATATTTTATTTTTAATTTTATTCGCGGATTGATAGACCTTGATCAAGTATATACTGAACTCAAAAATCAAATAAGTGCTCTACAAAGGACGGGGCTTAGGATAACAAATTTGAGTAGTCATGAACATCTACATATGGTTCCTGCTATTCTCGATATATTTGTTAAACTGGCCAGGGAATATTGTATCCCCGCTATCAGGTTCCCGCATAAAGACAGGTTTTTTCACATCAAAATAAATAAATTATACAAAAGTATTATCTTGTCCTGCTTTGAGAAGCGCATGAAAAAGTTATTGCATGCTTCGACAATATTAAGTCCAGACCACTTCCGTGGATTTCTCTATTCTGGCGAGTTAAAAGAAGAAATAGTATTATGGATCGTAGGATCTCTGGAAGAAGGGACAACGGAATTAGTATGTCATCCTGGTATTTTAGGGCCGGAAGTTTTGAAAAAATATAAATTCCACAAAAATTGTGAATTGGAACTATCTGCGCTTACAAGCAATGTCGTGAAAAGGCTTATCAATGATAAAGAGATACAGCTTTTGAGTTATAGCGAGTTTCTATTAAAAAATGAAGGTAAGGCTGTACTTTAAATATTTCTTTCTAGCACGATCATGTATTACACCCACTTGGCAACCAGTTCATCTAAAAAAATTGCGGATCCGTTATTATTATTCTATTTATTTAAAGTATAAAAATAATTCATATATTTTGCCTGATATATCGCCATTTCTTTATCAAAACAGCTTGATTAATTATTAATAGAAAAAACCCTTATTGCGGCGATACCAATAATCCGGAATAATGCGGTACATAATCCTGGATATGGGCCCAATGTATTCTCGTGTTCTTTTGTCATACTGACAGGCTTGTATGATCATATCTTTTATATTGTTTTTATTGCCCACTTCATTAAATATCCGGTAGGCACAGGAAAAAAGAGGACTGTACATGTTTTTCTTTTCTAAATATTTATAAACGTTTCTTACCGTGTTGGGACCTTCCGGCATGCCGTCAATTCTTTCCAACACGCGCAAATTAGTTTCAATGGGATTGCCTGTGTAAAGTTCATAAAAATATTTCCCGTAGCGGTAATTTTTGCTAGCCATGGATGACATGGTCACGTACAAGTCACCCACACCTGCTTGGCTGTGGAAGGCCTGAAAATGTCCGCCTAAAATACGGGACAAAGAACGAATTTCCACGCCGGCACGGGCAAATATGGTGCCCGGGATTGAATCACCCAATTCCATGGAATCAGCCATTCCCTTAATATTTGCCACGATATTTTTCAGCGCTCCGCAAGCTTCCACACCGACAACATCAAAGTTATAATATGTATTTAGTTCTTTTCGATTAAACTTAAGCAAATCTTCCCTGACAATATTTGCTACTCGCTTTTTACCGGCTACCGTAAGACAAACGGGATTTCCCAGAGCTATATCCACATCAAAAAACGGCCCGCCAATGCATACTATCTGATACTTATGCTTCAATTTATGAAAGGTTATTGTTGATCAGTTGTGAAGGTGTAATCAATTCCTTGAAGATTTCATCGGAGATCAAACCTTTTATTGGAGATATAAGGCACGTATCACCAGCTTTTTTATCAATCAAGGGTTTAAGGTAATTGATTAATTCCGGCAGACGGTTCATTGTTATAGCCAAAATAATAAAATCATTATTTTCGACTACATATTCCAAGTCATTTGTGGCATAAACTTTTGGCGATAGACGTGGGACATTTTCCATTCCTCCCAGGCTATTCGCTAAATCCTTCGTCAAATGAATGGGGTTTAAATGATCCCTGTTGATTGCCTTGCAAACTTCCGAATCATGGTAATATATGGTCACGCGCTTTTTATCGCGGCCCAGTTTATAAGCAAAAGAAGTGCCTAAGCGGCCAGGCCCGATAATAGCCACTTTTGTTGTGTCAAAATTAGAAATTATCATTAATTTTACCCTTTATCATAATTTTAAGTTATTATAGGAAATAATATTCAACTGTCAAACTATAATAGCATCTTTCAAAAGTAATAAGGTTTATCAAAAATTCATTTTTTTAGTTGCATTATCATAAAGGATTGTTTAAAAAAGCTTTGTCTTTATCAAATTAAAATGTTCTCCTGATATCATCAATTATGCAACTGATGAAGCATCAGAGCATATATTACAATTGAGATTACATTTTTATGGCCAAATCTGACATTACGCTAGAAGAAAAAAATTTGTTTTTCCCCAATGGATCTATAAAAGAAAGAAAATTCTTGCAGGAAGGCAAGTTGGAAGGGGAATATGCTTCTTACTTTAATAATGGTCAGATAATGGCGCAATTGAACTTTGTCCGCGGCAAGAAAAACGGAGCCGCGGTTACTTATTACCATAACAGTCAAGTGAGAGAAAATGTAACTTTTATTAACGACAAAATGGACGGACCCTACATTTCCTATTACGAAAACGGCCACATCCGGGAGCAGGAAAATTACGCAAACGGTAAGCTCGACGGCAAATATCAAATTTATTACAAAACCGGTCAATTAAAGGAAGAAGAAACCTTTAAAAACGGCAAATTTAACGGAGAATATATTTGCTATTATAAAAGTGGACAAATTAAGGAAAAAGGATATTTTATAAACGACAAACGCGATGGTGAATACATAGCTTATTTCAAAAACGGGCAGATAAAGGAACAGGCTACTTACAAAAATGGAAATCTTGTAGGTAAATTTCTATCTTCCAATGAAAATCTTTCTAATGAACCGGGCATAGGTAATGACGCCTCCGACGATATTAGAGATGAAAAATATATTGCCGATTTGCTTCAAGATTTAGCCAATTTTGATAAAAAAGAAAAGTAATCATGTCTGCATAATAGAGAAAAAAACATCATGACTGCTACACGAAAAATTCTTATTCCTACCGATGGCTCCGCCAATAGTCTCACGGCTTTGGAATATGGAATTTATATCGCCCGTAAACTTAACGCCTCTTTAATTGGTCTTTACATTCTGGACGTGAATTTGATCCAGGGCCCGATGCTTACCGATATTTCCGGTTCCGTCGGAATGCCGCCTTACGACGGTTTCTTTGACGCAGTGGAAACATCTCTTAACGAAAAAGCGGACTTTATCTTAAAAGCTTTCCGTCAACGATGTCAAGAATCAGGAATCAATGCCGAAGTGAAAAAAACGATTGGTAAAATCAATCAAATAATCATCGAAGAATCTCAAAATGTCGATTTAATTATGATGGCGAAAAAGGGCGAACACTTCCACTTGAAGGAAGGCGGGCTTCTTGGTTCAGTAGCCGAAGCCGTTGTCCGTAACTCGGGGAAACCGGTGCTGATCACTCCCGAAACTTTTCTGGAAATAGAAAGCATGGGGCTCGCTTATGACGGCAGCGATCCGGCTGCAAAAGCTTTTAAACTTTCTTTGGAATTATCCGAACAAGCTTCCTGGCCACTGACAGTTGTGGTCATTTCCCATGACGCTCAAAAATCAGCTGCACTCACCACTGAAATAGAGGATATTGTAGAAGCACAAAGCGCTGATTGCGCAGTAATCATTCTGCAGGGCAAAGAAGGAGAAGAAATAATTAAGTTTATAAAAGAAGGTTCCGTGGAATTGATGGTCATGGGAGCTTATGGTCATAATCGTCTACGCGAATTGCTTTTGGGCAGTACTACTTCCTTTGTTCTCCGCAAAAGCCATATCCCTGTCTTGCTCACGCACTAATTGTATTCTTTACTCTAAAGCTCTTTATCGAGAACCATTTGTTGCAATGTATCCAGCAAATCGTATCTGGTCAAATCGTATTGAATCGGCGTAATTGTGATAAAGCCGGAGGCTAAAGCTGCAACATCCGTATCTCCATTTCGTTCCTTGGATGAATATTCGCCGGAAATCCAGTAATAAGTATTTTCTCTTGGATCTACACGCTTTTCAAAAGTTTCGACAATATTGTTTTTGTTTTGCCGGACAACTACGACTCCTTTAATTTCCTCACGGGGAAGGCAGGGAATATTAACATTAATTGCACTGCCTTTAAGCTTTGTATTGCTTAAGATTAGCCGGGTCATCTTGCGGGCAAACTTGGCGGCATAGGTAAAATCAGCTTCCTTATGGGTATCGAGGGAAATAGCCAAAGCAGGAACGCCCATGATTGCCGCTTCTGTTGCCGCGGATACTGTGCCCGAATAAAGTACATTTATGCCCGCGTTAGATCCCCGATTAATGCCCGACACAACCATGTCCACCGGCTTTTCCGCTAACTCTTTAATGCCTATTTTGACACAATCCGCCGGCGTCCCATAAACAGCATAGCCTAAAAATTTCCCGTTTTTTGTGGCGCGGCGTACCATCAGGGGGCGAAAAATGGTAATAGCATGTCCCACGGCACTTTGTTCGATTTCCGGCGCGACAATTAAACAATCCGCCTCATGGGAAAGCTCGTCATAAAGAGAGCTTAAACCTTTGGCATATATTCCATCATCGTTAGTTAATAAGAACCGCATTCCCCCAACTTTACATTTTTCAGTCTTCGGTCTTCAGCCTATCTACTTATATTGCTATTTTACCTGCTCCAATTTTCCGTTTCTAACTCTCAAGATAAAAGGAGTCTTTTGAGCAACTCTATCTGAGCCAAAAGATATATTCCCCGTTGCCCCTTTGTAATTTTCTACTTTTATCAAAGCATTGATGAATTCTTGGCGCGTTTGAATCTCTTTGTTTTCCAAGATGTAAAAGACTATTCCGGCAGTATCATAAGCCAGCGCCTCGATGTTGTCCGGCTCACGGCTATAAGCTGTATAATAAGCCTCCACGAACTCGTTTGTTTCCGGATAAAAGCTACTGGTATTAAAACTGTCTACAAAAACAGCTTCTTCCAGATATTCCGCACCTTTTTTCAGCAGATATGGTGAATTCCATAAGCTCGCACCTAAAAGTTTAATGCCTTTAACATCATAAAAAGCCAGCTGAGAGGCGATCATTTTGACTCGTCTATACGAATCCGGAATAAATAAAGCTTCAAAATCAAGGGCTAACTGAGCTTTTACTTCTGTTTTTTTAGAAGATACTTTTTTTGCAGTGCTGATAAGATTACCGGTTACTTTGTTAATTTCTTCCGTAAAATCCGTTTGATTCTTATTATAAGGTATTACCCTTTCTACTTTACCTCCTATGCGCGCTGCTTCCGCACGGAAAATTTTAACCATTTCCTCTCCATAGTCATCTTTCGGATATAAAATAGAAAATATTGCGCAATTCAAATCATTCAGGGCATATTTAACTACAGCTCTTATTTGCTGGGTGGGCGTTAAGAAGTGCTGGAATGTGTATTGACTTAAGGAGGTGATTCCTTCTTTGGAGGTTATTAAAACTAACGGAACTTCCCACTTATTCGCTTCAAGGGCGGCCTCGATAGCTTCCGCTGTTCCAGCAACGGCAACAATGGCCATTACATTTTGAGCATTGGCCAAATGTTCTACCGCCTCTCTTGCTCCTTCCGGCAGACCACGGGAATCTTCTGCAACAACTTTCCATAAAGTTCTGTTTTCCCCATCGAACATACCCGCGGACAACAAGATTGCATCCAGCGCTTTGGTTCCTAAATCAGCATGCTGCCCGGATAGCGGCAATACGCACCCTAAGGTATAACGATTATATTTTACCGGCGGAGGCTTAACCGGGGGCGGTATGGCTTCCGGCGGTTTTACTTCAGATGGTTTTACTTCCTCGGGCGGGCTCGGAGCAGGCTCCTTAACAACGATTTTCGGTTTAGCGCAGCAGGCAATAAAAAAAATGAGCAGCAAAATAAATACTATGGCCAAAATCCGATAATTCTTCATTTTGCCTCCTTCATGATTGTTAAAATATAATCACGGGCGTGTTGGGCCAACTCAGGATTATCAAGTAAAATCGATACTTCATTATTATATTTCATCGCCGCTTGTGTAATATTCAAGTATTACCCTAATTAATTTTTTAACAAAAGTAAAGCTCTCCATAGTTGCCTTTAGCTCCTTAAATAATCGAAGATTTTCCGGATACTATATCTCGCTCACTTCTCGATCGCAAAGACAATGTTCTAAGCTCCGTAGTCCACTGATTGCGAAGCGAAACGCCGTATGATCGGTAAAAAATTCTGATCTCAAGTGAGTCTATTTTTTAAAGTTTTCACTTCCTGTTTTATGTTTTTTATTAAAAATGGCCGCTATAAAAAAAGCCCGAAACTGGAATCCAGTTTCGGGCTTTTTACTTCAATTATTCGCTATTTTACTTCCTCAAAGTCGGCATCTACCACATCATCATCCTTTTTCCCCGATGCTTGCTGTCCGCCGCTTTGTTGCTGTGCTCCATCACCGGCAGCAGGACCACCCTGACCACCGGCGGTTTTTGCATACATGGCTTCCGCTAATTTGTGCGAAACATTCATCAATTCGTCCTGAGCTTTTTTGATGGCTTCAATATTTTCGCCTTCCAGAGCTTTTTTCGCCTTGCTTATTGCCTCTTCGATTTTTGCTTTTTCCGCCGCATCTACTTTATCGCCAAATTCTTTAATATTTTTTTCCACACTGTAAATCATGGAATCGGCCTGATTTCTCGCTTCAATTAATTCCCTGCGGCGCTTGTCTTCTTCGGCGTGCTGTTCCGCGTCACGCACTAATTTCTGAATTTCTGCTTCACTCAAACCGCTGGAAGCGGTGATTTTGATGCTCTGTTCTTTACCTGTACCCAGATCTTTTGCACCAACATGCACTATCCCGTTGGCATCAATATCAAAAGTAACTTCAATTTGAGGTACGCCGCGCGGCGCCGGTGGTATACCCACCAATTCAAAACGCCCCAAAGTTCTGTTATCAGGCGCCATCTGGCGTTCACCCTGAAGTACGTGAATGCTCACCGCCGGCTGATTGTCGGCAGCCGTCGAAAAAATCTGGCTTTTCTTGCTGGGAATAGTAGTGTTTTTCTCGATAAGCCTGGTCATAACCCCGCCCAGAGTTTCTATACCCAAAGAAAGCGGAGTAACATCAAGCAGCAATACATCTTTCACATCTCCTGCTAAAACTCCGCCCTGAATTGCTGCGCCGACGGCCACAACTTCGTCCGGATTCACGCCTTTATGCGGTTCCTTGCCGAAAATTTCCTTCACCTTTTGCTGAACCCGCGGCATTCTGGTCATACCGCCGACCAAAATAACCTCGTCAATATCCTTGTTTGCCAAATTGGCGTCTTTGATCGCAGTGCGGCAAGGTTCCACCACTTTCTCGATTAACTCTTCCACTAAAGATTCCAGTTTGGCTCGAGAGAGCTTAATGTTCATATGCTTGGGACCGGATGCATCGGCGGTAACAAACGGCAGATTGATATCGGTTTCCATCGTCGTGGAAAGTTCCATCTTCGCTTTTTCCGCCGCTTCTTTCAGTCGTTGCAGCGCCATTTTATCGTTTCTCAAATCAATGCCTTGATCTTTCTTAAATTCCGCGACCAGATAATCCATTACGCGCTGGTCGAAATCTTCACCGCCCAAATGCGTATCGCCGTTGGTGGACTTAACCTCAAAGACGCCATCGCCTAATTCCAAAATCGATATATCGAATGTGCCGCCGCCCAAGTCAAAAACGGCGATTTTCTCATCCTTCTTCTTGTCCAGACCGTAAGCCAGAGCCGCTGCGGTCGGTTCATTGATGATGCGCAAAACATTCAGTCCGGCAATCTTGGCCGGCGTCTTTTGTCGCCTGACGCTGTGAATCGTTAAAATAAGCCGGAACGGTAATAACAGCATCCGTTACTTTTTCTCCCAGATAATCCTCCGCAGTTTGTTTCATCTTCGTCAGAATCATCGCGGATATTTCGGCCGGAGAATAGTTCTTTCTCCTTATTGTAACTTGCGCATCACCGTTGGAAGCTTCCGTTATCTTGTAAGGAATAATCTTGATATCATACTGAACTTCTTTTGAATTGTATTTTCTACCGATAAGCCTTTTGACGGCATAAACAGTATTTTCCGAATTTGTTATGGCCTGCCTTTTCGCCACCTGCCCCACTAACCTCTCACCGGTTTCCGTTATGGCAACAATAGACGGCGTGGTGCGATTGCCTTCTTGATTGGCTATGACGACGGGATCGCCCCCTTCCATTATGGCTACACAAGAATTTGTTGTCCCTAAATCAATTCCGATAATCTTTCCCATTTTTTCCCTCCTTATTGTCCATTGTCCGCTATTTTTTCACATACATCATTTTCTTTATTTGTCTTTTTACATACACAAACTTTCGACGGTCTTAAAAGTCTGCCATTGAGCAAATAACCTTTTGCCATTTCATTAACTATTTTATTTTCTTCATGTTCGTCGCTATGAATCTGCATCATTGCTTCATGAAAGTTGGGATCAAAATCAAGGCCTGCGCTCTCGATTCTCTCCAAACCATACTTCTTAAGGCAGCACAGAAGCTGTTCCCTGAATTAATTTGATGCCATCTTTAAATGCTTCAACATCGGAGCCGCCAGTATGCTCCATTGCCCTATCTAAGCTGTCCACAAAGGGCAAAATATCTCTAATGAGTTCTTCGTTACCATATTTGATTGTATCAATCTTTTCTTTGGCTGCTCTTTTTTTGTAATTATCCAATTCCGCAACTGCACGCAGATACTTATCATAATTGGCCGCGGCTTCTTTTTCCTTATCTTCTAGATTTTGCTTTTAGATCATCATATTTCCTGAGTATGCTCTTCCGCGACAACTTTGTCAATAACGTTCGTCCGGGTTGACCGTGTTTAGCAATATGTTCTTTTTTTGTTTTCACCTTAACCTCTAAAAATAATTTCTTCATTATTTTAAATCAGGCTTTTGAAATAGTTTCATATCTACCAGTTCACAAATAGCATGACCGGCTGTAATATGTGTTTCCTGAATGCGCGCCGTACTGGAAGAAGATACATTAACGGAAAAATCAACAATTTTCGCAATACTTCCTCCATCTTTGCCGGTAAAAGCAACAGTTATCAATCCCATCTTCTTGGCCATTTCCAGGCCTTTCATAACATTGGCGGAATTACCGCTAGTGCTAATTCCCCAGGCGACATCCCCCGGTTGTCCTATCGCCCTGATTTGCTTACTGAATATTTCGGAAAAGTCATAGTCATTTCCGATACTCGTAATAACGGATGTATCGGTCGTAAGAGCAATTGCCGGAAGAGGCGGCCTTTCTATTAAAAAGCGATTAATAAATTCCGCAGCAATATGTTGTGCATCGGCCGCCGAACCGCCATTGCCAAAGAGTAATATCTTGTTGCCTGATTTTAGTGCAGCAGTTAACACATCAATTACATTAACCAGTTTACTTAGGTTCTCATTAATAAAAGCTTCTTTGACGCGGCTGCTTTCTTTAAATATTTTTATTATGTGATCCTGCATAATTACCTATCTGGAATCTTTCATTATTACCTAATATAAAGCCAAGCTAATATATTTACAGGTATTACTCCTGTCAAGGGTAGGAGGCTGAAATTTCTTATCTTTTTAGGATATTTTAATCACGCAGACTCAGCAATCATTAATCACTGCTATACAGGATATCGGCTACAAACCATCGCTTGCGCATGCGGGCTTGCTTGTAATTGGAGTTTCACGATCAAAAATCAGACCAAATTGCAATAAAATCGATTAAGGCCGTCACTCTTGAAAACAGAGAGCGGGCTTTTAATAATTATGAAAATTAAGAAATTCTAAGAAAAAACACTCGCTATTAGACTTAAAAGCATAATCGTCCTTATACAAAACTAATCAAAGGATCAGCTAAGGATTAAATCCTAGTTGTAGCCTTCGTCGTAAGCAATCATATCCAGGTGCAAGGTAGCAATGTCTTCAACGTCGAGGTTTGGCTCTTCGCTTGATTTGGGCAATTCAACAATTTTTATATAACGACGGCACTTATTGCAGACATCTACCCGGTAACGTTCCTCTCCTTCCACTGCAAAATAAGCCAGGGAATGCTGTTCATCGTTGCCGCAAAATGGGCATTTAATCCGGTGAAAATACCATTTAAAGCCGCACTGATGACAAAACAGATACCGCTTACCTTCTTCCTCTTCCCTGATTTCACCAATCTTCGGTTCTTTGCCGCAAATGGGACAGTATCCCTCCGACCAGCCCGATTTTGCTACTATTTCTCGTATTTTTCGGCAATAATTTCTAATTCCGGCCTTAAACTTTCTTCGGTAAAAAGATCAATCAAGTCAAGATTTTCTCGAGCTTCGTTGCCGGATGCTAATTCTTCGTTTGCAGCTTCACCTTCTTCATCACTGCGGTCAAAAGAAGCGCGAATCATTTTTTCCCAATCAAATTGTTCATTTTTAATTATGTCAATGATATTTTGCGCCACTTCAGGCATTCTTTTTTCCGCTATGGAAATTAGTGAATTAAAATATTCTTTGGGACGCGATAAATCATATTCCTTTCCCGTAAAATCAATTAAGGGAAGACCTCCTTCCATTTTCTGCGCTATTAAATTTTCTTCCACGCAAAAAATGGAATCTTTCATATTTTTGCGGTATTCCTCACGCAAAATCAAAATGTCCGCCAGAATATCCAGAAGGTCGGTATAATGAGGATTAGTTGATTTATAATCCTCTATTGTTTTTAAAGACTTGCGCAGTGTTACAGCCATATTTTATACTCCTTACCAAAAACTTCATTTTCAACACAAGACGTCTATATCCGCTTTCCTGGGTATCTTCAAGAAATATTTATTTTGCACGTATTTTGGTAAGATTAATCCCGTCTTCGCAGGATCAATTCAACTTACAAATTTCAGCGCGCATAGTTATCTGAAATTGAGTTTCATTGACCACGGGTATCCCGATACGCTACGCCTATGGCGGGATAAATTCCACTAACGCTTCAAACTTCACTTCGCTCGTTTTCAGCGAGTGTCATTAAAAGAATACAAAAGTCATTATGAATGAATAAAACAACTAAAATGGGAATGGAATATTTAAACATGTAGCCAAAGAAGCTGGGCATTTTTACGCCTGCTTCTTCAGCGATAGACTTAACCATAAAATTGGGCGCATTGCCGATATAGGTATTTGCTCCCATGAAAACTGCTCCGGCGGATATGGCCGCGAGATATGGAATTTTTTCCACAATCAGCCGGGCAACGGCCTGAGCTTCCGGCATCCCCGGGATAAAATTTGCCGAGCGCGCTGTTAAAAAAGGTCAGATAAGTGGGAGCATTATCCAGAAAACTGGAAAGAATCCCACAGCCCAGAAATAGTGTGCCGGTGTGTTTACTGATTTTATTAGCCAGTGCCAGTGCTCCATTTTCGCCTGCTTTTAGAATTGCCAGCGCCGGAATGATTGTCATAAAAATGCCCGCAAAGAGATAAGCCACTTCCAAAATGGGAGCCCAGCTAAACTCATTGCCCTTGTCTGACTTCCTGCTTGGTGAAGATAAGGGATAGAAATCCCATAACAATTAAGATGGCATCCTTGATTAAATTTTCGATGGATTGATGAATGCCAAAAATATTGACTTCGCCCAGCTTAACCGTTCCGCTGAACAACACCGCGCCGATGATACCCGCCAGAAAGATAAAATTATGAGAACCCTCAATTCTTAGAGGTTCAGGCTCAGAATCAGGCGCGGCGGTTTTGCTTTCTTTTTTGTAGTAGTAAGAATCCAGGATAAAATAAAGCACCAGCAGAACGACACTGGCAAACGCCATTTCCGGCAGAATGTGCATCGTCCAGAAAAAAGGAACGCCATGCAAAAATCCCAGAAATAAGGGCGGATCGCCCAGCGGTGTCAGCGCGCCGCCGATATTACTGACCAGAAAAATGAAAAACACAATCGTGTGCACCTTATGTACGCGCCAGGAATTTGATCGCAAAATCGGCCGAATCAAAAGCATGGATGCGCCGGTAGTGCCGATGATGGATGCCAGTATTGTGCCGATAAGCAGAATAACGGCATTGACAGCAGGTGTTCCTTTTAAAGATCCTTTGACATAAATGCCTCCGGAAACTGTAAATAACGCCCATAGCAGCAAAATGAAGGGGATGTAGTCAATGATGATAATATGGGCTATTTCATGAACGGCGACTTCCCGGAAAAAATACAAAAACGGCATGGCGAAAACCAACGCCCAGAATGCCGAAACTTTAGGAAAATGATGATGCCAAAAATGAGGCGCAAATAACGGAATCAATGCTATGGAAAGCAAAATACCGGCAAATGGCAGTATCGACCACAAGGGCAATATCGCTCCTATCCCGCCGCCCGTAACTTCCTGCGCAGATGTGCCAGCAAAACCACACACCGGAAAAATCAATATAGATAGCACAAACAATAAAAGGCCATTCCTTAGTTGCTTCATGATTTTCAATGTTCTTGAAATATTTTTTTCTGCTTCCAGATATAAATTTCCCATTATCTTATTTCGCAAACTCGAGCACAGGAGCAAATCTCTTTTGAGTAATTACCTTGTCCGCGATAGAGTTAAGAAGTTTATTGTCCGAACAAAACGCTACCCCGATGCCCGCGTGCTTTACCATACAAATATCATTTTCACTATCACCAATTGCAATAATATTGGCCGGTGGTATGTTATACTTTTTTGATAAATCCAGCAGGGCGTTTGACTTACAGAAATTGTGATTGCAACGGCTTTGACCCGTTTTGATAAAATAGGATAAAATCTTCACTTCTCCGGTGGCCATGGATTTGGAAAATTCCAGTTCGTTGGCGATACTAAAATGCGCGCTGATCTTATTGGCAATGTGCGAAGCGACAAAGTTATAACTGTCAGAAATGATGCCGACAATATATTCACGTCTTTTTAATTCTGCGACAACCTCTATGATATCTTCCACCAGAGGGATATCTTCGGCTACCGCGATTAACTGTGCCAGATTTAATCCCTTCAATAATTTGGCAAGCATTTTTGTAATTAAAAAACTTTCATTATTATTACTGATGATTTCGAGTAATTCCTTGCGGAAATGAAATTTTTCCGCCGCCTGATAGATGAAACGCCCTTGTAAAATCGTATTGTCCATATCCAAGACAACCATTTTTTTTAATCCAACCAAACTTTCTTTTACTGCCATATCCATCTGGTCTAATATCATCGTTGTGGTTTGCAATGTATCCAGATTAAAATTTGGATTAAGTCTTGCTCTTTTTAAAATTGCTTTCGATACTTCTCTCGCCATAGGAGCCAATTGCTGCCATTGTTTCATTTTGTTTTCAATCGCGCCTATATCGACTTCTTTGATTTTTGCTCCCTGGCTGATCATATCCAGCAAGATGCCAATATCAACCCCGTAATCATTTTCAAAATCTACCTTTTCCAAAAAGTTTCTCTTGCCGGCAATCATGCCGCTGAGCGGTTGGGAAAATTCCAGCACCTGAGGAAACAATAAACTCAATAGTGGTTTTGCTGCTAATTCCGTCACACGGCCAGCCTGTCTTTTGAAGGTGCTTTTTACAAAGTCATAACCTTCCTCAAGAATTGGTTTAACCAGTATATCAATCAGATTATGCTCATAATTCTCGATATCGGCATCAATATAGGCAACAATATCATTTGTGGAAACCAGCAGGCCGTCGAGCATAGACGCGCCCTTGCCTAATTTCGTGCTCATGATTACGCTGGCCCCTGCTTTTTTAGCAAAAGCCACAGTATTGTCAAAAGAATGATCATCAACGACAATGATCTCATCGACATACTTACACTTCTTGGCAATGCTGACAACTTTGGCAATTGAATTTTCTTCATTTAATGTCGGAATAATAACGCTGACCACGGCAAACCCCCTTGCTGGCTAATTCAGCTCTTGCGCTGCGGCTTCCCTTTCACGCTGGATAAACAAAGTTCTCGTGGGATACGCGAATTCAATTCCTTCTTCCTGGAAGCGCCGGAACATTTCCAGATTGATTGCCTGCTGCAAATCCATATATATATTATAGTCCGGATTAGTAACAAAATAAACAACCTCAAAATTAAGCGATGAATCACCATATTCTTTAAAATGAACACGGTCGAAGCGAGCCTGATTTTGAGATTTGATAATATCGCTAATGATATTGTTAATCAGTTTGAGTTTTTCCAGGGGTGTTTGATAGATAACACCAAAGCCGTATACTATGCGACGTTCAAACATTCGCTTGTAATTATGAATGCGGCTTTTGAGAAGATCGTTATTGGAAAAAATCAACTCCTCGCCGCTAAGGCTCCGAATGCGCGTAGTTTTCATGCCGATATACTCAATGGTACCCATTAGCTGATCAACAACAATAAAATCGCCGATAACAAAAGGCTTGTCCAGAACGATAGACAATGAAGCAAACAAATCTGCAAGAATGTTTTGCATAGCCAAAGCAATAGCGATACCGCCAATTCCTAAACCCGCGACAAGGCTGGTGATGTTAACCCCAAGATTGTCCAGAATTAAAAGCAGGACTATCGACCAAAGAAAGATACGGGCAATAAAACCAAGAAAGGTAATGGTTGTCGTGCTTGCCGCATTTTCATCCATGCGCTTCTTGACAGCGCGACCAAGCAAAAAAGCAATTCCGCTTCCCATCCAAAATCCCGCTTGTAAAATCAAAACGAGCATAACGGTTTTTTGCCATAAGGTGAAAATTGCCGACGGTAAAGTAAGGACGTAGGAACCAACGTAAATAGACGCAACCAATAAAGTAAATATTTTTGTGCCTGAAAGAATATCAACCACCAGATCATCAATATCCGTTTTGGTTCGCCGGGCAAGCTTGGATATCTTTAAAACGGCAATTTTTTGAATAACCTTTAAAATGATGAAGGTAACCACCATGATAATAAAAGCTATCGTCCAGTCTTCTACCGAATTGCCAAAATAAATTTCGCTCCAAAACATAATTTTACGCTCCTTTGAATCTTTATGTTTACGTGTTCAAATTGTTATTTTTTTCTCAAAACTCATTCCGGCAAAATAGCCTTGGTTAAAAAACATGCCGTCCGGCTATAATTCAGGAGGCCGCATTGGAGAATATGATTTGCCTTGTGTTTACGCGCGCCATAAAAACATTTTCAGAATCGGAAGGAATGAAAAAAAACATATGTTTTAAAATAAAACATAAAAGCAGCCTGATAATCAGGAGAATTTATATATCTTCAATTATATATATCCGGTTACATAAGTCAACCTTTTATGATTAAGCTCTGATTTAATAGAAACTCACCAGCTGATAATTTGTGTAATTCATTTCCATTACTAATACTTATTGACACGCACCCTCTATATACTTATACTTCTTAAAATAAAGGAAGATATAAACCAAAATGGATTTAAGCGTTTTTTATCATTCAGAAATATTCAAACTAGTGATTATTCCTTTGTTGATTTTTCTGGCACGCATCTGTGATGTCACGCTGGATACTGCACGTATTATTTATGTATCGAGGGGCATGAAATATTTAGCGCCTCTTATTGGATTTTTTGAAGTTCTTATCTGGCTGGTATCCATCACTCAAATAATGCATAACCTGACCAATGTTATTTATTACATGGCCTATGCCGGCGGCTTTGCCATGGGAAATTATATAGGCATTTACCTCGAAGGAAGAATGGCCATTGGCACCGTCGTCATTAGAATCATCACCCAAAAGAACGCTTCGGATTTAGTGGAATTTCTCAAATGCGACGGTTACGGAGTAACTCATATAGACGCACAGGGAACGCTCGGACCGGTAAAGGTGGTTTATACCATTATCAAAAGAAGAGATGTAGGCCGTGTTATCGATATAATCAGGAAATTTAATCCGCTGGCTTTTTTTACCATCGAAGACATTCGTTCTGTTCGTGAAGGAGTCTTTAGAAAAAAGCTTGAGCTGAAAAAAACATCTATTTCCAGGCTGAAAATGAAACATCAGCATCACGATTAATTCCCAAATAATTACTTAACTATTATTACCCCCCCCTTCACGGTTTTAAGTTTCCAATTAACGCATCGGCAAAAGCACCGGCCGGAATAAGCAGTGTTGAAGTTAATGCTGAAAACAAAAACTTAGAAATCGTTTCGAGAATCTATTTAAAATTTTCAGGAATCACTAGGATAGGCAACTGAACTGCATCAATAATATTTTCGTCGGGACTATCAAACAAAAGAGAATACAATTTATTTCTGTGTTTATGCCCGGCTATTATCAAGTCGATATTATTCTTTTCGCAATATTTCACAATTTCTTTATCTAAAGATCCTTTGGAAACAGCATATATGATTTTTTGGTTTTCCAATAATTCAGCAGGAACAACTTCTTTTACTCTTAAGGCTACCACATCCTCATGATCCGTAGGATGGCGATAACCGGCTTGCATGTCATTGACGTACAAGATATGTATTTTGCTTTTGAACATTTGCGCAAATTCTAAAGCCTTCACTACTGAAGAAATATTTTTTGAATCCAGATCTATCGGATATAAAATATTTTTAAAATTGAGCATAAATACCTCCCGATAATGAAAAAGGATTATATATCATCAACAATTTATGTCAACCTTTTATGATTAATCTTTAATTTTATTGAGGATGTGTCATTAAGAAGCCTTGGTGTAACTTTCGGAAAGCCATACACTTCGGTTATATCCCTTTTAAATTTTCTTACTAGTTGCTATATTAGGATCAAGAAGCCTAGAAACGGGAGTCAAGTATTTAAATATGAGAATCATTTATGTAGCCGATATTCACGGCGCCTTTGACCGTGTTAAAACTTTGTTGTCCGAAACAGTGGCAGATGTCTATATCATTGCCGGTGATCTCGTTGATATTCCCTTCTACAACATGAGTACGGCCATTAATTACCATGAGCTTCAATCTTATTTTCACGGTTTGCGCGTTAGAATGCAAAAAGAAAGCATGGTCATCGAAGATTTTGTGGATGAATTGCTCGATACGCCTAATATTTCTGAAGAGATTGAAGAAAAAGGTACAAAATATCAGCAGTACACAATTCGCGCGCGCCGGGTCCTTCAACAAAAATACAAGGTTTTGGAAAATATCCTGGCAATGAAACAGAAGGCACAGATATTTGCCTTGCCCGGCAATTATGACATGGATTTGAAATATACGTCGCTTCATGAACGCGATCTCCATCTGCACTGGCATGACATGCACGGCTTAAAGGTTGCCGGCTACGGCGGAGCCAACATCTGGACTCCGGGGATTCCTGAACGTTACGTAGTCCCTTATGGAGGAAGCGCGAATGTTGAAAGCGGCCATAACGAAATGTATAATTTCTTCAAAGCCGTAAAGCCCGATATAATTGTAAGCCATCAACCGGCGCACGGCATTCATGACCGGATAAACCAATTCGGAACATCCGGCTCTCCGGCTCTGCGCCATTACTGCGATAACAATCCCGTCCTTCTGTGTCTGACAGGTCATGTCCATATGGATTGGGGATTTCAGGTCAGCGAGGAAACCATCTACCTCAATCCATCTAATTTCGGGGAAGTAACGACCCTGACCGGCGGCGTTGCGGAAGGCGGCTTCTTCTACACCATCGAAATGGAAGGCAGGCATGTTTCTAAAATCATCTTCAAGAAGCTTGTTGAAGACCGCATCCATGACATTGCCGATTACTATCCTCAAAAATCAGGACACTGGCAGGAAACAATCGTTGATACCGAGCGCTACAAAGCCCTCAAACAGGGCGAGAACTTCGATTCAAAAACCGAGAAGTATTCTCACATTCCGGAGGTACAACTCTACAATGAGATTAAACAGTTTTACCGCATGTTCCAGACGGAAGAAACAGAAGAACGCCTCAACAAACTCGAACAGATTGCTCATCTAATCGAAGAAGGAATTCACGATGATATAGCAATGGATGTCATGGGTTCCACAAATATGGGGCTTTGCGAAAACACTTCCGATATCGACTTTGTGATCTATGTCCGGTGTGATCCTGATTTTGAAGGAGACATCAATTCCTGCGAGCAATATAAAAATGCTGAGAAGATTATTGAGAAGATTTTAAGCCCTCAATATGCCTTCCAGATTTTGGACGCCATTGATCTCAATGTTGTGGAAAAATCCATCAGGGAAAAAAATTATGAAGATGAGATGACGATGCGTTTTGTTGCCTATCGCGCCATCTGCCGGCCCATCAACTATCGCTTCATTGCTCCGGTGGAGGATTTGTTAAATCAGGATATGGAATTCAGGACAGAGATTGAGGGAAGCATTCGTTCCTATTTCCAGATATTCATCAATACGTCGCAACATACCCGTTCATTCAAGAAATATGAAAGCCGGATCAAAGACATCGGCATCAAGATTCCCGAAACTGTCCGGCTGAAGATCAAAGAGTACTTTGAACAGAATACCGATAAGAATGAATGCGCGGTGAAACCGGAAAAGGTTAAGTAATATTCACGGCCATTGAAATATTGCGGAGTTCATTACGTGATATCACGCATCAGGAAATTGGATTCGTAGATGAGGAAATG
This sequence comes from uncultured delta proteobacterium, assembly GCA_963762595.1. Lineage (GTDB taxonomy): Bacteria > Desulfobacterota > Syntrophia > Syntrophales > Smithellaceae > UBA4810. The sequence continues at coordinate 69,286 of CAVXLI010000012.1, forward strand.
GCTTATTATTTTTTGTGTAATATCCTCGTTTATCTGCTTGACAGGTTTTTTATTTTTGTTAAAGAATAAGCATTATCTCAAAAAAACCACAGGAGGATACATATGGGCTATAATAATATTATCGTGTCAACAAAGGATTTCATCAGCACCATCACTCTCAACCGTCCACCGACAAACTCTGTAAACCTGGGCATTCGCGAAGAACTGAACCAGGCTATCACTGAGTTGGAGAACAGCAAGGATACCAGGGTTGTGATAATCACCGGCGCCGGAGAAAAAGGCTTCTGTGCCGGCATGGACGTAAGCGACATCGCCAACATTACCAAAGGGCCTAACGGCAACGATGTTCTAAACCGGATCGAACGTTCCACAAAACCCTTCATTGCGGCTATAAACGGTTACGCTCTGGGCGGCGGATGCGAAATAGCCATGGTCTGCCATTTTCGCTTCATGACGGATAATCCCAAGGCACTTATCGGATGCCCCGAAGTAAATCTCGGCATCACACCCGGCTGGGGCGGTATACAGCGCCTGCCGCGGATTTTGGGCAAATCCAAAGCATTGGACATGATTCTTTTCAGTAAAAGGCTTACACCGCCTGAAGCACTGGCCATCGGGCTCGTGGACAAGGTTTTTCCTGCTGCGGATTTAATGAAAGAAACCATGGCTTATGCAGTAGCACTATCCAAGAGGGCGCCGCTTGCCGTAAACGCGACGCTGCAGGGAATGAGTGTGGGGCTGGAAAAAGGCCTGGAAGAAGGTCTGCGCGTTGACCGGGAGTGGTCAAGCAAGTTGGGCAAGAGTAAGGATGCTACAGAAGGATTTACCGCATTTTTTGAAAAGCGCGAACCGGTATTCAAGGGAGAATAGCGGTAGGCGGTTCACGGAATAAACTGCACTATTTTTACACCTCCGTTCTCTCCTGAAAAGAGGGGACGGAGGTTGTGCGTTATTAATTCGCGTTTAATCTCCCTGATAAATTCCGAGCAATTTTTATTCACTTCAGAAAAAGAACAAAAAATCTGCCAAAATTTCTTGATTGAATAACACTCAGTTTTCAGATCGGAATTATAGATATAAAAAAACTCAAAATCATGGACTAGGAAGGAGAAGTTAAGATGAAAGAAGTTGTCATTGTTAGCGGTGTTCGAACCGCTATCGGCCGTATGGGAGGAACAATCGCGCGTTACCGGCCGGAAGAATTAGGTGCTTTTGCCTTAAGAGGGCTCGTAGATAAGACCGGAATCGATCCTAATATCGTCGAAGATGTGGTCATGGGCCTCTCGAATTCCTGGCATTCAGCGTATAACCCGGCACGATGGGCGGTTCTCAAGGCGGGGCTTCCCTACAGCCTTCCGGGTGTCACGGTGGAACGTCAATGTTCTTCGGGATTACAAGCAATTAATTTCGCCGCCACTCAAATTATGGCGGGTTTGGGCGATATCTACATCGCCGGAGGTATGGAAAGCTGGAGCCAGTGCCCCTGGATGATCGGCCGGGCCAGCGAGGCCTATAGTATGACTCCACCGAGAATCCTGCCACGGGAAACCGCCCCGACAGCTGAAGATCAGATGGTCATGGGTATGACCGCCGAAAACCTCGTCGTGAAATACAAGATATCCCGGGAAGAGCAAGACGCCTTCGGTATGAGAAGTCAGGAACGGGCATTCAAGGCTATACGTGCCGGTTATTTTAAGGATGAGATTATTCCTATTATTGTCCCGCAAAAAAAAGGCGAGATTGTCTTCGACACGGATGAACATCCCCGGGAAACGACCATGGAAAAGCTCCGTGCCCTGCCGCCGGCCTTCAAAAAAGACGGAACGGTCACGGCGGGCTCCTCATCCGGCCGCAATGACGCTGCCGCCGCCGTTTTGATCATGACTATGGAAAAAGCCAAAGAACTCGGCTACAAACCCCTGGCTCGGTGGGTCACCTGTGGTGTGGCCGGAGTTGACCCCAAAATCATGGGAATCGGCCCGGCTTACGCGATGCCCAAGGCGTTGAAACGGGCAGGACTGAAGATGGTAGATATGGATGTCATCGAAATCAACGAGGCTTTTGCCGCCCAAGTCATTGCCTGCGTGAAAGAGTTGAAGACCCAGGGACATTCCATTGATGATGAAAAACTCAACCCCAACGGCGGGGCTATTGCTTTCGGTCATCCCAACGGCATGAGCGGAACACGTATAGCTATATTTGCCATCAACGAATTAAAACGGCGCAAAGGAAGATACGGCATTGCCTCCCTTTGTATCGGCGGTGGTCAGGGTTTGGCTACAATTTTCGAGAGGCTTTCATGAAAATCGACCTGAGCCGTGTAAAGACAATCGGCAGCGGACTGTTGAGACCGGAAGGGGTCATGGCTCTGGATGACGGCAGCCTTTATACGGCTGATGGTAGGGGTCGCTGTTCTCGTATAGAAAAGAACGGCCGCACTTCGTTCATCGGCTCTCTCGGCGGTATGCCCAACGGAATTTGTATTGACAGGAAAGGAAATTGCATTATCGCCAACATTGGAAACGGTGAGGTGCAATCACTCTCACCCGACGGCCGTCATGTTGTGCTGATGACCGAAGCTGAAGGGAAAAGGATGTCCAGCCCAAATTTCCCCTTTATCGATTCCCGAGATAGACTCTGGGTTTCCAATTCCACTAGTCTGCCTAATATTGAAGAGGCTTTGCGCGCTCCCGTTCCGGATGGATGCATTGTCCTTATCGCCGCTGGCAAAAATCAGATCGTTGCAGAAAGTATTTGCTTTGCCAATGGCGTAGCTCTCGACAGCGCGGAAAAATATGTTTACGTGGCGGAAACAATGAAAAGGCGAATCCTTCGTTTCTCCATCTATCAGGACGGCTCCTTGGGCGAAAAGGAGATTTACGGCCCTGAATTTCTCGGACGCATGGGATTTCCCGACGGCATTGCCTTTGATGAGGCCGGTAACCTTTGGGTCACGTTTCCCGCATGGAACGCCATTGGCTACATCACTCCAAACAGAGAATTAGAGGTAGTTCTTCGAGGATCCGGAAAGAAAGATTCTCCGGGGACCCGCCAATATCTGTTTTGGTGGGAAGAAAAGAAAGACAGCCTTTATCGGCAGTCTGGAGGGAACGGAAATACCCTATTTCAATGTTCCCTATTCGGGCATGCGACTAATCCATCAAAATACTTAATCGCTTTTCGATTAATTGCCGATACATTCACTGCGATAATAATTTACAAAAACGATGTTTAATGCTTCCCCGCGGATTCGCCGCGGGGAAGCATTAAATCTATTTTAGAAGAATAACATGGATAAACCTTCAGCTATGCATGCTGGTTTATCCTGGCCCTTGATTTCAATTGAGTGAGTTATGGTCATGAGGATTCTGCCGGGCCCTTTTTCTTCAACGGCGGAGATAACCATCCGGGAGCGCACCTGCGAACCGACAGGAACGGGAGTGATAAAGCGTACCTTGTTCAGGCCGTAATTAACTGCCATCTTCAGGCCTTCCGGAAGATATTTCGCCGATTTGCTGAATATCGGTATCAGAGACAGCGTTAAAAAACCATGGCCTATGGGACCGCCAAAGGGTCCTTTTTTCGCTTTTTCGATATCCACATGGATCCACTGATGGTCTTCCGTGGCATCGGCAAACCGGTTGATTCTATCCTGGTCAATCAACACCCACTCGCTGGTGCCGTTTTCCTGGCCGATCATTTTTTTTAGTTTTTCCGCAGATATTAGTTCAGACATTTTAAAATTCTCCTTTTATCGTTATATGAGATTACATCTTTATATACACAAACCATTACCATTAAAATTATAAAACTTGTTTTCATAATTCCTTTAAGGATTCAATACCCAGAGAGGTTTTTCACCATTCATTACCCGATTCAGATTATCCATGGCCATGCCAATTATACGCATCCCCGATTCCCTGGTGGAGCCGGCCAGGTGAGGGGTAAGAATGACGTTTTCCAAGCCAAAGAGAGGATGATCTTTAGGCGGCGGTTCCTGGGTAAATACATCTACAGCGGCAAAAGCTATTTTTTTGCCGCGCAAAGCCTCAGCCAAAGCCTCTTCATCGACCAGTGCCCCGCGCCCCACGTTGATGAGCACCGCGGTGGATTTCATCAGCGCCAGCTTCGCCGTGTCAATAATCTTTGTAGTCTCGTCAGTAAGAGGCAGGTGGAGGCTCACCACATCGGCTGTTTTGAGAATTTCTTCCATAGGGGTATAAGCCGCATGATACTTCTTCTCATCTTCGGCGCTTAACCGGACAATATCGTAATAAAGCAACTTGACGCCGAAAGGTATAAGTCGCTCGGCCACAGCCCGGGCCGTACGCCCCATACCCAAAAGTCCGTAAATCTTGGCGTTGAGCTCAAAAATTCCTGTCCTCTGAGCCTGGGTAAAAAGCCATTCTCCTTGGTGAGTTTTGGCATTGTACAGGGGAAGGTTCTTCAGACAGGCCAAAGCCAGCATTATCGTATGCTCGGCCACACCTATATCGTTGGCTCCCGGGGTGTTGGCCACAGGGATACCGAACTCTTTGCAGGCATTAACGTCAATATGGTTATAACCTACGCTGGGCTGTTGGATGAGTTTAAGCTTTTTGGCTGCCTGCACAACCCGGCGGGTGATGGGTGTACTGCCTGTGTAGTCCCCTAGAAGGATATCCGCATCGGCTATTTCAACCGCTAGCTTATCCTCCGGAAACTTGTGCGCATCCACAACAATGAACGATATTTTTGGAGATCTGGTTTCGATAAGGCTTTTCAAACCGGCGCCGGACATGGGGGCTGTATTGAGTATTTTCATATATCCTCTTTAATGCATTTATTTAGATGCAGTGTAATCAAGATAAACTTTTGAAGTTATCCATCTTTAACACACCATATTTTTCTAGACTATTGTCAGCTTTATGTCAATATGCAAGACTCATTTCTCTTTTTTTGAAAAACAAACCCTTATTACTTATGATATTTTCCTGACATACGATTATAAAATGTCTTAGTAGTTAAATTTTCTTGACGCCTAAGTGTCTTCTCCATATACTCGTCACATTCAAAAATAAGGTCTCATCAAGCATAAAAATAAATGATAATACTTAAAACGATTTTTTAATTATATGGAGGAAAATATTGTGAACGGTGCGGAAATAATTTTGCAAACAGCTAAAAATGCGGGCGTGGAAATATGTTTTGCCAACGCGGGAACGACCGAGTTGCCGCTTGTGGCGGCATTTGATACTGTAAGTGGCATTCGCCCTGTCCTTGGCCTTTTTGAGGGTGTTTGCACGGGAGCGGCCGATGGCTTCGGCCGGATGACACAAAAACCGGCCATGAATCTGCTCCATCTCGGTCCGGGATTTGCCAATGGCATTGCTAATCTGCACAACGCGCGCCGGGCGCGGACACCGGTTTTCAACATCATCGGCGAACATGCCTCGTGGCATCTGGCGGCGGATCCTCCTTTAAATATGGATATCGCCTCCCTGGCAAAAACAGTATCCGGATGGCAGCGAAGCAGTCGTTCCGTAAATGCATTAGCGCAGGACACGGCAGATGCTCTGGCCGCATCCCTTTACGGACAGATATCCACTATCATTGTTCCAGCAGACTACCAGTGGTCTGAGTACGAAGGGAAAAGTGTTAAAATGCCGCATTTTGAATTTGATGGGCTTGATCAAAAGAAAATTGAAGCGGCGGCAAAACTGATGAAAAAATCAACCAAACCGGCGCTCATTATCGGCGGACGGGCATTGCGCAAACCAGGTCTCGCCGCCGCGGCAAAAATCAAAGCGGCTACAGGATGTGATCTTTTGATGGTCACCTTTCCGGCTTATTTTGACAGCGGCGAAGGTTTCCCTCTATTAAAACGCATTCCCTATTTTCCCGAACAGGCATCAGCCCTGTTGGGTGAATATGACTCTTTCCTTCTGGCGGGAGCCGAAGAACCGGTTGCCTTTTTCGGATACAAAGGAGGAAAGAGCCATTATCTTACCAATAGCCAGAAATGGGTTAAGATTGATACAGAAAAACAAGATGCGGCCGCCGCACTTCAGGCCTTGGCTGAAGCTTTAGGCGCTTCCTCAAGTAAGAATAATGTCAGTTCCGTACTGGCAAAATACGAATTGCCGGAAATCCCTTCCGGAGTATTAAACTCCCGGAAATTGTGCGCCGTGATTGCCGCCCTGCAGCCGGAAAATTGTATTATTGTAGATGAAGGCGTTACTTCGTCAGCGCCATACTATCCATTAGCTCCGATGCTAAAACCTTACAGTCATCTTACTCTGACCGGGGGCGCAATAGGGCAAGGTATGCCCTGCGCCCTGGGAGCGGCACTGGCTTGCCCCGATAGACAGGTAATCAATATCGAGGCTGACGGCAGCGCTATGTACACTGTGCAGGCCTTGTGGTCGCAAGCTCATGAAAAGGCGAATGTGATTACCCTGATTTGCTCGAATCGCAAATATTTTACGATTGAATTCGAATGCCGCCGAGCCGGTTTTGCTTCGCTGGGAGCTGCCGCTCAGGCATTAATTAACATGGACCAACCGGCTATCAATTGGGTTAAACTCAGCCATGGAATGAATGTTCCCGCCGTTTCTGTGACTACGGCGGAAGAATTAGTAAAAGAATTGAAAGCGGCTTTAAATAAATCCGGTCCTCACTTGATTGAAGTCGTTCTCGGATGATGCAACCGGAGGAGGAATCGACCGATGTCACTTCCCGCCAGCATGAAATACATTGACCATGGCCAAGGTGGCCCAGCCTCGTGCCTGCAGGTAAAACAGGGAAACTTGCCGCAACTCAAATCCGGCGAGGTATTGATCGAAGTCGCTTACGCCGGAGTGAACCGGCCTGACGTATTGCAGCGTGCCGGAGCCTACCCGCCCCCTGCCGGAGCTTCGCCTGTTTTAGGGCTGGAGGTGGCGGGTAAGATTGTTGCTTTGGGAGAAAACATTAGCGGCAAGGAAGAGGCGACGCAGTCGTGTAGTACCATACGTCGAGGAGCCGATGACGATGCCAACAAAGATAACCGCATGAATGCGCCTTGGCAGATTGGCGATGTGGTTTGCGCGCTCACACCGGGCGGGGGCTATGCCGCATATTGCGCGGCACCAGCTTCTAATTGTCTGCCTGTTCCCAAAGGTCTGACACTTCCCGAAGCGGCGGCTCTGCCGGAAAACTATTTCACCGTTTGGACAAACGTGTTCGATCGCGGCCGTTTGCGCTCGGGAGAAAAATTTCTTGTTCATGGCGGTGCCGGCGGTATCGGCATTACGGCGATTCAACTGGGCAGAGCCTTCGGCGCCACGGTTTATACAACTGTCAATGGCTCGGACAAAATTGACGCGGTTAAAAAACTCGGCGCTGACAAGGCAATCGACTACAAAAAGCAGGATTGGGCTGAAGAAATACGGAAGCTGACCGGGAAGCAAGGCTTAGATTGCATTCTGGATATGGTCGGCGGAGAATACATCGAAAAAAACCTCAAGCTTCTTAAAACCAATGGAAGGCTGGTACAAATTGCTTTTTTACAAGGTTCAAAAGTCGAGCTCGACTGCATGCCCATATTAACCAGAAGTCTGACTTTTACCGGCTCGACACTTCGGCCGCGGTCGGTCGAAGAAAAAGCCGCCATCGCGCAAGCCCTGTTGAAAAATGTCTGGCCGCTTCTGGAAGCTAAAAAAGTGGGCACTTTGATTCATAAAATCTACCCTCTTGAGGAAGCGCAAAAAGCCCATGAACTGATGGAGTCTTCGGCACATATCGGCAAAATAGTTCTGAAGGTAATATGAGCAATAATCCCGGCAAATCAGCATTGGTGGTTGAAGGCGGAGGGATGAGAAGCATCTTTGCCGCAGGAGTTCTTCACGCCTTTGGTAAGGTCGGTTTTGATCCTTTCGATTTATATATCGGCGTTTCCGCCGGCGCCTGTCATCTGGCCTCCCATCTAGCCGGGCAAAACGACCGCAACTTCGATATAACTTTGCGCTATTCGCTAACTTCCAGATTCATCAACCCGTGGCGTTTTTTACGTGGCGGTAATTTGATGGATCTGGATTGGATGTGGGAGCAAACCATCGCTAACTATCGCCTTAATCTGAAATATTTGTTCGACACTTTGCGCACGAAAAATAAAGAATACATTGTTGTTGCCACATCAATGGATACGGGCAACGCGCTTTACCTAAAGCCTGACGAAAGCACTCTGGAGGATTATTTGAAAGTTTCCAGCTCGATCCCTGTCTTTTACCGGAACATTCTGGAAGTAAATGGTGAAAAGGCTACAGACGGCGGTATCGCTGATTCCATTCCGGTGCGCAAAGCTTATCGCCGTGGTGCAAAAGACATCACCGTCATCCGCTCACGCCCCTCCGATTATGTAAAAAAACAAAGCAAGCTTATTTTCATCTTATCTATTTATTTTAGGAAATATCCCCAGTTGGTTGAAAAATTTAAGCAACGGGCAAAAAATTATATGAACGCCGTGCAGTTTATCCATCATCCACCGGAAGATGTTCGAATAATCGAACTTGCCCCGCCAAATAATGTCGACATCGGCAGGACAACACAAAACGAAAACGTTCTCAGGTCGTTCTATCAGAAGGGAATCGACTATGGGAACGAATTTTTAAAAAGGAGGAGAGGGACATGAAACGTTTATTTTTAGTTTTATTTATTTTCTTCCTTGGCTGCGCCGGACCGGGCGGTCCATTGCCCGATGTTATAGAGTCAACACGTGAACCGGCGGACTCGATACGGGAGGCTCGTTCCCGCTTCACGCACTTCCTCAAAGCTACCACATCTCTGCATTGCCTTCTGGTCGGAGGTCCGATAAATCGCGGTCTGGCCGGCGGCGGGCATCCGGTATTTTTGAGCTATCTGAATCCGCAAACAAGTCAACCGCACCTGCGCCTTATCGGAACAGATCTGGGGTTCACGTTTATGCACCACGTCACAAACATCATGTTGTTCGGCGATACCTGGCCGTTGCCGACATTAAACTACGACGATTCGCTAGCCACTTTTCTCACACCGGAGCCGGGCGCATGCCCTATTTTGACATTTCCTGCCGAATCGGAACCAACGGAGAGCCTGCCCGTAAGACCGATAATGGTATACCACAGAGATGCATCCGGAGAATGGACGCCTTACCATATGGGAGCTCTGAAGACCCCATTGACAGGATTTAGTTCGGGTGAGGCGGCATACGGAATCTTCGGAGTAGGGGCGCAACCCTGCCCGTGTGATGATGGCGATGTCTGCCTTCGCGGCCTCTGTTTCGCTCCTGCCGGTCACGTGCGCGCACTGCCGCGCTCTATCGCCTCATCTTCAAGTCTTCCGGATTTTTACGAAGAGGCTCGGCTTAGTCTACGCGACTTTGTAAATATTTCAGCACGCGTCGCTCCCTATTTTGATCCCGAAAATCCCGCCGGCAATGTGTATTATCTTGATCCCTTGCGCAGTTTCGAAGATCAGGCAACGAGGCCGGCCGTTCTTATCTGGGGTAAACCGGCATTTGACTCTCTTATAAGCCCCCTTCCCAGTTATTTGATGTACTATGATCTTAGCGCAACCGGAGACGATAGATGGACACCGCATTATTTCACGGGCATTTCGGACGGCATCCCGCAATGGTCAACGGTTCCGAGCTCGGAAAAAATAGCCCCCGGATTGGCGCCCATCATAACAGCTGCCTCGGAAAGGATAGAAGATATGTTGATCAACCATCCCTGGCAGATATCGGTGAGCTTCGTTCCCAGTCTTAACAAATGGATCATGCTCTACGGCGGACGCCCACAGAAGCGTCCCGTCCTTTACGGGGACAATCCTAAAGTCGGTATTTATATGCGGGAAGCCGATCAGCCGTGGGGACCCTGGTCTGCACCGCGTCTTATATGGAACGCAGTGACAGACGGCGGTCATGATACGTTCATGTATCACCCGGTCAAAAACCCGAACGCCTACGATTATGAGCTGAGTCTCGGGACCGATATTCCGGAGCATCCCACACCGCGTAACGGCACCGATAACTACGGTTACGAATATGGCGCAAGCATCATCGATTCACTTACGTGGCATGATCCTGCAACGGACAAAACGCATATTTACTGGGCAATGAGCACAGGAAATCCTTATCGGGTTGTTCTAATGCACACAGTATTGGAATATTCTTTCCGTGTTGTGCGCTAAGGCAGTAACCTGTGTTTTTTATTGTGCTGGTTTCTTGATGTACTGCATCGTTCCATCTTGAATAACGCCGACACTGGCTTTAGCCGTATATTCTGCTTCCAGAATAGTAAGAACTTCCGGCCACGTCTTGACCACCGTCACATCTTCGGCAGGGCCGACCCAGGCTAAATCCGTCGGTGTCGGGTGAGGGTTGAGAACAATTAAATTTTTCATTAAAGATTTAATATATCCTCTAGGACGAAGCCGGAAATGTTTTCCTCCATAGTCTGCACCCCAGGTGCCGAAAACATAGTGCGGAACTTGGCCTTCGGGAGCGTCGCAGATAATCACGGCTGTTCCCGCCGCTTTCGACTTCAACAGCATTCTGGCCAAGAGCAAGGCGATTCCCGACTCGTTAGCCTTGGCATAGGTGTTAGCAACAGCGATATCATAGCCGCCCACGGAAGAAATGCCGTAAGCTTCTTTTGCCTCCTTGGCGCCCTGCTCGTGAGTAGCGCGAAATGATCCGGCATAAAGACTCGCAATCTCGCCGCGCCGATTGATGAGACAATCCACTTTGAAATTCAGCCCGGCAATATCTCCTGCTGCGTCGCACTCCGCGCGCATTATATTGTTATCGAAATTTCCAAAACCGTGCCTGGAAGGATCCCGATTAAAATGTTCATGAAACTGGTTGATCGATTCGATTCCGGCGACACCGGGTAAAATGATTTTGGCGCCGCCTCCGAAACCAACATGTACATGGGAAGTAATGCAGCCGATGCCGATCTTCAAGTCGCAGGCCATAAATTCTCTATTGAACCACAATTCAATGCCGCCGGGAGTTGTTCCGATCTGCACCGTGTTCTGAAAAGCGTCATGGTTATATACTCGATAATTTTCGACTATTTCATTGCCCAATTTTTTTCTGGCAGAAATCATATCGTAAGTGCCGTGACTCCCCAGTGCCCAGATAAACCTGATTTGCTCCTTCTTCATACCACCATGGTGAAGTGCCGCAAGAACATAAGGCGCTACCAACTTGACCGGCGTGGGACGCGTCATATCGTCAAAGACGATAACAGCTTGTTTCTTGCCTCTGGCTAATTCCAGCAAGGGAATACCATCAATAGGTTTATTGACCCGCTCTTCAATTTGTTGCGGAGTAAGACCCGGTTTTTCCAAACCCGGTGAGGTAAGATTATCCACCTGCCATCTATCGGGAAAAGAAAGTTCTTTTTCTTGATTATCATACCAGAGACGCGCGGGAACATTGATCGTTTTTCAACGGCTTTCTCCAACTTTTGATTATAAGGTTATTTCATCAACAGTACCTTCGGCAAAATCCAAAAATAAAAGTCTGTTCCGAATGGGATTGCCGATCCCGGTAATTATTTTTATTGCTTCCTGCACTTCCCAGGCGGCGATTACCGCCGGAGTTGCCGCGGGATTGCCTGTATGCGTTTCAATCCCGCATTCGTTTTCATCGGCGGATAAACCGCAGATAGCGTTAAGCCCTTTATCTCCCGGAAAGACGGTCAACAACTGGCCGCACCAACCGGCGATAGCTCCGTGAACAAAGGGAATTTTTAATTCATCGCAGGCACGGGCTACGATCCGGCGGGTTTTCAAATTGTCCAACCCGTCAAGCACCACGCTTGCATCCATTATTAATTTTTTAATGTTCTTGGAATTAATGGTTTTATTAACGGCGGAAACCTCAACGGCGGAATTGATTTTCTTAACCCGGGCCGCCGCGACTTTAACCTTGGATTTCCGCAGATCACTCTCTGTGGCTATTATCTGCCTGTTCAGATTGTTTTCGGCAAACTTGTCATTGTCAATGATAACTAAATGACCGATACCCTGCCTGGCGAGCAATTCGATAATCGTTCCTCCCAGACCGCCCGCTCCACAAACGGCTACTGTGGAGCGAAGCAGTTTTAATTGTCCTTCAATACCGATTGTGCCGATGTTACGCATATACCGGATGGGAACTACATTGCTGTTCGAGGCAGGATATTTCGACTTCCAGGAGAGAAATTCTTTTTTTGGAGGCAATAAAACGTACACTTTTAAGGTCTATAACCCGCATTTTCTTTTTGTCGGGGCTCATCCAGCTCTTGCTTAGCTGACGAATCAGATTATCGGTAGATTGATCCTGTAGCCATATTTACTTACGGATTTAATAGAAAAAACAAAGTTACTATTAGATGAACATCCCATCTTGCGGATGGGATATTCAAAGTTTTAGACTATTTAAATATCCACTTCAGCTAATTCTATTTCTTTTTTCCCGTTAAAAATGTCGTTGCTCCCGTAAACCAGAGCGCTTGATTGGCATCGCCTTCAAAAACAAGCCTTCCATCATAAGCAGCTTCCATGGATTTATTAAGATCCTCCGATGCCATAACTTTAAAAGCGGTATCGGCATCCTTCCAGACCATAGCCACGTCAAATTGTTTTTGATCGCCACCGGGCAGCGACGAAAATTTCCCGTTGTCGAAAATAAACATTCTTCCTCTCTTACCATCGGCAGTTTTAATCAACACCTTTGTTTTTTCTTTTTTTATGTATTCCTGAAATTCAGGATCTTTCTTGGCCGCTTTTTTAAGTTTGAGATAGAGAATAAAAAGTAAAAATGTAAATTTCATATATGCCTCCTTTTTTTAGCCACCGGCGACTTTAGGCAACAGATCGAGCTTGTCGCCATCTTTAAAGGTTATTTTATTCAACAACTTTATGTTCGTGCCGTTGAGCAGGATATTGCTGTTATCCCAAATGGATTGCTTCTTGCCGATTCCAATGGACTTAATCTTTTTCTCGAATACAGGACCGAAATTAGTCTCCACATAATCCCTGGCTTCGTCAATACTATCTACATTGACGGTCACGGTTCGCGCGCCGAGTAAAACCCTCCATGGTCCGATAAAGTTGATATTAATTGTAGGCAAATACGTCACCCATGAATAATAGCTCCAAGAGAGCCGTTGCTATTCCTGCTGAGCTTAATGCTACAACTATTCCGCCCTAATGGATTGCAGCGATTTCCGGCATACCAAGGCTCTCCAAGCGTTTTTTCGAAGGCTTGCCGGTAGCCTTGTTCCAGTCTCTGATAGCATAGTATTCCGGCAGCATCTTTTCCATGTTGGGCACATGGCCTTCCTGCCCGCCATCGGGAATCGGCCTCATGGCCAGCTCCGGCAACACATCATCTTTCGCAGTAATACCCAGCTTGCAGGACAGGGCTCGCTGCAGTTGGAAGGTACGTTCCCCGGCCTTCAATAATTCATCCATGGTCGTATTCCAGCCGGTAGAAGCATTAATCATATCGATAAGTAAATTGAATGGTATCTGGGCAAAATGACAGATTCCCAGTGAATCAGTCAAAGTTCTGAAATTCTGGCCTTTTTCAACACCGACAGCCTTATCATCAGCCCAGCGGTCAGTTATCTCCACATCCAAGGTCAGGATGACCTGTGCCGCCGTCCACCTGATAGCCGTCACTTTTATTATGATCCGCACCACGCGGAGCGGTTGCATAAACAAGACCCATGGAGTGATATGCTCTCGGATCATGCATGGGGAATTCCAGTCCCTTGCTTTGGACGGCTTCTCCAGGCGGGCGGCCGTATTTTTGCGCCATCCGCTTGGTTCCGCCCGCCAGCACAGCGCCGAAGCCCTGGTTTTTGCCAATCAGATGCACCAGCTCGATGGCAGCATCGGTATTCCCCCAGGTGAGCTTAAGACCGCCGGTATCCTTCTCCGAAATTACTCCGAGGTCATACAGATAGAAGGCATAGCCGGCGCTGGCACCGCTGCTGATCGTATCGAATCCATAAGCGTTACATAATTCGTTTAAATATACGGCGGTGGACATATCAAGATCCAATCCCATCATTGCGCCCCAGGCCATCAGGGTTTCATATTCAGGCCCTTCGACCCTATCATATAAATACTTTCCTTCTTTGATCTGGAGAACCTTGCGGCAGCGTATCGGACAGCCATAACAGGCGGTGCTGTCCGTCTGATATTTTTCCAACTGCTCCGCGCCGCTTATTTTCGTCGATTCCGGCATAGTAGGGGCAGTGTAGTATTTGGTCGGGCCGTCGCCGTAGGAAATGGCCGAATCAACCCACCCGGCCGTGCCGGTTTCGTGCATGATCATGGAAAGGAAACCTTCCTTGACCTCGGTCATGGCCTTGCGTGCGGCTTCGCGGAATTTTTCCGGATCATCCATGGGCAGCTTCATCTTGCCGCGAACCGCGATCGCCTTTACCTTCTTTGGAGCCCATAACGCAGCCCAACCCCGCCCGGCCGAGGCAGTGGCCGTACTCGGACATGATATTGCCGTAGAGAACCAGGTTCTCCGAGGCGGGACCGATACAGGCAATCTGCATGCGATTATCTCCGTATTCCTTTTTGATTTCTTCCTGGGTCTTGTAGGTATCCTTACCCCACAGGTGGCCGGCATCTTTAAGCTCCGCTACGCCGTCCTTGATATAAATGTAAACGGGTTTGGCGGACTTGCCTTTGAGGATAATGCCGTCATAGCCGGCATTTTTGAGTTCCGCGCCGAACCAGGCGCCGGCATTGGCATCACCGTAATGCCCGGTGTAGGGGGATTTGGTAGCGCCGCCCCAGCGGCTGACACTGGGACCGCTGGTGCCGTTGAGAAGACCGGGCATGAGGATAAGCGGGTTATCCGGTCCCAGAGGATCGGTTTTCTCATCGACCATGTCAAAGAGGTAGCGCGCGGCCAGACCGGTGCTGCCAAGAAAATCGCGCGCATATTTTTCATTCAGCGGCTCATCCGGAGTGTTCCCTTCGTAAGATCAGCAACTAATATCTTGCCATGATATCCGTTCATGATCTCCTCCTGTATGTTTCCTTGTTCATTTAAAAATCGATGCTTTTGCCCTCATAGGCATAACGGTAAATATCTTTGTCCAGGTCTTCCTCCCCGGGAACACGGGTGACGGTCATGGTCATGACCTCATTCAATGCCCTGTCTATCAGCCCCGGCATCTCTTTTTCATACTTGGCCTTGTCGATGCCGCAGTCCTTGACCGAAAGCGGCTGTTCAATTTCCTTGGCCAGAGCGCGGATCTTGGCAACCAGGGCTTTAGCGCATTCCTTGTCGGAACCGGATGCGACACGGCAGTAGCGCGCCATCTCGGCATACTTGGTCGTTGTTTCCTCAGAGCCGTTCATCAGGTATTCCATGGTATAGGGCAGGAAAAGGCCCACGGTGCGTCCGTGAGGAATATGGAAAATTGCTCCGAGGGCATGTCCGGTGCTGTGCCCCAGTCCGGCCATGGAATTGCCGAAGGACATGCCGCCCAGTGTAGCGGCATTCATCATTTCCTTGCGCGCTTCGAGGTCATTCCCGTTTTTATACGCTCTGGGCAGATATTCCAAAGTCAGCCTTGTGGCGATCAATCCCGGCCCGAGAGTCATACTGGTGCCCCAGGTGGAGGTGTATCCCTCGATGGCGTGGCAGATGACATCCATTCCGGTGTCCGCCGTGATTTGCGGGGGCATGCCCACAACCATAACCGGATCAAGTATGGCGACATCCGGCATAGCATTCGGTAGTGCCCAGACCGAGTTTGCGGTTATCCTTTGTGTCGGTGAGCACGATTGCCCAGGTAGCTTCCGAGCCCGTTCCGCTGGTGGTGGGAATGGCCATCAACCTGGCCTTTTCCCGGAAATTGAAAGTCCTCGAGAACAGATAAAGCTTCCGGCTCCAGTTCCGGCCGCGCCAAAAGCAGGATAATCGCCTTAGCGGCATCCATACAAGAACCGCCGCCTATACCGATGACCCAGTCAGGCTGGTATTTGCCCACTGCTACTCCACCCTTTTTGATGGTGTCCAGCGACGGTTCCGGTTCTACTTCATCAAATATTTGCCATTCGATGTTTACTGCGTCCAGTTGATCGGTAACCGGTTTTGTCAAGCCCGAGCTTGACAATGTTCTTATCGGTGACAATGAAAGCTTTTTTGCCCTTGACTTGCGCGAGATAATCAAGAGCATTATCCCCATAGACAATCAAGGGACAGGAAAAATTCCACATATATTAACCTCCTCTTTTTCTTATTTGGGTAGTTAAACCATCAATCCAACCATTCGGTCTGAACCTGCATCGTGCAGTTGGTCAGCTCATTGGCGGCCTTGGTATAGCGCATGATTTTGGCCATGTCGCCCGTCAGTTTGGATTGTTTGGTGATCAGTGCCTTTGTGGAATCAAGCTTCTTGGTGGCAATTTGCTTCCAGATAGCATAGGGAGCTGCAAGGGTGAATGCAGGTTTGTATTTGTTGGGGTCGGTAACAATTTCACAAGCCCGGCATTTGCCGTGATAAAGATCTATATACATGTAAGCTTTCTCTTTAACCGGGCCGCCTGGCTCTGTGATAAAATAAAAATCGCCCTCCCAGGTCTTGGCCGCCTCCTCATATGCCTTGCTTTTATTGATCTCCTCCTTGTAAAGATCGCACCATTCTTGAGATAAATACTTAGCCATAATAAAAACCTCCTTTATTATTTCTTTAGCGTTGTTAGCTAATCCGGCAATTTCAATACCAATTGGCTTGTAGACCTATATCGAAGCAATATTGTGTTTATATACCGGGTTAAAATAACTGTCAACCGTTTATAGTGTTTCACTGAAAAATAACGTTTCACATTAAAACATGTCCACGGCCTTGAGTTATTTTGAAGCATCCGATATATCAGCAAAAATTATTGCAGAGCCATCCCTCCGTGTTAATGAGAGAATGACCCTGCAGATTTCAGCTGAGGCAGAAATAATCAGACCGGTAAATTCCAGAACCCAAAATGCGTCGCTTGCCCGGCAACTATAATCCAGGTAATCAACATGGCATTGAGAAACGCGCCCGTGTAAATATGGCCTGTTTTACGATAAAAATATGTTGAAACCAGAGCCACTATCGTGAATATCGGGAAAAGCTGGAACATAATGATCGACCATAGAGAAGCTGCGGGTATCGCCAGCGTGCCCCCGGCAAATAAAGGACCATACTGGAGTGCCTCAAGAATAATAAATCCTGTAATCAACAAGAATATGTTTATCAACATTTCTTGCCAAAGTTTTAATTCACCTGCCGCACCGCGGCGCAACTGCCCATGGAGACAAAGCCCGATGATAAGGAAATACACCAGGAACGGGATGAAGTAGCTGAGGAATATGCGGAAATGCAATAAAGTCATCGGTTTTATCGCAAATACCCAGAGACGATAATCGGTTGTAAACACAAAAGCGGAAAAGATAAGGGTCAGATATGCCGCCATCCAGATTATCAGAGCCAGGAGGAATGATTTCCCAATCTTTTTCCAATCAAGTCCTTTATCCTTCCATGTTAGGCCATAGTTGACAAATGTGGCACTGTTTTTCCGGCCAAAGATTAAATGCCACAGGAGGAATAAAATAAGCAAAATAACTGCTACAGCCAATACCCAGAACATGATTACGGTTGTATTAGTTTGCGGAAAAATTGCCGTGGGAGAGAGCTTACCGGGGGCAGAGTAACCTATAGCCCATAAGAACACAGGAAGGGGAATGATAACCGTCAATACGAGCAATACGATGATGTGTCAAAGGCTACATAAA
>CAVXLI010000013.1:0-28767 GCA_963762595.1 uncultured delta proteobacterium
GGAAGCCAAGAATACATTCACGCTTCCCGGTATTGGCAAGCTCGTGCTTGTTCAGCGAAAAGCCAGAATAGGCAGAAACCCTGCCACTGGCGAATCCATCAATATTCCCGCCAAAAAGGTTGTAAAGTTTAAAGTGGCAAAAGCAGCCAAGGACGCGATTCTCGGTAAAAAATAAACTGCTTTATTTTTTTGTCATTACAAGCCTACTCAGAAATGGGTAGGCTTGATTATGATCAATCACCATCGAGAGATTAATCGCTGTCCTGCAAAAATATCACGTGATTCTAATCACTGCTTACGATGGTGATGTAGTATAAGAATTGAAATCTTAGAAGTATCACCTTTCCCAGAAAAAATAATTACCGATAAATATATTTTGCCAAACCGGCAAAAGTTTAAATGTTTCTAGATATCACTAAACGCGTTCATCTTCCGCAAGCGTTCCAGTTCACGTGTTTTTGATAAACGGATATTTATAAAATCAAAACTTGCTTTCCCCTAGGGAATTTTGATTTTTCTTTTTTCCGGTTCCGGGTGCTCTCGGTAGAGGATGGCAATGTTGCCGATAAGGCCGACAAGCTCACTTTTTGACGCCTGTGCGATTTGGGCGGAGATTTCTTTTTTGGCTTCCTTGAATTCGCCGAATTTTACTTTGATCAGTTCATGGTCTTGCAAAGCCAAATCAACCGACGCGATAAGCCCGTCAGTCACGCCTTTTGCGCCGATGATTACCAACGGCTTCAGATGATGCGCCTGGGCGCGTAAATATTTTTTTACCGAACCTTTCATCATTTCTGAAATCTCGCTTTCGCCTCATTTCTTTTAGCGTTATATATCATTATTTTCTCATTCAAAGTATTTAAAAATAATTTCCGTGACTTTATAGTCATAAAAGTAATAGTTCTTGCTTTCGCTTCTTATTTTGTGTATATGAATAATTATAAGTATTGGCAATCATAGCTGTTTCATGGAATATCCAGTTAATTCAAATGTTTGTTTCAGACGGCGGCGGACGGAAAGGACGGATGAAAAGATAGTATCAGATGGAAGCAGCAGGTACAGTCAAAAAGAACGCTGGTGAGCACACAGTAGCATTAACTGAAGCGCAATCAAAAGAATTACTCAAAACTTACGGGGTGCCGGTGGTGGAAGAAGCCGTTGCTCTGCACGCCGGAAGAAGCGGCAGCCGTAGCGCAGACTTATCGGCTTTCCCGTTGTTGTTAAAGGCCTCGGCGCCAAACTCACCCATAAAACCGAACGAGGTCTGGTCAAACTAAATTTATCCTCCGCGGAAGATGTCAAAAGCGCCTGTCTGGATATTCAAAAATCCGCGGGAGCGGATCTGGAAGGATTTTTACTGCAGCCGCAATTACAGGGCAAGCGGGAATTTGTCGCGGGGCTTTTTCGGGATGAACAATTCGGGCCGGTGGTGATGTTCGGCCTGGGCGGCGTTTTACCGAAGCGCTCAAAGATGTGGTTTTCCGTATCGCGCCTTTTGATGAAATTCAGGCACTCTCCATGCTCGATGAAATTCTATCGCGCAAACTCTTGGGCGGATTTCGCGGCGAAGCACCTGCCGACAAAGAACAGCTGATAAAAATATTGCTTGGTTTATCCAGATTGGGCATGGAACGCCTGGGATATTAAAGAAGTCGATATCAATCCCTTGCTTGATTTCTCCCGATGGACGGGTAACCGCCGTGGACGCGCTGGTGGTTCTGGATAAAAACAATGAATCCGCCGCCAAAAAACGCTTCCGCGAAAGAACGCCGCAGGAAATAAAAGAACTAAACGCCGCGCTTGATCAGGCAACGCACGCAAAAAGCATCGCCGTCATCGGCGCCATGCGCCCGCGCGCCAGAGGTTTTCGCGGTATGTTCGGCTGCATCAAGGATTTCGGTTTTCCGGGGAAACTTTATCCCATCAATCCGAAAGCCCAGGAGATTGACGGCCTCAAGACGTATCCTTCTCTGGTTTCTCTGAAAAAACCTGTCGATCTTAGTCGTGGTTTCCGTGCCGGCGCCTTTTGTGCCCGACGCGCTCAGAGACTGCGCCGCCTCCGGCAGTAAGAACTGTGCATATATTTTCTTCCGGTTTCAAGGAAACGGGTGAGGAAGAAGGCTTGACTCTTCAGGCAGAAATTGAAAAAATCGCCGCAGGAAGGAAAACTCAATGTCATCGGCCCTAACTGCATGGGCTTTTACGTTCCTAAATCGCGCATTGTAACCTGGATTGCCCCGCCGGAAAAAAGCGGCCCTGTTTCCTTTATCACGCAAAGCGGCGGGCACGCGCAGGATTTCACCAATTATGCCAGCACGCGTTTCGGGCTTTATTTCAGCAAAGTAATCAGTTACGGCAACGCGCTGACGATGGACAGCACGGATTTTCTGGAATATCTCTCTCATGATGACGAAACAAAAATTATCACTATGTATCTGGAAGGAGTTAATAACGGCCGGAAGCTGCTGGAGCTTGATTACCAAAATCAACCGGAAAAAACCGGTGATTATTCTAAAAGCGGGGCTTGACGGAATCCGGCGCGAGGGCGGTATCATCTCATACCGGCTCCATGGCCGGCGGCGAAAAAATATGGAACGCCGTTTTCAAACAAAGCGGCGCGGTGCGGGTGAGCTCGCTGGAAGAAATGGCGAAGTTACAGCGGCTTTCATCTTAATCCGGCAAATCCGAGGGACGCCGCGTGGCGGTCATCGGCACCGGCGGAGGCATCGGTGTGGCGGCGGCGGACAGCTGCGCGCAGGCCGGACTTGATCTTGTTTCCCTGCCCGAGGAAGTGACGCAGAAACTGCGCGAACATATCCCGCCGGCGGGCAACATGATCCGCAACCCCATCGACGCGCATATACTCTTTACCGAGCTTGACGCCCTGGGGAAAACGCTGGAACTTCTCTCACGGCGGCTATATCGATATGTTTATTTTCTCTTTGCATATCGAATGGCTTTATAATTTCGACAACGGCGCGCAGATTGAAAACATAGCAAACTTTATCGCTCATTCGGCCAAAAAGCACGCGAGGGGAAAGCCTATTGCAGTTGTCCTGCGGCAATACAATCCTCATCCCCGCTACACGAAAAAACGTGTCTTGCTGCAAAATATTCTTTGTGACGCGGGCGTTCCCGCCTATAGCGCTCTGCCGCAGGCGGTGTTCGCGCTGGCCAAACTGGCGGAATATTGCGAATTCCAGTCCCAGCAGGCGCAGCAACGGAAAAAAATTTGCGCCCTCAAAAAAGCGCAGACCTAGAAGCAATAAATGATAAATTTGTTAAGCTGATTCAGGACACAGTGTCTTTTTGTGTCGCTGCAAGGTAAATGGAAAAAGTTGTTCCTGAATTGGCAACGGATTCTACCGAAATCAATCCCTCATGATTTTTAATAATAGAATCGCAGATAGCCAGCCCCAGGCCGATGCCGCCCCTGCCTCTTTTTTCTTTTGTTGTAAAATATGGATCGAATATGCGCGAAAGATTTTCTCTGGGAATGCCGACACCATTGTCTTTAATGATAATACGGATGTAATCACCCTGCCCCAGCGTCCGGATATTTGTTCCGGTGAGAACATTCTCGGCGCTCAGCTCTACCAAACCGTCGTCGGATACCGCTTCGCGCGCGTTTATTAAAATATTCTCTATTACCTGCCTGATTTGCATCGCGTCAATTTCCGCAGGCCACAAATCTTTGGCAATGGATGCGTTGCACTTAACAGATGAATCATTGAAAACATTTTTTACCGCTTCCCTTAACAGCGGTTCCAGCTTCTCCGCTTTGAGGACGGGATACCCCCCCTGCGCGAAAGTAATAAGCCGGTGCGCCAGTTCTTTCGCCTGCAGGCCGGCGCGTTCCGCTACAGCCAGCCCGTCTTCCACAATTTTATCTTCATCCGTGGCGGATATTTTGGCCAAGAAAACGTTGCGTAAAATTGCGCTAAGCAGGCTATCAAAATCTTTAGCCACGCCATCGGCAAACATGCCCAGAGATTCCACCTTGCTTCTGTGCAAAAGTTCTTCTTCCGCGATTTTTTGTTCGGTAATATCTTCGAGCGTCTCCATCGCTCCAAATATATCGCCGCCGGAATCTCTCATCGCTGCCGAAGTAATGCGAAACCATTTTCCCTTCTCACCAATATCGGGGAAAAATTCCGTTACTTCATACGCTTCATCAAGCAAACTTGATTTTGCCCCCTGTCCTGAATAAAAATCGGGAATCTTGTCGAACTTTTTATCCAAAATCAGATCCGCCAGGCAGGGACGCTTTGCCTTGTAAAATATTCTCCAGTGCTGGTCGGTCCGACAATCTCCCGCGGCGTGATATTGCTCAATAACTGCAGCGCTTTATTCCAATACATTACCTTGTGATCTTTGGAGATAACAAAAGTGGGGATGGGCGAACTATGGATTATATTGATTAACTTTAGTTCGTCTCTGCGCACGCGCCACATCACATATAAAAAACTTACCACCACCATTATCGACAGCGCGAAAATAAAGATAATCAGGAAATAGGTGTTCATAATATGGCACCGGTGCTATAAATTCTTACGTTAGTTCCGATAGCAAGATTAGGTTAAAAATGCAAGCGCGGCGTTTTTATCTTGACATGTTTTTTTACAGCAAGTACAATTACTTAAGTTTGTATTTTTGGCATAAGGGGAATAACGTTTTGAACAGAAGAAAAATGCCCAAGAACAAAAAAATATTCTTGCTGGCTATTTTTGTTGTCTTAATCACCTCCTTTTCCCTGCACCAGCCCCTGATAAATCTTTTCAAAGATAAAACGCCGACTGTTGAACAGATACCTTCTTTCAAATCCATCAACAGCACTATCGAACAGGGCGACACGCTTTTCTCTATTTTTACAGATCACGGATTACGGACGGAAGATCTTTTCGCCATGAAAAGCGCTGCTGCCAGTATTCACCCGCTGAAGGCATTGCGTCCAGGTAAATCTTACAGTATTGTTCTTGATGAGCAAAACTTCATCAATTCATTTACCTACGGAATAGATGATGACACGATTTTAAAAATCGAGCGGGTGGAAAATGAATTTCAGGCACACAAATACGATATTCCTTACGAAACACGAATCCTTACTGTCAGCGGAACAATTGAAGACAATTTAATTTCCGCTGTGGGCGCAGAAAGAGAAAACTACCTGCTTGCCCTGCAGGTGGCGGACATTCTGGCCTGGGATATTGATTTTAACACCGACCTGCGCACAGGAGATAACTTTCGGATTATCACAGAAGGATTATATCTTAACGGAAATTTCAAAAAATACGGTAAAATATTAGCGGTGGAATTTATCAATAACAATCAGGCATACAGAGCTTTTCTTTTCGAACACGGTGATAAAACCGATTATTACGACGCATCGGGAAATTCCCTGCGCAAGGCCTTTTTGAAAGCCCCGCTGAGTTTCAGGCGAATAAGTTCTCATTTCAGCAAAAGCAGATTCCACCCTGTTTTAAAAATTTATCGCCCCCATCATGGAATCGACTACACCGCGCCAAAGAGGAACACCCATCAGCGCTGTCGGTGATGGAAAAATTACTTTTGCCGGTCGTAAAGGCGCTTACGGAAATCTCATCATTATCACTCACAACAACGGTTATCAAACATATTACGGACATCTATCTCTGCTTTGCAAAAGGAATACACAGAGGAAAAAGAGTGAAACAAGGAGATTTAGTCGGCGATGTGGGCGCGACGGGGCTAGCCACCGGTCCGCACCTTCATTATGAAATGAGACAGGGCAAATCACCAATTAACCCGTTTAGGGTAGAAAATGTCGCCGGTGAACCTGTGCCGAAAACACAGAGAGCCGAATTCAAAAAACAATCCCTTACACTGGATAAAATTTTTGCCGCGGCAATCTTTTACGACGCGCGCCAGGAAGAAAGCAAAAAATACTGCCTCAATCCGGAGATGTTTGCAGGCTATCGGAATTCTAAATCAAAGTCGCGAAGCCGCGGAAAGCTGAAAACAGCCGTAATTGTCAACGGGCTGATGTGAGAGTTGACATTATAATTTCAGTGGTCATCGGATGCTTTTCCCGTAATATTTTCCCTTGCATGTAGTAAATCATCTAAACAATTATAAGTATTTAAACTAATCACTTTGGACTTTACAAAAACCCCTCTTCCTGATTAAAGTTAGAAAAAATATCAAGGGAGACGTTTTCTATGAGCAAAGCAAAATTGCCTGAATACGATTACGATACAGTTATTATCGGCGGCGGGCCGGCAGGTTATACCGCGGGTATTTATGCCGCCCGAAGCCGGGCTTAAAACATTGCTGGTGGAAGGCGCGGCAACGGTCAGCCAAATAACCATTACCGATTTAATCGAAAATTATCCGGGAATTCCTGACGGCATCAACGGCTTTGACCTGATGCAGTTATTTAAAAATCAGGCGCTTAAATTCGGTCTGGAAATAATAACCAAAGATGTATCCGCAATCAAAAATAATGCTGTCTGCCCCTGTTATCTGGGATGTTACCGCGGGAGATAAATCCTTCAAAACTTTAAGTGTAATTGCCGCGACCGGCGCGCAGTGGCGCAAACTGGGTGTCCCCGGCGAGGAGGAATTTGCCGGAAAAGGAGTTTCGTACTGCGCTACCTGTGACGGCCCGTTTTATAAAAATAAAGATGTGGTGGTTGTGGGCGGCGGCGATACGGCCATTCAGGAAGCTCTCTTTCTGACTCATTTTGCCAAAAAAGTTATCGTAGTCCATCGCCGCGATAGGCTGCGTGCCGCGGGAATTTTGCAAAAAAGGGCATTTGCCGAAAAGAAAATCGAATTTGTCTGGAAGGCAAATCTGGCCGAAGTTATCGGCAGGGATTTTGTCACCGGCGTTAAGGTAGCCGATGTCGAATCCGGAAAAGTAAGCGAAATTGAGGCGGAAGGAGTTTTTATCTTTGTCGGCAGAATTCCCAACACCGGCTATTTTCCAGGGATATTTTAAAATTGGATGCAGGCGGCTATATTATTACGGATGATAATATGCAACACTTCCGCCGCCGGAATATTTGCCGCCGGAGACTGCCGGGCCAAACAGTTCCGGCAGGTGGTAACAGCCGCAGGCGACGGCGCCAACGCGCATTTACAGCGCCGAACTTTATGTTGATGAACTAAAGGCGAAACATACTAAAAATTTATTATAACGACTACGGCATAGTAGTGATAACATGAAATTTTACCCTTCCTCGTTCCCTCCCATCAAGGGAGGGAGGTAACATTGTGACAAAAAGGAAATGAAATAAATTATGGAATCTTTTATCAATGCCTGGCAGCAAATGCCTGTCGCACATAAATCCCGCTACTTTTCAGCATCGGTTCTTTTCAACTGCGTTATTACAGTCTGATGTATATTGTCGCTTTCGCCATCGTTTATTTTCTGTCACTGTCTACCGAATAAAAAATGAAAATTACAAATACACAGCCGAAAATATTGCAGGACTATCTGGTCTGGGCAATGATTGGCGTGCTCATCGGCGCAAGGCTCGGTGATGTGCTCATTTATAATTTTAGTTACTTTCGTGCAACATCCGCTGGAAATATTTTTGCCTTTTAATTTTTCCAACGGCATCAGATTTACCGGCATCAGCGGCATGTCTTATCACGGCGGCGTTATCGGCGTTATTATTATGTCTGTTTTATTTTGCCGCAAACGCAAATATTGATTTCTGGAAATTTGCTGATCTTGATCTTTCCTGCCATACCGCTGGGCTACACTTTCGGCCGCATTGGCAATTTTATCAACGGCGAACTCTTCGGCCGAGTAACCACAGTGCCCTGGGGAATGTATTTCCCGCTTGATCCGACACAGAGCCTGCGTCATCCTTCCCAGCTTTACGAAGCATGTTCGAAGGAATTTTTTTATTTATTGTGCTATGGGCTATTAAGAAAAAAGAAATTTTTTGACGGGTTTCTTTTGGGATTATATATTTTCGGCTATGGTTTTGTCCGCTTTATTATTGAATTTTTCCGCGAACCTGATTATATGGTCGGCCCGATAAGCATAGGACAATTTTTCTGTGTTATTGATGATGTTGGGCGGCATCTCACTTTTAATCTGGCGCAAAAAAGCAGTCAACAAATAATTATGAGGTTAAAACATGGGAAGAAATGCTAGTTATTATTGGCGGCGGAGCGGCGGGACCATCTGCGGCCGCAGAAGCCAAACGCAACAATCCTGTCCTTAAACGTCACTATTCTGGAAAAAGGGAAGTTTGTTTCCTACGCCGCCTGACCCACACCTTATTACATCGGCGATGTAATTAAGGATGAAAAAATTTAATCGCGCGAACACCGGAAAAATTTCGCGAAAGCGGGTATTGATGTACGATTAAATACGGAAGTGGTAAATATTAAGCTACGAAAGGAAAATCAGTAGAACTCAAGGACGGCCAAAAAATACCTTTTGATATTCTAGTTATGGCAACAGGGACCAAAGCGCTTGTACCCGATATTGCCGGGAATCGACAAGCCCGGGAGTTTTTACGCTAAAAAATCTCGAAGATGCAATTAAAATCAAATCCTACCTGCGCGAAAAAAATTGCCGCAGGGCGATTATTATCGGCGCCGGTTTTATCGCCATGGAAATGAGCGAAGCTCTGCATATGGCCGGCATCAAAACAACAATATTCCACAGAGGAACTTTGCCGGCAAATCGCTGGGATGATGAACTTTCCAAAGTCATGCTGGAAGAACTTAAAATCAATGGTGTGGAATTTGTGGCCAATGCAGAAACATCGGCCATCGAAAAAGGGAAAGATGCACCTCTTTGCGCCGTCACGAATCAAGGTAAATGGGAAGCGGATATGATTTTACTTGCTGTCGGCGTAAAACCGGATTTCCGTTTGGCTCAAGCAATGGGGCTTACAATTGGCAAAACCGGCGCTATTGCCGTAAACTCTTCCCAGCAGACATCTCTGGAAAATGTTTACGCCGTCGGTGATTGCTGTGAATCTTATCATCGGGTGAGCCGCCGCTGGGTAAACATCCCTCTGGGCGATATCGCCAATAAACAGGGACGGGTAGCAGGCCGCAATATCGGCGGTAAACCACTAACCTTTGAAGGCATAGTCGGAGCACAGTCTTTCCGTCTATTTAATCTGGAATGCGCGGCAACCGGCATTGATGAAAAAGAAGCAACAATCAGCGGCTTTAATCCGGTAAGCACTATTGTGTGGGGCAATGCCATTGCCACAACCATGGGACAGAAAAAAATAGGCTTAAAACTTATTGCCGACAGGTCATCGGGAAAGCTTCTCGGCGCTCAAGCTGTGGGCGCTGCCGGGGCGGTCAGCCGCGTTAATTCTTTGTCCGTGGCACTCTGGGCGGGCTTAAATATTGACGAAGTAGCCTATTTGGATTTGGCTTATTCGCCGCCTTTCAGCGGCTCCTGGGATATAATTCACAATGCCGCCCAGGCATTGCGCCGGGCAATTTAATTTCTAAAGGAAAAATATAACATGACTTTGTGGTGGATCTTCTTTGGACTTTTTATCTTAGCCATGCTTGCTTTAGACCTTGGCGTTTTCAACCGCAAGGCTCATATCATCCAGCATTAAGGAAGCCTTGCTTTGGACATCTTTTTGGGTCGCGCTGGCTTTGCTTTTCGGCGCTGGAATATACTTATTTCTACGGCCATGAAAAAGCAATGGAATTTCTGCCGGCTACCTTATTGAATAATCACTCAGCATGGATAATCTTTTTGTATTTTTACTATTTTCCGTTATTTTCACGTGCCTCATCAATACGAGCACAAAGCTCTGTTTTGGGGTATTTTGCTGGCGTTGATCACTCGCGCTATCTTTATTTTTGCCGGTGTTGCGCTGATCAATACCTTTCACTGGATTATTTATATCTTTGGCGCTTTTCTGATTTTCACCGCGTACAAAGATGGCCTTGGGCAAAGGAGCATGAGGTTCATCCCGAAAAAAATATCGCTGTAAAGATCCTGCGTTTTTTTATACCAGTAACAAGCAATTATGCAGGAAGGTAAGTTTTTTGTTATTAAAAGAGGTAAGCGTTTTGCCACGCCGATGTTGGCCGTACTTCTGGCGCTGGAAACGACCGATATCATCTTTGCCGTTGATTCCATACCCGGCGGTTCTGGCCATTACCAAATGATCCCTTTCATTGTTTATACTTCTAATGTCTTTGCTATTTTGGGACTGCGTTCGCTTTTTTTTGCCATTTCCGGTTTGATGAGAATTGTTTCATTATCTGCAGTAGGGCTTGTCGCGGTTTTAAGTTTTGTCGGCGTTAAGATGCTCATTTCCGATTTTTATAAGATTCCTGTTAACATTTCATTGGGTGTAATCGCGGCTATTCTGGCGATTTCTATCATTGCCTCGCTTATCTGGCCAAAGCCCATGGAAGAACCTGCTATAAAGACGAAAAATAGGCACAGCTCTATGAAATTGATATTTTAGACATATCACAAGCCCAATTGAAAAAATGGGCAAGGCTTACCGACGCTAAAGTGCGTCAGGAAGAAGGAATATTTATAGCGGAAGGCGTGAAGGTGATGGAGGAACTTTTCGTGAGCGACTGGCAAATTAAAGCCATTTTATCTTGCCGGAAAAAAATAAAAACTGGGAAAAGCTGCTGCCACGAGCCAGACAAGATATTCCTATTTATCAGCTTACCCGTTCACAGTGGCAAAAACTCGGACAGGACAGGGAACCGGAAGGTATAATGGCCGTTGTTGCGATAAAACAGGGATATTCTTTTTTCCTGGCTTTCAAAAACTTCCGGTAATGTTTTAATCTTGCATGAAATCAACAATCCCCGCAACCTGGGCGCGTTGATGCGGAGCGCACATTGGTTTGGATTTAGAAGTATTATTTTAAGCTCTAATTCGGCTGATTACACTAATCCGAAAGCGGTACGGGCATCGATGGGCAGTCTTTTTCATTTGACTATTATCACTGATGTTGATTTACCGAAGGTATTGCCGGAAATTAAGAAAAATTTATTCTTATCGGCCGTCATGTGCGCGAGGGAAGTTTGCCTCATGCACGGTGGAAAAAAGGACGGCCTTGCTTTTAGGCAATGAAAGCCACGGTCTGCCGGAAACTCTTTTGAAAATGGTCGATGAACAATGGAGCATACCCGGTAGCAGTAAAGCGGATTCCCTGAGTTTGCCTCAGGCTGCTGCTATTATGATGTATGAATGCGTGAAAAAAGTAAGCATTATAGATACTGCACTGTCGTATCCCGGAACTTGCGGCGAATCCGGCTATCAAATAATCTTAAGACGATTCCGGCTATCGCATATGCTCGCAATGGCGAGGAATGGCAACTGGAACAAAATGAAATCTTACATTCAAGTAATCAACCACAACGGAAACTAAAGAGCAGGCACAAACAATCGCCCAGCATCTGGTTGAAGCAAAACTTGCCGCCTGCGTGCAGATTACCGGTCCAATTGCCAGCACTTATCGTTGGAAAGGTAAAGTGGAAACAGCCAATGAATGGAACTGCCTGATCAAAACGCGGGAAGAATCTCTACGACAAAGTAGAAACCGCAATTAAAAAATTGCACTCCTATGAGACACCGGAAATTATTGCCGTCCCGATAATTAAGGGCAGCTCCGAATATTTAAGCTGGCTTGATGATGTACTGGTTTGAAAAACTTTACGCGAGGAGATTCTATGTCCGACAAAAACGAGTTGGAAAAAAAGTGCATTGATACCATCCGATTTCTAGCGGCTGATGCGATTGAAAAAGCAAAATCCGGCCATCCCGGCATGCCGCTGGGCGCCGCCGCCGCCGCTTTTACTCTGTGGACAAAACATTTAAAACATAATCCGAAAAATCCGCATTGGCCGGACCGCGACCGCTTTGTTCTTTCCGCCGGTCATGCCTCGATGCTTTTATACTCTCTTTTGCATCTCACCGGTTACGATCTGACTCTCGACGATATCAAAAATTTCCGTCAATGGGGCAGCCGCACACCGGGTCATCCCGAATACAAACACACACCCGGCGTGGAAGTAACCACCGGCCCTTTGGGTCAGGGATTGGCCAATGCCGTGGGTATGGCGATTGCCGAAGCGCATCTGGCCGCGCGTTTCAACCGTGAAGAGAATAAATTAGTTGATCATTTCACTTACGTAATGGCCGGTGACGGCGATATGATGGAAGGAGTTGTTGCCGAGGCCTGCTCGCTGGCCGGACATTTGCGTCTGGGAAAATTAATCGTTCTTTATGATGATAACAAGGTAACGCTGGCCGGTTCCGCGGCGCTTTCCTTTACGGAAAATATTGAACTGCGTTTCAAATCCTACGGCTGGCAGGTGCAAAAAGTTAAAGACGGCAATGATGTTGCCGCCATTGACCGGGCAATCAAAAAAGCCAAAAAAGAAACTGAAAGACCATCGCTGATTTGTGTGCAATCAACAATCGGTTTCGGCGCACCCTGCAAGCAGGGAAGCTGTGACGCGCACGGCTCGCCGCTGGGGACGGATGAACTGCAAAAGAACAAAAGAAGCGCTGTGCTGGGCTGCGAAGAACCATTTTTACGTGCCCGAAGATGTCCAGCAAATATTTCCGCAAAGCTCTTTCCCGCGGCAAAAAAAGCGAAAAACAATGGCAGGAAAATTTGATTGTCTACCAGCAAAAAGAACCGGCTCTTGCCGCGGAATTTGAACGCATCATGCAGCGGCGACTTGCCCGAAAACTGGGAATCAGCGCTTAGCGAATTCCCCAACGGCTCAAAAGATGTGGCCACGCGCAAAGCATCGGAAACAGTAATGCAGGCCATTGCCGCGAAAGTTCCGGAACTTGTCGGCGGCTCGGCTGATCTTAATCCTTCCACCTTTACCTGGCTCAAAGGCCTGGGTGATTTTCAAAGCCCCGGCTTCTCGCCAGAAGGTTTGCACGGCATGGTTGGCGGCCCCTGGGGTTATGAGGGACGCAATATTCATTTCGGCGTGCGCGAACACGCGATGGGCTCGATTGCCGTAGGCATGGCTCTGCACGGCGGCATTATTCCCTACACGGCAACATTTCTGACCTTTGCCGATTACATGCGCCCGCCCATGCGCCTGGCCGCGCTGATGGGATTGCGCGCTATTTTTGTTTTCACGCACGACAGCATCGGCGTGGGAGAAGACGGCCCGACGCATCAGCCGGTGGAACAGATCATGAATCTGCGTCAGGTGCCGAATATGACGGTTATCCGTCCGGCGGATGCCAACGAAACATTGGAGGCCTGGAAAATTGCGCTATTACCAATACAAACGGCCCGACCACTCTCATTTTCAGCCGCCAGAATCTGCCGGTGCTGGATCGAAGCGTTTGTGCGCGCCGCTTCCGGGCACGAGGCAGGCGGTTATATTTTGTGGGAATCAGCACCAAACCCGAATTGATTTTAATCGCCACAGGCTCGGAAGTGTCCTATGACGCTTGCTGCCGCCCGCAAACTTGCGGGAAAACAGCACAAAGGTCAGAGTTGTCTCGCTTCCCAGTTGGGAAATATTTGATCGCCAGCCGCAGGAATATCGTGAACAGTGTTTTGCCGCCCCAGTCACTGCCCGGATTGCCGTGGAAGCGGGAATCAAACTGGCTGGGAACATTACGTAGGACTTCAGGGAAAAATAATCGGCATGGAAACATTTGGCGCTACCGCCCCGGGACCGGTGCTTTATGAAAAATTCGGTTTCACCGTGGAAAAGATTATTGCGACAGCCAAAGAATTGCTCCAAAGCCGGCAGAAATAAAATGAAGGAAACCATTGATTATTCTCTGGGAAGTATCAGCAAATAGTCGAAACCGCTTGGAAAAAATGCGTCAGGACAATGTTAATTGGCGCATCCGGGCAAAAGATTACACCCTCTGGAAACCGAAGCCGGATGAAATTGTCAACCGGCTGGGCTGGCTTGAAGCTCCCGTCAAACTCTGAAAAAAATAGATGACATCCTGGTACAGTTGTCACCCCT
Source organism: uncultured delta proteobacterium (assembly GCA_963762595.1). Classification (GTDB taxonomy): domain Bacteria; phylum Desulfobacterota; class Syntrophia; order Syntrophales; family Smithellaceae; genus UBA4810. The sequence continues at coordinate 13,972 of CAVXLI010000013.1, forward strand.
GGCAACAAAAACATAAGAGATGTTGTTTTGCTGGGAATGGGCGGCTCTTCCCTGGCCGCGGAAGTATTCCGCAAAGTATTCGGCGCGCAATCCGGTTATCCGCGACTCACTTTTGGATACAACCGATCCGGTGATAATCATCAACATTGCGCAAAGAATTGACTGGAATAAAACTCTTTTTCTTGTTTCTTCCAAATCGGGGACAACGCTGGAAATAAATTCCCTCTTTCAATATTTTTACAGCGAGGTACTAAAAATAAAAGGCGCCGCTGCCGGAGAACATTTTATTTTTATCACCGATGAAGGATCACCCCTGGTCAAAACGGCGCGGGAACTTTCGCCATTCCGCATCTTTCTCAACAATCCGGATATCGGCGGACGCTACAGCGCCCTTTCTTTTCCTGGTGTCGTCCCGGCGGCAATAATCGGTGTCGATGTAAAAATACTTTTGCTCAATGCGCAAGCCGCGGCAAGCGCTGCTGACAAAACTGGCATTATGCTGGGCGCGGTGCTGGGGGCACTTGCGTGTCAGGGACGCGACAAACTGACTCTTTACCTGCCGCCACGCTGGAAGTCATTCGGCAATTGGCTCGAACAGCTTATCGCGGAGAGTACCGGCAAAGAAGATAAAGGCATTCTTCCCGTTTTGGGTGAACCTGATGCTGATGTCTCTTTTTACGCACAAGACCGCGTGTTTGTTTTCTTCCAAAACGAAAATGATAATTCTTCCCGGATAAAAGACTTGAGCGCCGCCGGGCATCCGGTCATCACCGTAAAATTCAAAGACGACTATGACCTGGCCTCCCAGATGTACCTCTGGGAGATTGCCACCGCCGTCGCGGCGTATTTTTTAGGCGTCAATCCTTTCGACCAGCCGGATGTCGAGGCGACAAAAATACACACGCGAAAGATGATTGAAGCGTATAAAAATAAGAAAAACACCGATGAAGAAAAGCCGGTTCTTGCCACTTCAGGCGGCGATGTTTACGGCGATACAAGGGGAAAATCGATAAGCGAAACTTTGAACAATTTTTTATCGCAGAAAAAAACCGGCGATTATGCCTGCCTGCAGATTTATTTAAACCCCTCTGAGGAAGTTGATACGGCAACCGCCAAATTGCGCGCGGCAATCTTTAAAAAATATAAATTGCCTGTAACCTGCGGCTACGGCCCGCGTTATCTGCATTCCACCGGACAATTGCACAAAGGCGGCGCCAACTGCGGCCTCTTTATACAATTGACCGGCGAAGATATAGTTGATCTTCCAATTCCTGACGGGCTAAACAAAGACTATTCGTCATTGAGTTTCGGCGCGCTTTTTGCCGCGCAGGCGCAGGGAGATTTTCAGGCGCTCAAAGAAAAAGGCCGCCGTATCCTCCGCATCCACTGCCCAAATGATGCCGCAGCCTTCCTGAAGAAGCTTACCGCTGCTCTTTAGTTTTCAACTATTTGCCTGACTAATTACCCTCAATATTTTCGGAGCATTACGCGCGGACGGGGCGGGAATTTCTTTAGGGTAACCAATAATCAGCGGCGCGATAATACGCAGGTTTTCGTCCATCCCCAACTCTGCCTTTAATTTCGGATCACGAATGTGCGCGCCCAGACCAATCCAGCAGGTGCCCAAGCCTCTGGCTGCCGCGGCAAGCATGATGTAGCTTGCCGCCAGCGCGCAGTCGATATCCAGCGAATGCACCGCGCGCGAGCCGGCAATAAAAAGCACGCAGGGCGCGTTATAAAACACGTTAAATTTATCATTTTTGAGCAGATCAACATATTCGGGGCTTAAGCTCGCTTTCTTTTGTTCAAAATCTTTCAGCAAATTGGCCTTGCTTTCATTGGAGAGCCTTTTGATGGTCTCCCGACAGTTAATCACGACAAAGCGGCAGGGCTGATTGTTGCTGGCCGAAGGCGCCAGCGTCGCTTCCTGCAGGATTTCATTTATTGTGTCGATCCCGACGGCTTTTTGCTCATAATCACGCACCGATCTTCTTTTTTGCAAAAGCTCAGTAAATGTCATTATACTTTTCTCCTTGTTATTTAACGATTCCTGCCGCACATCAAATCTGCACGTTTTTACTTTTCAGGAAGATATTTCTCTGATTAAAAGACCGGTTGTGGAAACCTTTATTTCAAATTTAGCTGGTTTTTTTAATTCAACAAAAACAGCGGAACCATATTCAGCATCAAGAAACGGTCCTAAAAAAGAATACTTTGTTCTCAGGTTAAACATGTTCAACGGTTTCTTTTCAGCAAGAAGATATATACTGCGCTGCCTTTTTATTTCTTCTTCAATATCCATGTAGCGTCCGGCCACACGGTCCAATTCATACGCCGTGTGCAGGCCAAGTATATTAACAAGCGGTTTCCATTTCAGGATATGCGCGTCAACATATATGGCGTCTCCCGCCAGGCGGTAGGACGATTTACGTCCGTCAGGAAATTCAAAATTGGCTATGAATACTTTATCTCCAAGAGGTTGAGTCGTCACAATCGCTGCGGTTTCTTCGTGCGTCAGTGCGAAATAGCCCTTCGTCGCCATGGTAACAGTTCCCGCCAAAGCCGCCATCGCCAGACAAAGAAGCGCGACTAACAAACTGATTGTCGAACCGATAATTTTTCTTTTTTTAATCGCCACAAACATTAAGATGAAAAAAATCAGGCTCAAAACACCGCAACCAACCATTAAGATGAAAAGTAAATTTGTCATAACTATCCTTTAATTCTTTAATCTAATATGTATAGGTTACGGCAGCTCCGGCGGAAAATCTATCGGAATACTGCCCTTCCACGTTGACTTTAAACCCTTTGCCTAAAGGTATTACAAAGCCTCCGTATCCACCCCAGTTTGTCTTACTTTTAAGTTTACCTTTACCCGACATAAACGGCAGGCCGGCAACTATTGTTTTCGGATAAAAAACAGCTTCTGAATAATAGCCGTAGGGTCCCGCGTATAATTTTATGCCTAAAGGAGCAGTTATTTGCAGCCCCAAACCGCCGCTGACATCCCACAGATTCTTCAGTTTCAGCTCCGCGGTAAATGGTGTTCCACTTTCACTTTCGATCCCGGCGACATCATCGTAAAATTTGCCAAAGTAATAAGTGCCCTGCACAAAAGCTCCCACGCCGATAATCGAATTTATCGGATAAAAACCTTTTGCCCCCAGAGTGCCGAAAAAATTCCACCTGTCTTTAAAATCGTCATGATTAGTGGAAGTTGTGGCACTGCGCGAGCAGAAAATATCACTGATTTCAAAATCCGATATGCCCACACGAGCGTATATGTCAGCGTATTTATTAAAACCGTAGCCGGCTTCCGAATATATCTGGTTTTGCCGCATCAGCACGCTGGCGGATTTTTCATATTTGGTCTGGCCAAACCAATAACCGATGGCGGTATGCAAACCTCCTTCGCTTCTCGAAACAGGTTCCGAGGCGCCGAATAGCCCGCCTGCAAATCCCTGACCGGCAAATATTATAAATAAAAATAAACTGGAAATAATTATATATTTTTTCGTAAGATCTCCTCCCTTTTATCTTTTTTCTACCGTTTGCTGTTCATCAGCGGATTTTGACTGAACGCCCCAAAAAGATTCAAAGATCAACCTTCTTTGTTTTATTTTGTTTAGCCGGTATTGCGCGTAAGCGTCACGCATCGCGATATAGGGATCGATAGCCGCGTCTTTCAATGATTCGTAATCGCCAATGCGCAATGAAGTGTTGTTTACTTCTTCATACGCGCGAACAGTAAGCGGCACGTAAAAAGGCTCGAGATAGGAAACCGGATATAAAAAATAATCTCCGACAATGTCCACTGAGTCACGCGGGCTCGATGGGCCAAGTATCGGCCAGACAATATAAAAACCATGCCCTACCCCGTAAAAGCCTAGAGTCTGCCCCAGATCATTGTTTTGCTTTTGCAGGTTCAGTTCCTTGCCGGCGGAAGGATCCAGCAACCCGCCGATGCCCCAGATTGTATTAATGGTAAAACGACCGGCTTCCGTGGCCGCGCCGACAAAATCAGCCTGAAGCAGACAACTCACAAATCGCGTGGGAAATTTGAGATTGGAAAAGAAATTTCTTACGCTGATTCGGCCTGGTTCCGGAACTGCTAATTTATATCCCTGCGCCACCGGTTTGAGCGCCCAGAAGTAAAGTTTATCGTTGAAATGATACATCGCCCTGTTGAATGGCTCAATGGGATCCGCTATTTTTGCTTTTTCGGTTTCCGTCGCTGTCATCATACTCATCATCTTCATAATAATCTTCATCAATGACCTCTTTTTTTATCGCCGGATTGCGTTTCAGAAGATACTAGTGTTGTTTTTAATTAAACTCTTCCGCGAGCGGCGACGCGGAAGATGAATAATTAGAAGTATGAGCGCACCCCATAAAAAGAAAAATGCAAACTGAAATCAAAGCCCAATAACATTTCATAAGGCAAAATCCTTAAAATAGATTAAGTATCGCTATAACTGTGCGCCCCAAAAAATTTATTAACTATTGCTTCCTTTACCTTTTTGCGCAGAATTTCCAGCAATTTCTCCGGGTTATTTTTTGCCAGTATATCGTTGAACTGCGTGCGATAGTTTTGAACAAGGCTGACATTTTCTACAACAACATCATATACTCTCCATTTGCCGTCTTTCAAAATCACTCGGTAAAAAATCGGGGATTTCTTTGGAAGATGTTATAATTTTGTCTGAACTTCAGCCTGCTTGTCCGAATGCATAGTTTCTTTATAGAATTCAACTTTTTCGTTGGTATAGGAAAGAATTTTGTCCATATAAGTTTTTTCCAGTACCTGCTCAAAAAGATCAACAAATTCTTTTCGCTGCGCGGGAGTAAATTGTTCCAGTTTCGCGCCAAAGTGCTTTTGGAAAATTCAATTTCATCGAACATGTCTTTATAAATGACCCGGAGCTTTTGCTTTTTTACTTCTTTTGCCGATTCGGCTTTGAAGCTTTGGATTGCGCAATACATCAAGGACTTTATTAACATTTGCCTCGACCACATTCAGCGGAGCTCCGGCATAAACCGGAAAAATGAATACAAAAATTACCAGTACTATAATTAATCCCGCAAATTGTTTTTTCATTCTTTAATCCTCCTGGATTTTTGCCATCTGATTCTATTTTTTTACATCACCAAAAGCATATTTGCTTATTAGTTCATTATATCCACCGGCGCCTGCGTTTCGATAATTGCATCACCTTCCTTAAGCAATTCACCGGCGCCGCCCGGATCAATGCTGACATACCTATCACCCATCAGACCTTCTGTTTTAATAGAAGCAATGGCGTCATCATAAATCTTTATACCTTTTTTGATCTTTATTTCAACAACCGCTTTCTGATTTTCCTGATCCATGGTTATTTTCTTCACTTTTCCCACCTCAATGCCAATGATATTCACGGGATTACCGATTCTCAGGCCGGTTACACGAAATAAATTTGGCAACAATCGGATAGGAATCATCTCCAAAAAAGAAACGTTGCCCGAGTTTAACGGTCATGTATCCTATGCAGACAAGTCCCAGAAAGACAAAAATTCCGACTATTGTTTCTATCTTATATTTTTTCATATGTTCACTCCTCTACGGCACATCGTAGCCGTCCAAATTTCTTTTTGCTTAGATTTTGCCAAGTCTATAACAGAATCTATTTCGGCAATGGGCTTTCCTTCGGCAATTCCCGCCACAATGGTAAACGTTACCGGACCGGACATCGCTACCAGTCTGCGTACGCCTGCCCAGTTCCATATATCATTAATTCCCTGTCCCTGAAAATCTTCAATAAAATCTTTCAAAATGCTTTGCGCTTCGCAATATCGGAATAGGGAAGCATTGTGACAATTTCACTGGTCTTTAGACGGGTAGAAAAACCACCGATAACGCCAAAGTGTTTATCAATGTAAATCCATAAACGTCTTATTGCTTCATGCACCACATCAGGACCTAAGTGGGAGATAATGGAGTTAACATCCGACCAGCGTAAAAACCACAATAGCTATGTTCACCTGATTTTTTACGTTTCAATCTGAGCGATGTTGAGAACTTTAAATTGTCGTCTGGAATAAAGACCGGTCAATTCTTTCTGCAGCCCTTCGAGACTGCTGATAACTTCATCGTTGAAGGGATGATCAAAATTCCTCCAGCTCTTCCGGCGTTCCCTGAAAAACAATTTTTTTCTCATAAAGGGCGAGAACCCGGTTGGAAATAAAGTACACATCCGGAATTTCATGGCTGACCATTATCGCCGTAAAATCGAATTTTCTCTGATACTGGGCAATCATGCTCAGAATCGCGTTTTTCCGGACAGGATCCTGGCCGGTTGTTGGTTCGTCAAAGAGAACCATTTTCGGATCGGTTATCAGTGCGCGCGCCAGGGCCGCTCGTTTTTGCATGCCTCCGGATAGTTCCGAAGGAAACTTGTGCGATGCTTCGGTCAGTTCTGTCTGTTCGATTCTGCGCCATAACCCGCTGGTCAATTTCAGCTTTTTTCAGGTTCGTTGTTTCCAGCAGGGGCAGGGCAATATTTTCATAGACGGTCAGGGAATCAAAAAGAGCGTTGCCCTGAAACATATAACTCATTTGGCGAGAGCGCGTCATTAATTTCCTTTTTTTTCATTTCGTTGACTGGTTTGCCCCGAAAAAGAATTGTCCCTTCGTCAGGCTTAAGCAGTCCGATTATATGCTTGAGAAGCACGCTTTTGCCCGCACCGCTGAGACCGATTATAGTTGTAACCTCTCCTTCATATATTTGAAGATTAACATTCTCAAGAACTGTGCGTTCTCCGAAGCGCTTGGTAACATTTTTAAATTCAATCAACGGTGTATTCATAAGTTTCTCTATATTAAAAGCGAAGTCACCACATAATCCGAAACCAGAATCAGCACACATGAAATCACTACAGCCGAGGTGGTGGCCAGACCAACGGCCTTGGCGCCATGGCTATCTTTGCGCATGTGCGCAAAATAGCCCTGATAACAGCAGACAGTGGCAACGATAACCGCAAAAACTATAGCCTTAATTAAACCGTCGGTAATATCTTTCATATCAACGTTGGCCTGAATGCTGTGAAAATAGACACCTGAATTAAGCCCAAGTAGCACAACGCCGGAGATATAGCCGCCGATGATGCCGATGAGGTCAAACACGGTGGTGAGTATGGGAAAACTGATAATAGCCGCGCTAATTCTCGGACTGATGAGATGTACTGAGCGGATCAATGCGCATGGTGTGCAAGGCGTCTATCTGCTCGGAAATTCGTTGGATACCGATTTCGGCCGTGATAGCGGAGCCTGCCCGGGCCGTAATCATGATGGCCGTAAGAACCGGCCCCAATTCTCTGATCAAAGAAAGGGATACCAGGGTGCCGACTGCTCCCTGAGCTCCGAATTTAACCAGGGCGTGGTAAGACTGCAGGCCTAGAACCATGCCGGTAAACACGCTCACCAGCATAATGATTGTCGTTGATCTTGCTCCGATGTAATAGAGTTGCTGAACTATCTTGGATAGTTGCTTCGGCCGGAAGGTCCTTACACAGCGCCAAAAAGAGGAAAACTGTCGCGGAGCCTAAAATGCTGATCCAGCTGATTACTTCCTTTCCGATAACAGAAAATGGCCATGACAACAATATGCCCAACTGTCTCTTTGCTTCGCCTTGGGAGAGGTTCCGACTATTTGCTTCTGGCGCCATTAATAAAATATCCCCTTATTTTCGAATATTTCGAGAGGGAATTTGGCATATTTATAAAAATTCGTCAACTTAAGTCTTCAAGAAGAAACAAATATAAAAATTTTGTAGCCAATATCTAAGAATCAATCTGTACTCGAAATTATATTTTATCCTAACTAAGGGTTTCTCCAAGATGGCATAAAGCCATCTAAGATCGCTGGAAAATCTAATTTTCCAATAGAAATCTCTGCTATTTCTTTGATTTTTTAACTGATTTTTTGATCGATGTGAGTTCTTCTCGGTGTGGTTTTTTCACTGATTTCTTGATCGCAGCCAATTTTTCTTACGTTTGAGTTTCGCCATCTGACCGATGCCCGCCCAGAAACCATAAAGGAGTACCTGACCGGCAAGTACAACGGCGAATCCGATGCGCATACCGTAGCCCATGGATCTGGCCATTTGATTTGCCACTTCTTCAATTTCTCTATAAAGGATCAACATATTGGTTACAGCGGTAATCACAGTGACGGCAGCACCCACGAACACACCCTCAAGGATGGCCTTGCCCTTCGAAGTATATCCGATCCAGAGGCCGGTACCCAAGCTGGTAATGACGGCGAGCAGCGACAGAAGATAAAACCCTTCATTTCCCGAAAGCCAGGGATGATCGCCCTTAATGAATTTGCCGATGGTTTCGATGCCGAAGCTGCCATAGAGATCAGCAAAAGATTTTTCTGCCGGATTGAATATAAAGAATCAAAAAAATGATTTCGAAGACAATCTTGATGACAAGGCTGACGGCAATGGCAGTGAAAATTCTACGGGCGGTAATATTTTCGAAAATCCTGGCCATGCACGGTTTTCATCGCTTTTTTGGCCTTGGCCGGATGAACAGCTTTCTCCTTTTCCGCTTTTCTTCTTTCGAGGAGTTCGTAAACAATCGCGTAGAAAAGAGGTACAAGCGGGAAGATATTGTGTAGGAAAAACTCCATGCGCAATGAGCGGCTTAAAGCTACGAGACCGCCAGCCACGAGGATTGCTACTAAGAAACTCAGAAAAAGATTATTCATAATTAATAGTTATACTGTTATTTTTTCGATAAATACTATCTTTAGGAACGTGCTTTGTATATGAAAATCAATTTTTTCTGTCAAGAACAATTAAACCGCCATCAAAATTATCAACTTCACTCTACTAAAATATTTGGAGAAATGATATTCTAAGTTCGATATGCAAAGAAGAATTATTCACATCGATATGGACGCTTTTTTCGCCGCGGTCGAGGAAAAGAAAAATCCGGCGCTAATCGGCAAACCCGTCGTTATCGGAGGCGGTGGAAACCCCAATACGAGAGGGGTTGTTTCGACAGCTAACTATGAAGCCAGAAAATACGGTATTCATTCGGCCATGCCGTTGAGGACAGCCTACAAACTCTGCCCCCACGCTGTTTTCCTTCCTGTAGATTATGAAGCTTATTCTGCGGCATCCCAGCAATTCAAATCTGTTTTATTTGCAATTACACCGGTCATGGAAAATGCCGGCATCGACGAAGCATTTCTGGACGTATCCGAGCTGGCAGAGACAGCCGAAAATACCGCTGCCAGGATTAAAACCGGAATTAAAGAAAAAACCGGGTTGACCTGTTCTATCGGCATAGCGCCGAACAAGCTTCTGGCCAAGATCGCCTCCGATATGCACAAACCGGACGGCCTGACCATTCTCAATGAAACTGACATTGAAAGTCGGCTGTGGCCGTTACCCATCCGCAAATTATACGGAATCGGGCCGAAGACGGAAGCGTATCTGAAAAATATCGGGATTGAAACCATCGGACAGCTCGCGGCATCACCGTTAGAAACACTCATTGAACATTTCGGCAATTCCTATGGTCAATACCTCTATGACGCTTCGCGGGGAATTGATGACAGCCCGCTGATTACCCACTGGGAACCGAAATCAATCAGCCGCGAGACTACTTTTCAGGAAGATGTAAAAAACTGGCAGGTTATCGCCAGGACGCTCGCGGAACTGACCAAGGAAGTTGTGACTGATATACAAGACGATGGATATAGCGCGAAGACCGTCACTATTAAAATTCGATTCAGCGACTTTCAGACTCTGACCAGAGCAAAAACGATGGCTGATTATACAGATTCCGAAGAAGAAATTCGGAAAGCTGCTTTTGCCTGTCTTAAGCGTATTGACCTTAATAAGCGAGTAAGACTAATTGGTGTTCGAGCTACAAATCTCGAAAAAATGAATAATGATTAACTGGTGCCCCTGGCGCAAGTCGAACGCGCGGCACACGGATTAGGAAACGTAAGTAATAAAAGAACGGTTTCCCATCATTTTTAATATTTAAAAATCAGAAACTTAAAGAGCCAAGTTGGATTATGTTCGGTTATGTTAGTTTATTTTAGGTTAAGATGGTTACAAATTAGTTACACCTTTCTGCTTTGATTGAAGAAAATATACAGATTTATCATTGAATTTAGTGGAAAAGCCAGGAATAGTATGGATATGACAAGACAAAAATGTGAATTATATACTATGATTCGGTTTACTTCTCCACGAGATTCATTTTCCTAAAATTGCTGCTGCTCTTTAATAAGTCATCATAATTGCCCTGTCCCAATATAGAACCTTCGTTAATCATATAAATCATATCGCAATTTCGAACCGTCGTCAGTCTGTGAGCAATCATTACAATTGTTCTGTCACCCTTCAGACCTTCAATGGCCTCAATAACGAATCTCTCGCTGATGTTGTCCAGCGCCGATGTGGCTTCATCCATTATAAGTACTTGGGGGTTGTTATATAATGCCCGTGCAATGCCAACACGTTGTCTCTGCCCACCGGAAAGGCGCACTCCTCTTTCGCCCACTATCGTATCAAGGCCTTCGGGAAGTTCCTTTATCAGCGACTCAAGCTGGGCCGCATGTAATGCCTGCTTTATTTTAGACTCATCAATTTCATTATCGAGAAGTCCAAATGCAATGTTTTTGCGAATGGTATCGTCGCTCAAATGAATAAATTGGGGAATATAACCCAAATTCATCTGCCAACGACGGATTTCGTCATATATATCCTGATTGTCTACCGATACCCGCCCCTGCTGAGGTTCAAGTAATCCCAAAAGTATATCTACTATAGTCGTTTTACCGGCACCGGACGACCCGATAAGCCCTATCAACGCTCCCTTGGGTATTTTCAGACTAATATTACTCACGGCTTCAGCATTACCATGCGGATAACAATAACTTACATTATCAAAAACAATTTCTGAAAAGAACGGATAAGGATCGAAGCCCGACGCTTTTGCTTTTTCTTTTTCCGGCCGCCTTTTGACATCATCCTCAAGAAGTCTCAAGTCATTGTATATAGGATCAATCGCGTATATATTATGCCTAATATCGGTATAGTCGGCTATGATCGTTCTTAATGCTGGCAGAAGTCGCACAGTAGCCACTCCAAAAAGAGTCAAGACAGGAACAAGCGAACTGACTTTTCTATCCATCACCAGCAGCATGAAAGCAATGAACAGCATCATAAAAACTGCTGTAATTTCCATAAGCGGTTTAGGTAGCTGTTGTAATATTTGTTTATACCTTTGAGCCATAACTGTCCGCACAGCGCTGAAATTATAATGGTTCAGAAAGCTCTTTTCACGACCAAGCACTTTTACTTCTTTAATGCCGGATATACCCTCCAATACAATTTTATTCATTTTAACCCGGTGTCGTTGTTCTTCTGCCCCATAGGCTTTATTTTTTATCCTGGTAATATGAATGAAAATGAAGCCAACTGTTCCCAATGCGATAACTGATAACACGGTGATAACGGGCTCCAATTTCAACAATAAAATTACAATCATAAAAAGCACAAGCCCCTCCATTACAATTCGTAAAAAGGGGATAACCACTCCTGATACGGCGATGTTTGTTTCGCTTGTTACATTTCGTAGTAATTCGGCCGAATTGCGGTCTAAAAAAAGGGGGTAGCGCGCATTCATATACGCTTTAAACAAGCGACTCCCCAGACGCAATTGTTCATTATATGTTATTCTGTTTTTTATATAAATCAGCACGCTAAAAAAAGTGGTTTTCACAATAAATAACCCGGCCATAAAAACAAACCCCCAAATCATCAAATCTTTAGAGGTGGTTATATTAAGCAGATCAACAATAGGCGTGGCCAATCTATGCTGCAAAATCACATCCGGATCAGATATAGTGACAATAAAAACCGGAATAATCCCAACACCAACCATTTCCAGCAGTGAATTTACGAACATCAAGGCCAAGAGGGCAAGAAACTTAAATCGACCTGACTTGCCAATAAGATAATTTATTCTTTTTAATCGAGATAGCATAGGTTAATTTCGAGCTGATTTATGTACAGTTTGTCAGCGATGGACTATCAACCGTTCATGCGGCATATCAGCTTTGCTTACTCTGCGTGCCTGCAGTGTTTATTATGGCAAAGTTTAGCACTCGTCACTTAGTTGTCAATTATTATATGGTATTTCAAATAAGCATTGTATACCTTGATAAAATATCATATCCAATCATGAGCACAATGGCAATGGTTTTCAATAACGAGATTTCCAATAAAGCGGAGAGTCAAGGCCAAGATGTCCAAGGAAGCAAAAGAGCCAGAGTACAACATACTCAATACGCCTGTTTATTTTATGGATTTGGATATGAGCACCTTTCAGGAGTTCTTCGCATGATTCCCGGAAGTCCTCCGGTATCTTATATTGTGTCATTTATCGCACAAAATTCTTCTCATAGAGTCACGTGGGCTTATTGAAGCAAATTTCCAATCTTAGATTTTGAATTGACCAGATAATTTCCTTTTCTGTCGCAAAATACAAACAAGTCATTTTTGATTGATAAGAAATTCCCTTTAGTGGATTGCTGCGGTTTCAATACGTTTGGTAATGACGGACGGCCTGACTATAGATGCGGGACGGTATGCCCAGGAATCCCACCGGAGGCGCATCTGGGCGCGCCAGCCATCGTCGGAGCAAATTGAGTCAAGCAGTTCGAAAAATCGCTTTTTATGTTGTTCAATTTTATCCAGAGTACGGCTTTTGATTTCCTCTGCAGTTAAAGGACAATTGCACATCTCTCTGACTCCGGCAGCGACCGCTTCAGGGTTGTCGGCGACGATACGCACATATTCCGGAGAGAAATTCGTCCCTGCCGCCGCGACTTTGTGTGGAGACAACAGGCAATCCCGCCAGAAGGTACTGCATGCTTGCATACATCGCTCCCTCTACAGCCGACAGACAAAGACCGACGCGACATTGGTTGATCGCAGTGTTGATATCGGAGAGACTCATCCATTTGTAGTCGGCGCTAAGCGGATTGTTGAAAAAGTACGCTTGCGGAAGAATATCCATAACCGAACGGATGTAGGACTCGTCATGGTTGGAGGGAGAGCGCGCAGTTATTAACGCGAGACTCTTGATTTCGGTAGCAAGCATATGCCTCTTGTAAGGGTTAATTCGGGCGTCATACACCGCGTCGAAACGTTTTTCCGATTCCGGCACAGGTTTGAAAATAGCCGGACTCACAAAGGCGTTGCTGCTCACAAAGACAGCCTTCAGTCCTGAAGAGACCAGCATGTTGTACTCCGCATTACTGTTGGACATGTAGATTATCTTATGGCGTGGATACCGTCTCAAATGTTGCATCTGCCAGTGTATCAACTGCTTAATATGCAATGGATCGTCGTGGTTCCATGACAAACTAACGAGCATGTGTACGGTTCTATCATTGTATTGTCGCAGAACCGGAAGCAGAGCGAAAGGTTGACTACGGATGACCCAGTCTTTTACATAGATGATGAGTGGATCAAATGAAAGCACGTTGCAGTCACCGCCGCGCATTAGCGGATAAAATAATCTGGTTGTCAGTATGTTGGCAGCCCAGAGCGGATACAACAATCGGGTTCGCAACACTGTGGCAGCCCATGTTTTGAATTTCCTAAACATTATGGTCAATTACTCCTCGTAAAAGTTATCGATGTAAAAAACGCTTTTTTATATAATTCACCAGCCTGGGTATGGTGATATCCGGGAAACGACGGGGCTTGTTATTCATTGTATTGGCTTTTGCCAACTTGTAGGCATCATCTTGGGGGTTATAGTTAATAATATCAGTGGCATCTTGAATATCAAGGCGTTTACGGCGGTTATTGGACAGGCCGTGAAAAATGCCGAAACGGAGCTTTTCCGGCGCGTCAATAGCCGCGATAAATAGACGGATTACGTCATCGTAGGTTATAATCGTATTAAGAGACCGGTTATTTTTATTCATATGGCGATGATTGCTTTCTAAAACCCAGCCCAGTCTAAGGCATATCGTGGGAAGATTACGCTGGTCAGCAAAGAATGAACCAAGAGCTTCCCCAAATGCCTTGGTTGCGCCATAAAGAGTCGGCGGTCTCACCGGCATACCGGTGTGCACAACTACGTTTTCAGGATAACCGTCAACAGCATAAATACTGCTTGCAAATATCATGCGCTTGCAACCGGCATCCGCGGCTGCCTCAAATACATTGTATAAGCCGATGATATTGTTCTGAAGCAAAGGTTCCCATGATGAATTTTCGTCTGCGATTGCCGCCAGATGAACTACCATATGAACCCTTTCGCACAAAGGCCTGAAAGCATTGTAATCGCAAATATCCACCTGATGAAAATCGCAGCCTGATAATTGGAACGGTTTTTGGATGTCTGTTAGGCGAAGGTCATATTGCCCGTGTAAATGTCGGGTAATAAGTGTTCCCACTTTCCCCGCGGCACCTGTTATTAAAATCCTTTTTTTAGATGTTTCCAATGAATTCATTATTATCTTTTCTGCGCTACTTGACAAGGGTTACTTGTTGAGAAAATATAACCGCAAATATTATCCTTTCTTGCGGCGCCTGTCCAAAGCCGATTTCAATGCGTGAATGTATCCTATACGCTGATCACGCTGAGCAATTCCAAGATTATTTTTATGAATGCGCCTCTTCATCAATACTTCCGGCAGCATAACGCTTTTAAGATTCAATTCAGTTGATCTTGCAAGCCAGTCAATTGTATCGCCGATTCTTAATTCTTCC
>CAVXLI010000014.1:0-48696 GCA_963762595.1 uncultured delta proteobacterium
AATTGTCCAGGGGCCTCATTGCGTCCCGCATTGGCCGTCTACGACTTGCTCTTGCAGACGCGAGAAAATTGCGAAATTGACACGCTCAACCTGGGCTTGTGTTCGGGCATGGGAGCACTTCTCTGTTCCGCCGGAACCAAGGGCAAACGACGGGCCATGCCCAACAGCCGATTCATGCTGCAACGCATCGGTTTGGAAGGAACCTTCCGAGGACAAGCCACGGATATAGCATTGGAAGTCAGAAATGTCAAGAAATGGAATGAGCGAATGGAGAAGGAAATGTCCTTGTTGACGGGACAGCCGGTTGACAAAATTCAGCAAGATCTCAAACGAGACTTTTACTTGAGCAGTGATGAAGCTGTCCAATACGGACTGATTGATCAAGTCGTATTGCCGGCCAAACGCAAGCGTGCCGCAAGAGGACAAGAAGCCGATCTAGGAGCCTTTGAAGGAGACGAAGAGCAGCGATACCAAAACAGCAAGGAATCCCAACAGGGTGGATGGGGCAGTCAACAAAAAACTCAAAGAACCCCCAACAGGAATGATGATGACGGTCCCGAAGTTCTCAAGGGATAGCAAGCTATGGAAGCTATCCTGCTAGGCTGGCAGTGTTGTTTCGCAGCCTGCAATAGTATCTCAACAATAATTCGGGTACCATTGCAGTTCGTTGTACCTTCACTTGTACTTGTAGTGCGCTTGTTGCTCATGAAGACAGCCTGTGGTCATCATTATTAGCTATCCCTTACAACGCTGTCATGCAACAACGGGATCTTCAATTCGTGCCCTGGCCATGCCAAGAATACGCCTTACGGGAGTGCAGCGATCCATCGGAAGATAATATGCACAATCCTGTTGTGCAGTCGTAATCCCTTCTACAGCAGCCACACTCGTCCAGTAGTCGTATGACCATGACGAGGACGAGGACCTCCATTGCGCAACACATAAGTGTGGTATAAAAGGATGATATAGACTTTGTGCATGCACAGGTTGGCTCGGGTCCCCTACCTTGCGTGGCTGCTGATACGAGATTAGTCCCGAATTTAATTGTTGGGTGGAGACGAAGGTGCTGAGGAGTGCCTTGATGCCATGGCTAATGATAGATAAAGCGACTTGCTTAATAGTGAGCTTTACTCTACTCTACTACTACTGCAAGTGGTCCTAGTGAATGACTGGATACGGATACGGTGGAGACCCGGGACTGGCAGTCCCGGATCCCGGATCAATACACCCCTACAGTCAGGTGCTTGGCTCTGTGCAGTCTTCGCATGCACAGCAACCGGTGTATAGGTAGGTTGGTCTGACTTTGATGTGGTGGGATGGTGGGTGGTGTTTGGTGAAGTAGTCACCGTGGTTGGTTTTGCCGCTTGCCCATCGGACACCGAATTGGTTTTGTTCAACTCGGTCTTGGACCCAGTAGAATCTCATGTCCATGGCCTTGGATCGCTTGAGTTTGGTGCGTTTGTTGGCAAAGCCATCAGCTGTGGAGTTGTCTGTGATGATCGTTGTGGGTTTCAGTTGGGGGCGGTCGAGTTCGAGGAGGATCTGGCGGAAGTGGACCGCTTCTTGGCAGTTGTGGAAGAGGGCTCCTATTTCTGCCTCTGAGGCTGCTGCCATGACGTTTTTGAGGATCCTACTTTCAACATGGATGGGTCCATTGGGGGTAGGGTTGTCGACTGGTTCGTTGGTGTTGCCCAAGTAGAAGTATCCTCCGACTCGTGATCTGGCATTGGGTTCGCTGAGGTAGGATGCGTCGCAGAAAATATTGGGAGTTATTATAATATTTTTGCACAGAAATTCAACATCAATATTTTAAGGAAGGCACGGCATAGTAGCCCCATAGACAGATTTTGAACCGTCTTAATACAGTCTACATAAGACAATTTCTATTGACATGCCTGAAGAAGATATAATATTTATATACAAGGAGTTAAGTTATAAATAGGGTGATTATCATGATTAATCGCAATCAACCAGTCCATCCACTCGGAACCAAAGCCAGTGTTCTGCTGACGAGTGTCTTTGGACCCTATGCCCAAGATGACGAATACGGAAGCCGGAAGATCAACCCGATGGAACTTTATGAAAATCAGGTAACCCGGGTTCAAGGTGGATTTTCCCTGCGCATGTTTCACCGCTCCTTCGGTCTGATGATGATTCAAGCTAATCTTGAAGCACCTTGCACACTCATGGATTTTCCCACACTTGACGGCTTCATTGAAGAAATAAGCCATTGTAGCTACGACATTATCGGTATCAGCGCTATTCTCCCGAACGTCGGCAAGGTCAAAAAGATGAGCGAATTGATCCGGCAGCATCAGCCCGCAGCCAAGATCATCATCGGCGGGCATATCACCAACAAAGAAGGTCTTGATCAGATGATTGATGCGGACATTATTGTTCGCGGCGAGGGTATCCGGTGGTTTCAGCGTTATCTCGGACAGGATGACAAGGCTCCCATCAAACATCCCATAACCCTTTCCGGATTTGGCGGGCGAATGATGGGTGTCCGTCTGGGCCATAGACCGGGCGGCATTGCGGCTATTCTGATCCCCTCTGTCGGCTGTCCCGTCGGATGTAATTTCTGTTCTACTTCGGCTTTGTTTGGCGGCAAAGGCAATTTCATCAATTTTTATGAGACAGGTGATGAACTGTTTGAGGTCATGTGCAAAATAGAAGAAAAACTCAAGGTGCACTCCTTCTTTGTCCTGGATGAAAATTTTCTCCTCCACAAAAAAAGAGCGCTCAGATTACTGGAGCTGATGGAAAAAAACGATAAAAGCTGGGCTATATTCGTGTTCGCCTCCGCCAGGGTTGTGCAATCCTATACCATTGATCAATTGGTGAGATTGGGTATCGGCTGGATATGGATGGGGATGGAAGGGGAAGAGAGCACCTACGATAAACTAAAGGGAATAGATACACGCGCCCTGGTTAAACTTCTGCAATCTAATGGTACCCGTGTCCTGGGTTCCTCAATCATTGGACTGGAAAACCACAGCCCTGAAAATATAGATGCGATTATTGATTATGCCACCAGCCACGAAACTGTTTTTCACCAATTCATGCTTTACTCACCCATTCCGGGCACCCCTCTATATGAAAAGCATAGGCAAGATGGCACGCTATTGCCCGAAGCGGAATTTTCCTATGCAGATGGCCACGGACAATACCGCTTTAATTATCTCCATCCATATATTAAAGACGGCAAGGAAGAACAATATCTTTTGGATGCTTTTTTACATGACTATAAAGTCAATGGCCCCAGCTTGCTTCGCCTGATCAGGGTGCTGCTCAACGGATGGCAGATGCACAAGGATCATCCCAGCAAACGGGTTCGGAAACGTATTGCCTGGGAGGTATCTCCGGTTCGTTCGATGTATGCCGGTGCTGTATGGGCTATGCGGAAATTTTATCGCCAAAATAAACCGCTTCAAGATAAAGCAGTTAAATTACTGATGGATATTTATGCCACATTCGGATGGAAAACACGCCTCCTTGCGCCTCTCTTGGGAAGCTTCGCCTATTTTACACTGAAGAAGGAAGAACAGCGGCTGTCTGCTGGTTGGATATACGAACCCAGTTGTTTCTATGAACAGAATCCGGAAGCACAGGCCTTGGAACAATCAAACAGCTTTTCATGATACCGGGAAACCCGCATAAAATAAGTTGTCCTATTAAAATAAAAAGGCATTGCGTAAATTTCGCAATGCCTCGTATTTTTGGTGAGCCCTGTCGGGATCGAACCGACAACCTACTGATTAAGAGTCAGTTGCTCTACCAGCTGAGCTAAGGGCCCTCTCACGGGAATGGTTGAAAAATATCCATCTGCTTGTTCACCGGCGTTACCCTCAATATTCGTCGCTGCGACGTACATTTAGTACGGCTCACTCTTCATATTTTCGGGTGCCTTGCATCTGGTCATCCCGTATCAAGTACGGGACAAGCTTTTGAACATCCCTTTTTATTTATATTCTTTCTGGTACGCCCGGTAGGATTCGAACCTACGACCAACAGATTCGAAGTCTGCGACTCTATCCAGCTGAGCTACGGGCGCTTATTTTCAAATCAAAAAATATGGGGTGAGTGAAGGGACTTGAACCCTCAGCCTCCGGGGCCACAACCCGGCACTCTAACCATTTGAGCTACACCCACCATTTTCGCCTTGGTGCGCCTGGAGGGATTCGAACTCTCGGCCCACGGATTAGAAGTCCGTTGCTCTATCCAGCTGAGCTACAGGCGCAAATATTAAAACCTATGCATAAAAAAGACTTAGCCTATTATCTTCTCTGCTATTATTTGTCAAGATTAATCTGAAATACTTTTCTGAATGGATTAAAACTTATCTGTTATTTAACATAACCGGCGATACCATCAAACCTGTATCCTTTTTTTCTAACATTTTCCGCTTTGGAGATCCGTTGTATAAAAATAACGGCCGCTTGCCGGATTATACCAACGATAAAGTTCTCTGGTATTGGTCAGCTTCGATGTCGCAATGTTGCCCAATCGAACCTTCAAATATATATCCCTGCAGATTCTTCCCACCTCCGGCATTATCATGATGATAAAAATGATCATTTTTTTGCGGATTATACCAGCGATAAAAGCCGGTTGTCCCGGGTGTTTCCGGTGCAAATAGCCGAAAAGCTATCCCTTCTTTAATATAATCATTTCTATTAATCTTTTCAGTTTCTGCCTGAGGATTTGCGGTAAATAAATAATCCAATCCTTTAGAATACCGGAAAATATCAATAGCCCTTGGTGCACTATCGGGTATCACTTCTACAAATACTTCGACCATCCCATCACCGCCATTGGCATTGAATATGATATTATCCCCATAATACCCCGGCGTCATCTGTCCGGCATTTAAAGTAACATTAAGATAATTAGTTTGACTGGTTGTCGTTCCGGAATTAGGCACTATGGTCATCCTGCCTGCAGGATATACGACTTATATTTTTCCCCAGTATCTTTACACCCTCAAATACTAAACGGCTGTCTTTACTCACGATTGTAAGAACATGAGGACCATCAACAAGCCCTTCCGCAACCGTCAATTCTCCTTGTTTCTCTTTTAGATCATTAAACCATTTACGATTACGAACTAATTGATCATCAAGATATATGGTTAATTTGCCATCGTCGGGATAAGCTAGCAGATAAACGATTATTCCCGTTCCGTTAAAACGGAGTTTAATAGAGCTTTCACCTTCCGCGCCCGAGGGATAGCCGTCACTCACAGTCCATCTGCCCATTAACTCAATTATTTCTTTTAGATGCCCAGGTACGATATAAATCCCATTGTCCCGAACTTCATCATTGACAAAAGATATATATCTGCCTTTTTTGAATGTTGCCGGGTTTTCACCACGTTTAGGTTTTTGTAACGCTACCGACCAAGTTAACATTTCCTTACCTTTATTGGTCACCCTTATCTTTTTGGAAACAGTTTTTCCCGGCGAAATACTGCCCATATCCATTCTCAAGGGATTTAAATTAATCAAAGCAGCTTCCTGAGTAGAAACTATGGAAAACGTGACGAAGATCGTTCTTAGTCCGCCGGCAGAATTAATTTTAATTGCTTCTTTATGGGTACCAGCCGGTAAATTCTTGCTGCAAACAAGTTTTCCATTTTCAGATTCTAATTTCATTTCTACATTGTAAAGTGCAATATTTGACTTATTATCATTCAACAATGATTCACTCGGCAGCAACCTGATTTCAATACGCAAATAATCTACTTTTTTTTCCACCACACCCATCAATGGCGCATCTTCCGATATAATCCAGCCTTCCGGCCCGTTTGTTGACCAGTTTAAAATGCCGGCTCCCATATTTTTTAGTGTAAATAATCCGGCACCGGCCTCATCCGGAACTATTGTTCCCAAACTAAATTCCCGCGGTGTTATTGACAAAACCGGGCGTGAAAAATCTCCAGTCTCACTTCCAGGACTTTTACCGTTAAGATCATTTCGTTTAAGTCCAGTATTATCTTGGGCAGTTACGGTAATTGGGAGAATTGTCAGCGCAATAACAATGAAAATAAAATATTTTTTTATCCAAAGCATAAATACCCCTTAAAAATGGCTGATTGACTACTAGCTCAAAGCTTGAATTTAAGCAACAATTTTGAAGTTCTTACTAAACTTGATCAGGGCTGTCATCAATGTTCAGGGTGAAGTCCAATTGCAATTCGTTTATTTATCTTTCTGTTATCATTACATTAAAATAGACATATTGTTCAAAATGCTTGACATGACTTGCAAACTAGATGTAACTTGCCAGCAATTTTTCATGATAACTTTTCGGAAGCATAGAGTTTACTAATTATGCTTCCGATCAAACAACTATGAATTACGATATCTTAAAATATTGGATTGCTTTAAAATCCATCGCGGGAATCGGCAACATTGCCTTTACGACCTTGGTGGATAAGTTTGGTTCTCTACCTTCTATTTTTAAAACTCCTGCTTCCAAGTTAACAGAAATCAATGGAATTACCAAAAAAATGGCGTCTGATATCAATAACTTTAGAGACTGGGACAAAATCAACCATGATCTCGAGTTCCTGAAGAAAAACGAAATTAATATAATCACTTATCAAGATGACGATTACCCGGCAAAACTTATAAATATTTATGACCAGCCTCCTTTTCTTTATGTTTGGGGCTCTCTCACGAAAGATGATATAAATATTGCCATAGTCGGCTCCAGAATGGCTAGCACCTACGGCAAATATACTACAGAAAGGATTAGCAGTGAGCTGGCCCGCAAAGGCCTAACTATAGTCAGCGGTTTAGCCCGGGGAATTGATTCCGCGGCTCACCGTGGAGCGCTTGCTGCACAGGGCAGAACAATAGCTGTTTTGGGCAGTGGATTGGATGTTGTTTATCCGCCGGAAAACAAAAAATTGTTTGCTGATATCATTCAAACCGGTGCCGTTATTTCCGAATTCCCTCTGGGCACACCTCCGCGCTCAGCCAATTTCCCGGCTCGTAATCGCATAATTAGTGGTATGTCCTACGGTGTCCTGGTGGTAGAGGCAGGAGAAAAAAGCGGTTCTCTCATTACAGCAAGGTTTGCTTTAGAACAAGGAAGAGAAGTCTTTGCCGTACCCGGCAGTATTGATGCCGCAAGTTCGCGTGGAACCAATAAATTGATCAAGCAGGGAGCCAAATTAATTGAAAATGCGGATGATATTATAGAGGAAATATGGCCCCAACTAGAAAAAAAACCACTCCCAACAACTTCAGCTCCTGCTCAACAAACAAAAACAGTTAAGAAAAATAAAAATTTAAACGCTATTGAACAACAGATTATTGATTTTATCTCCAGTAAACATATTCATGTTGATGAGCTGATTTCCGTTTCCGGGTTATCGCCGAGTGACATCTTAAGCACCTTGATGGCCTTGGAATTAAAAGGAATTGTTAAACAGCATCCGGGGAAAATTTTTTCCCTGAAACAACCACGGGTATGAACCCCAAAGCCCATTTTTGGATTTATACCCTCCGCTTTGCGGGATAGTTCAACTTACCAATTTCAATACGCTTTGCTCTTGAAATTGGAGTTTCACTATAAAAAAGCTTTACAAATAAGTTTCTTCCATTTATAGGGTGCGGCGAATTACGGTTATAAACACTAGGACAAGAAGCAGACCAAAATTCCGTCCTAAGAATGTGTTATTATACCCTCCGCTTTCAGCGGGATTGTTCGACTTACAAATTTCAATGCCCTTCGTTTTTGAAATTTGAGTCTCACGAATAAAGGAGAGGTTATGGCAAATTCTTTAGTAGTGGTGGAATCACCCACAAAAGTTAAAACGATTAAAAAATTTCTGGGCCCTGATTTTAATGTTGTTGCTTCCATGGGACATATTAAGGATCTGCCGAAAAGCGTTTTGGGCATTGATCTGGAGAATAATTTCGAGCCGACATATAACGTAATTGAAACCAAGAAGAAAACAATTGATGAGTTAAAAAAAGCCGCCAAGACTGCGGAAAATATTTACCTCGCCCCTGATCCCGACCGTGAAGGTGAGGCAATCGCCTGGCATATTTCGGAAGTAGTTGACGTTAATAATAAAAATATTTATCGTGTACTGTTTAACGATCTTACTAAAAAAACAGTTTTAGAAGCAATCAAAAATCCCTCGGAGTTGGATTTCAATAAATACGAGGCACAGCAAACCCGCCGTATTCTTGATCGTCTGGTCGGTTATCAGATAAGCCCCATTCTTTGGGATAAAGTAAAAAGAGGTTTGAGCGCGGGACGTGTTCAATCCGTTGCAGTGAGAATGATTTGCGAAAGGGAAAATGAAATAAACAAATTCATTCCTGAGGAATATTGGAATCTTCTGGCGCAATTTGAAGGAGGCAATCCTCCTCCCTTCGAAGCGAAGTTAATCAAAATCGACGGAAAAAAGGCAAAGGTTGTCAGCGGCGAACAAGCTAATCGACTGGTCGATACATTGAAAAAATCCTCTTTTATTGTCGAAAAGCTGGAGAAAAAAGAGTTAAGACGTTCATCGCCACCGCCCTTTACCACCAGTAAGTTACAGCAGGAGGCATCACGCTGGTTTAGGTTTTCTGCAAAAAAAACGATGATGGTCGCCCAAAAATTATATGAAGGTATCGAATTGGGCAGTGAAGGTTCTGTAGGTTTAATCACATATATGAGAACCGACTCATTCCGTATCGCGGATGAAGCACTCGACGAAGTTCGCGGTTACATCAAGGATAATTATTCACCGGAATATCTGCCGCCAAAGCCGCATTTCTATAAGAATTCGCAAAAGACGCAAGATGCCCATGAGGCAATCAGACCCTCGAGCATGGCTCATAAGCCGCAAAACATTAAAGAATATTTATCCAATGACGAATTCAAACTCTATCAACTGATCTGGAATCGTTTCGTTGCCAGTCAAATGAATCCGGCTATTTTCGATCAAACGACAATTGATATTGCCGGCGCTAATTGCCTCTTTCGGGCACAGGGACAGGTATTGAAATTTCCGGGCTTTACGATTGTTTACACGGAAGGCAAAGATGAAAAGGAAGAAAATGGCGATTTGGGAAAGCTTCTCCCGGAGGTTAAAGAAGCCGAACAATTGAAATTACTTAAATTAAATACGGAACAAAAATTTACGCAACCGCCGCCTCGCTTTTCGGAAGCATCACTCGTGCGTGAGTTGGAAGAAAAGGGTATCGGCCGCCCCAGCACTTACGCCGCCATATTATCCACTATTCAGGACAGGGAATACGCTCGCCTGGAAAAAGGCAAATTCTTCCCTACTGAATTAGGGGGAATTGTCACAGAGCTCTTAGTCAAAAGTTTCCCCACAGTGCTGGATATAGCGTTTACGGCGGATATGGAAAATAAACTGGATATGATCGAAGAAGGCAACAGCAAACGCGTGCAAACTCTCAACGATTTTTATCGTCCTTTTGAACAAGAATTAAAAAAAGCAAAAGACGAAATGAGGAACATTAAGAGAGAGGAAACCCCAACTGATTTGGTTTGTGAAAAATGCGGCTCGTCTATGGTCATTAAATGGGGACGCAACGGAAAATTCGTCGCCTGCTCCAATTATCCGGAATGTAAAAACACCATGAACATTAAACGCAATGAAAATGGCGATCTGGCCAAAGAAGAAGTTGAATATTCGGACAAGGTTTGTGAAAAATGCGGCAAACGTATGGTTGTTAAACAGGGTCGCTTCGGCAAATTTTTAGGCTGCGAAGCATATCCGGCTTGCAAAAGTACCATGGCCATCTCGCTGGGCATAAAATGCCCCGAAAAGGATTGCCCCGGGTCCTTGACCGAAAAAAGAACTAAAAAAGGGAAATCATTTTACGGCTGTTCCAACTATCCTAAATGCACTTTCGCCAGTTGGGATAAACCTCTCGCAGAGGCATGTCCCGATTGCGGTGCACCGTTTCTGGTTGAAAAATACTCCCGTGGTAAGGGTTCATACAAAGCCTGCCCTAATAAAGAATGCGGTTATAAAAGCAACGCCGAACGTCAGGAATAGCCTTAAATCCGGTAAAAATTAAGCATGGCTGAAAACAAAGCAGTGATGATCATCGGCGGCGGATTAGCCGGTTGTGAAGCGGCCTGGCAACTTCTACGGCGCGGCCACGCCGTCCATCTTTTTGAAATGAAGCCGCAAAAATTTTCTCCCGCCCACAAAATGGATACGCTGGCTGAATTAGTTTGCAGCAATTCATTTAAATCCAATAGCCTAGATAATGCCACGGGATTACTCAAAGAAGAAATGCGTCGGCTCAATTCTTTAATAATTGCAACTGCTGACAGTACGCCGGTTGTCGCAGGCTCTGCTCTTGCTGTTGATCGTATTAAATTTTCCCAAAAGGTACAGAGCGAGCTCACGAAACAAAGGAACTTTACTTTGAGTAGAATTGAAGTAACCAAAATTTCGAAAGATTTTTTAACAATAATTGCCTCAGGACCTCTCACGTCCGATTCGCTGGCACAAGAAATTTCCCCAATGTTAGGGAGTCCATATTTATATTTTTATGATGCCATAGCGCCAATTATTGAAGCGGATTCAATTGATATGGACAAGGTCTTTTGGGCATCCCGTTATGATAAAGGAACTCCTGACTATTTAAATTGCCCGTTGAGTAAAGAAGAATATGAATTCTTTCGGCAGGAATTACTTGCCGCAGAAAAAGTCGCTCCGAAACCTTTTGAAGAAATTCGTCATTTTGAAGGCTGTTTACCGATAGAAGTATTAGCTTCCCGCGGCGATAAAAGCCTTGCTTTTGGACCGATGAAACCTGTAGGCCTAATAAATCCGAAAACGAATTCGATTGCTTATGCTGTAGTTCAATTACGCAGAGAAAATACGCCCGGTACCCTTTTTAATATGGTCGGATTTCAGACAAAGCTAACGTGGCCGGAACAAAAACGTATTTTTCGCCTTATTCCCGGCCTAGAAAACGCCCAATTTTCCCGCTACGGTAGCATTCACCGCAACACTTATATTAACTCCCCTTCCCTTTTGCTTCCATCGCTACAATTAAAAAAGAATGAAAATATTTTTTATGCCGGTCAGATTACCGGAGTTGAAGGTTATACGGAATCAACGGCTATTGGGCTTCTAGCCGGATTAAATACCGCCGCTCTCATCGAAGGAAAACAATTACAACCTCCTCCTCATAAAACCGCGATTGGAGCTCTTCTCCACTATATTACATCCCCAGAATCTGCCGATAGCTTTCAGCCAATGAATATTAATTTCGGTTTATTGGAGAAATTACCTGAAATAAAATACAACAAAAAAGAAAAAAACATTCTTTACGTTAAAAACTCGCTGCAGGCTTTGAATGAATGGATTAGAATCCGGAAGTTAAATTGATTTTTTACCTTTATACCCGGTTAATTTTACGGGCAGTAACATTATCTCGGCAATGGGTAAATAACATTGATAACAAAGTTTCCCTAATTTAATTCTTAAAGGACAAATAAGGAAAACCGATAGAAATTATGCTGAAGTTTTCTTCGCTAAACATATTGATTCGTGGCTGATATTTATTCAAAATCAGAAACGAAAGTAAAACGCCACGATCAATAACAGGACTGGACATATCCGGTGAACCTGAATCCATTTTTTCCATGAGAGTTTCAATATCGGCAGCAGGCAATGCAACACCGGAATTCTTAATGAACACACTGACATATTTATTATCATGTTCCGTTTTTATATAAAATTCCTTCAAATTACTTGCCAGTGCTCTGGACATCGCAAACCGGATTAATCTCCAAAAAGCCAGCGACAAATCTGCAGCATTGCCTTTAAAACTGGGAACATCGTTATTCAACTGTACATCTTTCTTTATTTCATGTTTAAAATCCAAATAAAAATTGAAAAAACGCATTTCTTCGGCCAATAATTGAGAAAGATTTATCCTGTTTTCTCCCTTTGCGTCCAACGCATAAAATTTACCGGAGACATCTCTAAACAGGTCAAAGAACAATTCGGATTCCTGGTTTACGGCTCGAATTTCCGTCCTGATCCGCTGTGAATCTTCTTTCATCCCCGCTGCCGCCTCCGGATACATTTCCTCCATTTTTTTTGTACTTTCTTCGATACGGCGAAGGAGCAGCTTAGAGCGCCCCATTATACTATTTAGAGGATTGGCAAAATTATGAAGAATACCGGGAATGAGTTCCTTTATAAAGGTCTTTGCAAATTCCTCTTCTAAAGTTCGGTAAATTTCACTTCTATCCATTTCTTGATCCTCGTTTAAAATTATTTCAACATTTCAACTTCGTACGCAAACCAAATTTAATCATTCGGCTTGCTTTTTTAATTTTTCATTTTCCCGCCAAAATGCCTTTATTCCATTGCAAAACAAATGCGGGGGATCAAATGCAGCAAGCTGTTTAAAACCGTCCCCTGCGTTCGAACCCCCCGCCTCTTGTTCGGATAATTATTATTATGCTATTTTTTGTTCAATAGATCATCAATCATTTTAATGACAGAGTTGATTTCCGCGCTGCTCCATGGGCTGTTTTTATCGGTATACTTTAAATATTTAATCTTTTTGTCTTTACCTATCAATACAAATACCGATTTATCTTTACAATCGCCCAAACCCCAAGCCTTGGGAAGTGTAAGATCAATATCGGTTAGGATTGTGGCGTTATATTGCTTGATCTTATCCCTGATTTTGCTGCGAATCAAAAAATTGGGAAGAGGTGAGTCTTTCAGGTTAGCAACTCCCAATCCTCTGTAGACAGCTTTGTCATATTTTTTGGCCTTGACCACATCAGACAGTGGATCACCTAAATCACCCGCAGCTACATTGGCATAGGTTAACCCAATCACATGAGTACCAAAATCTGGAATAGTTGCGGGATTATCATCAGCATCTCTGATTTGAGGATTAGATAGCTCCTGTCCCACAGAAGCCGCGTTTACAGATCCTACAGCGGCAGCAAAAGCAATAATTGCACATCCAAAGACTACAATAAGACTTTTCCATAAGAATGATCGACTCATAATAGAACCCCCCTTTTTAGAAATGTTTTGTTGATAAGAACTTCCTTTTTGTTGGGGGAGTATATGAAGAATGATCTTGTGTGTCAATAGGATTTTGACCATAGAATATGGAGTGTGTTGCCGATCATTATACGAGTGATGTATTGATTGGCGGATGCAAGACATCCGCCTTTTTTATGACCGTGATAGGCCTAAATACAATGGAGCGATCCGGGGTTTTTATTTCATAAGGAAAGGTCGGAAATCACTATTAAGGATAATGAAAAAGGGGCTAGAATTCCTTCGAACCCCTTGTAATTATTTGGTAGCGGGGAGAGGATTTGAACCTCTGACCTTTGGGTTATGAGCCCAACGAGCTACCTAGCTGCTCCACCCCGCGATACAGCGCTATTCAAAAAGAGTCGACTTTACACCATTATCTCCAATATTTGTCAAGGAGTTATTTTGATAAAGTCTTTCCTAAATACCGTTACTCGCTATATTCAGAAGGAGATTGGGCAGAAAATTGCTACTTAGTTATGTAGCCCATAAAACGATAAATAAGTTTAGCTGCCATGAAGTCCGGCGCGACAATACCGGGAAGCGGCGTGAGTTCTACCACATCAAAACCACGAATTTTGCAGGAGCTGGAAACCGATCTCAGCAAACGTAAAACATTACTCCAATAAAGACCGCCCGGTTCCGGCGTACCTGTGGAAGGCATTATGGAAGGATCAAAGACATCCAAATCGATACTGACATAGATATCTCCTTGCAAATCCTTACAAATTATGTCACACCAGTTCTTATTTTCTAAAACAAAATCGGCGCTATAACTTTTAACATTGCTTTGCGATAAATATTCCGCTTCTTCTTTGCTCATGCTCCTGATACCCACTTGAATCAGAGGACATATTTCGGCAATTCTTCTCGCCACACAGGCATGACTGTAAGGGCTTCCCTGATAACTTTCCCGCAGGTCTGCATGGGCATCAAGTTGTAATATCTTTAATCGAGGATATTTTTCTTTGACGGCCTGAACGGCACCGAGGCTTATGCTGTGTTCTCCGCCGAGCATTACGGGTATTTTATTTGCAGCGACAATTTTGGCAATTTTTTTACGCACAATATTAATCATATTTTTTGGTCCACGGGCATCAATAGCGAGAGGTGAAGTTGTATGAATACCGGACAAATATGTTTCTTTTTTCAACTCTTCATCGTAGAGCTCCATATTGGCCGAAGCTTCAATTATGGTTGCGGGGCCACGGCGGCTTCCCGGTTGATAAGTTGAAGTCAGATCATAGGGTACAGGAACGACAACAAACAAAGCATCACGAAGTGAACACTCCGGATATATACCTCCAAAATTCATAAGTCCAATCCTCTAACTAACACTATTCAGCCAAATCCAAAAATGGGGAAAACTTTAATACCGGTATTTATCACTCTAAAAGATTGGGTTTCCTAGCATATAGCAGCAGATATGTCCAGTTTTTCATAGATATGGTAGTTACTCATTTTGGCGTCAAAATGAACCACTACCTATAGATACCAATTAATTATTTGTTTTGTTAATGTTCATAACAGGCCATCTAAAAGAAGATTTAATTACCTCGGCCGGTAATAGCTAAGAAAAAATTTGTTGTTTTCATAGTAAAGAAATGAAAAGTGTCTGATCCAGTCGCCTAACGTAACAAAAGTTTTCTTCTTTTCCGCAACAATACACTGGCGCAAAACAGGTCTGTGGCAATGACCGAGGATAACTGCATCATAATCCTCTCCAAACTTGGTTAGAGCAAAAGAAAACATTTTTTCGACCAGCGCATCGCCATTTTCTATAGTCATTTCTTTGCTGACTGCGGAACTAAAGCCGGCTATCGTCCAACGAATCGATGCGGGAATAAAATGCTGAAACTGATAAAATACGCGACTGCGCAATACTTTCCGAAGTAATGTATATTTAATATTGGTTTTATCGGTTGTATCGCCATGAGCGACCAAAGCCCACAGGTTATCCAGTTTTACTCTTGCCCATTCATCAAACACTTCCATTCCTAAAATATTTTTAAAATACTCTCCCATAAAAAAATCGTGGTTTCCTTCGCTTAAATGAATGCTGATACCGGTTCTTTGCAATTCAATTAATTTATCGATAATCAGTTTGAATTCGGGATGAATTTTTTCCCTCTGGCAAAACCAAAAATCGAACAAATCACCGACGATATAAAGAGCATCAATAGATGCTTTTTCTTTGCTTAATTCGTCCGAATTTACAAGAGATCTAGCCATTCCTTCCTTAATGTCATTCAGGAAATTAATCAACCAGCCATATCTTTCAGCACTGGCTCGTTTTAAATGGGCATCGGATATAAAAATAGCTTTCATCTTTTTGTCTCTTCGGTTTAATGCCTCATCCTTTAGCAGAAAACCGCCTCCAAGGTCAATATGTACATTGGCTTAAATACTCGGCGAAACGAATTTTGCAAAAATCTAGTCAAATTTATAAAAAAATTTCTTCCAAAAAATCGAGCAAATGATTCTTGTTTTGTCCGGTATTTTTTGCTAGTTTCTTCAAACATTATCAAAAACATGAAATTAGCGAATACATTTTAGGATAAATATATGACTCGAAATCAAGAAATAATCAAGCGCGCCAAAGAAGTATTAAAAATAGAAGCCCAGAGTATTTTGCATTTGACTGAAAAAATCGACATTAACTTTTCCCAAGCTGTGGATTTAATTTGCAAATCTAAAGGAAGAGTAATCATTACCGGAATCGGCAAATCTGGTTTAATCGGACGAAAAATAGTCGCCACCCTAACGAGCACAGGAACACAAGCGCTTTTTTTACATCCTGTTGAGGGCATCCACGGCGATTTAGGCATTGTTACTAAAGAAGACATTCTACTAGCCATTTCCAATAGCGGTGAAACCCGTGAACTCATACCGGTTATCAATTCCGTCCGTCATATCGGTGCTACCGTCATAGCCTTTACCGGTGATATGTCATCAACCTTGGCTCGAGCAAGCGATATCGTTATTGATGTTTCCGTGGAAAAAGAAGCCTGCCCTTTTGGCCTTACTCCTACTTCCAGCTCTACTGCTGCTTTGGCC
This sequence comes from uncultured delta proteobacterium, assembly GCA_963762595.1. Taxonomy (GTDB): domain Bacteria; phylum Desulfobacterota; class Syntrophia; order Syntrophales; family Smithellaceae; genus UBA4810. The sequence continues at coordinate 16,130 of CAVXLI010000014.1, forward strand.
ATGGGTGATGCTTTGGCTATAGCTCTTATTGATAAAAGACAATTTAAAGAAAAAGACTTCTATAAGTTTCATCCGGGCGGAAGCCTTGGCGCAAGATTAAAAGAAACAGTCGGAGAGGTTATGATTACAGGAGGAAAAATTCCACATATATACTCTGGAGTTCCTGCCCAGAAGGCGATACAAGAAATCGACCGGAAAAATGTGGGGTTCGTCCTGATAACCGATAAAAAAAACAAACTTCTGGGAATTTTAACCGACGGTGATGTACGCCGTATAATTGGTAAAGGCATTTCTTTTGAGGGTAAAACTATAGATGAGCTGATGACGCGCAATCCCAAGACGATAGACGAAAATGTGTCACTGGCTCAGACTATGGAATTTATGCAAAAAAAAGAGATTACCGCATTCGCCGTAGTTAACGAAAAAAAAGAGCTCAAAGGATATATCCATCTGCATGATATTTTAGGCCGTGGCGGATCGGTTAATATTTCTTTGACTTATTAGTTTCAGGGAAAGATAGAAACTATGGCACTTTATGAATTTGATGGTAAAAGACCTCAGGTACCGCCGGATTCATTTGTCCATCCTAACGCTGTTTTAATTGGTGATGTAAAAATCGGCCATGAATGCTTAATTGCCCCCGGTGTTTCCATCCGCGCAGATTTTGGACCAGTTCGCATTGGCGATCGTTCAAGTATTCAAGATAATGCGGTTATTCATGTTTTCCCCGATTCTGTTGTTGCTATCGGTGAAGATGTCACCATCGCCCACGGCGTCATGCTTCATGACACGCAAATCAAATCACGTTGCGTAATCGGCATAGGTGCTATTGTTCTCTTCAATGTTATATGCGAGGAAGATGTTTTTGTGGCAGTGGGTTCGCTGATACCTAAGGGCATGCACATTCCCACCGGCAAAAATGTTTCAGGTAATCCGGCAGTAGTGACTCATGATGTCACTGATAACCAAAAAATAATGGCTAAAGCCGGCATTGACTATTATCGCGAACTTTGTAAAAAATACATTGCCACTATGAAAGTAGTCATTTAGTCATTATAAAATATAGAACCACGCCAATAACTGGTTTTGTTCGTGCATTTTCAGTATTAATAATGTTAATGCCAGCATTTTTTAATCATCCATTTTCACTTTTTTCGCATTCGGATGGTTTTTTCTGATAAATAAAACACAACCGGAATCTGAATATACTGCAAAATGATTATTAATAAAAGATTAGGATTAGCAAAAATAGGCTAATCCTAATTAATGTTTATGGTAGGCGGTACTGGAATTGAACCAGTGACTTTTTCCACGTGAATATGAATTATATCAATATGTTACAATAATATGACAGCACAAGATAATGGAGTAACAAAGATTTTCTTGATACTCCCTTTTTATTGGTTTATCGCTTTTTAGCATGTTTTTTGGTATTATGATTATAATTTCGGTCACAATAATTCTCTATTACTCATTGCGGAGGCATGATAATGGTTATGCAGAAATGCACGCCGTCAAGGAGAAATCCATCATAGCCGTTAAAAAATATTATTAGGAGGTCACAACAATAGTTATGAAAATGAGAAAAGAATTATTGGTAGCAGTGATGGCTATTGTGTGTTTTGCAACTATGATAAGTGAGGCTTGCGCGGATGACAAGCGGGTTTCTGGTGAAGCTTCTGGAGCAGCAAGATTCGGAAGAGAAGTTCAATGTGACATTAACACAGATGGCTTTACAATGGTAAATGCTGGCATCCTTAATGCTCATGCGTTTATTGATAATGAAAAGGGCATAGTAACAATAAGTTTTGATTGTGATTTAAAGAGCCCAGATAATGAAGGCTTACCAGACGGTTGGCATACTTTGTTTAGGTATATGGTGCGACTGTTTGACCGGAATCGCCAATATCTAGCTCATTTTGCGACTGAGGAACGCTTTGCTGTAAATGGTGATGAAAAGGCAATAAATGAACGTTGGGGTGGAGTGCATAAGGTTATAAGACTAAAGAAGAAAAACAACATATTACGATATCGAATAAACATGCGTGACGCGCAATACATTGCCATAGTAGAGATTGGTATTTACTTTGGGCTTTAGGCGTAAAAACTAAAAAAATATTAACAAATAAGGATTAGTCACAAAAATCACTCTGAGAAATACTAAGGATAAATGAAGCCGCAGGGCAGATTACCCGAAAAGCCGGTTTGCCCATTAGCTTTGACTTCGATGAAAAAACGCGCGGGGAAGCTGGGATCCCACTTATTAGATTTTATGATTTAAGGCATATTTTTACAAGTTTGCTTTTGAGCCAGTGCGAAAACATTAAATACATTCAAACGCAGTTAGGTTATTCATCACCTGCGGTGATATTAAATGTTTAACTCATGCCTTATTGTGATTCAAATCAAGAGACCGTTTGCAAGCTGGAAAACAGCACTTTTCAGGGCACCGATTGCAATTTGGTCACAAATAAAGAAAAGGGGATAACTGTAAATGGCTAACCCCTAGAAATCATTGGTAGGCGGTACTGGGATTGAACCAGTGACTTCTACCGTGTGAAGGTAGCACTCTCCCGCTGAGTTAACCGCCCAAATGCCGTCTGCTATAGCTTAAAGTATCCTTCATTTCAAGTGAAAAAAGTATTTTCGTTGAGTAACCAAAAAAATAATTTCGTTATTACTGAATATCTCAAGTTGCAGCTTTAACCAAATCATGGTAATACTCTACTGTGCGATCAGCTAACACGTCATTGTAGTTATTGATTTTTTTGTTCCTGGCCACTTGCACATCAATTTCTACGATACCAATTTCATCTTTCTGGCCATCGGCTCGATGCAAGATACGTGCGTCCGGAGATGTTATCTGGCTTTTGCCGGTGTAATATAAATTTTTGCCGCTTCTTTCTTCACGACCGGTGCGATTGGCAGTTATGGCATAAACATTGTTTTCCAAGCATCGGGTAACCATGGCATCCTGACAATAGGGAAGAACAAGATTAGACGGATGACATATAATGTCAGCGCCTTTTAAAGACAATATTCTCGCGGACTCCGGAAAAAACCAGTCGAAGCATATCATGATTCCGATCTTACATTGACCGATATCATAAACTGCAAAAGATTCATTACCCCGTTGAAACCAAAGTTTTTCTTCATTAAAAAGATGAATTTTGCGGTAAGTGGCAACATAACCTGCGGGTGAAATCAAAACTGCAGAATTATACAAATCTTTACCGGCGCTTTCAGCAATTCCGGCCACAATATAAATTTTTTTCTTTTGGGCTATCGACGATAAAGCTTTTGTCGTTTTTCCCGCGGGAATTTCTTCGGCCATTTCAAGGGCTTCGTCTCTAGAAACAAAAAGATAACCGGTATTAAATAGCTCCGGTAAAACAATCAGCTCGGCATCGGCTTTTTCAAACATTGCCAGTGCTTTATCAATGTTTGCATCAACTTTGCCGAATTGCGGTGAGAACTGAATAAACCCTGCTTTCATCTACTCCCTCTTACATTTAGAGGTTACATTCCGAATGACGTTTCTGTCAAGACGATTTAATTAGATTGTGGGAAAACAATGGAAAGATTTTACGCCGCCAATCCTTCCGTCACCCTGCACTAATGAGGATGACGGAAAGATTGAGCGAAGTTATTGCTTGGTGTTAGAAGGAACTATTTTTTATTCGAGCATTTCATATATACCGGCAGCCCCCATTCCACCACCGATACACATGGTAACAATGCAGCGCTTGGCATTGCGGCGTTTTGCTTCATGTAATATCTGAGCCGTCAGCTTAGCTCCCGTGCAACCTAGCGGATGGCCTAAAGCGATAGCGCCACCATTTGGATTGATGTCACCTTTCCAATATCTTTCTTCCAAACCCAGTTTCCTGACGGAATAAAGAGCCTGGGAGGCAAACGCCTCATTGAATTCGAAAAGATCAATATCGTCGGTTTTGAGTCCGGCCAGTTTCAATACTTTCGGTACAGCTACCGACGGACCAATTCCCATTTCTTCCGGTTTACACCCGGCTACGGCATAGTAAGCCAGTCTGGCTAACGGTTTAAGGTCTAATTCCTTGGCTCTGTCGGCACTCATCACCAGAGCAAAAGCGGCACCATCCGTCATCTGCGAGGAATTCCCGGCTGTGGATGATCCCCCCGCTCTGAAGGGAGATCTCAATTTGGCTAGATCTTCCAGGGTTGTCGGCCATCTCACTCCGTCATCCATATCGAAAACTACGCTTTCCCTGATTCGCTTGCCGTTTTTTACTTTATATTTATAAGCTTGGATGGGAATAATTTCGTCCTTGAATTTCCCCGCTTTAATGGCTTCGTAAGCTCGGCGATTGCTTTCCACTCCAAATTTATCCAGATCTTCCCGGGTCAACTTGTAGTTTGCAGCGACATTTTCCGCAGTTATCCCCATGGAAACGTAAGGGTAAGGTTTATCCCACGGATAGTCCGGCATAGGCCGCTGTGAAGCTCCACCCATAGGTATATGGGACATCGTCTCGCAACCACCGGCAATTATAACATCGGACCAGCCGGCCCTTATCTTTGCTGTGGCGTCAGCGATTGCCTGTAATCCCGATGAGCAGAAGCGATTGACGGTCATACCGCTGGTGTTTTCGGGCAGTCCTGCTCCCAGCGCGATAATTTTCCCCAAATTCATTCCCGTTTCGTGTTCCGGGAAAGCACATCCTACAATCAAGTCATCTACCTCTTCGGGTTTGACCTTAGGCACTCTTGCCATCAAGCCTTTAACCACCTGAATTCCATATTCGTCAGCCCGGGTAGAGGCCAGCCCTCCCCTTTTAGCACGTCCTCCGGGACTTCTTACGGATTCTACAATTACGGCATCACGCATGATATTCCTCCTTAAAATAAGTCAAATGTTCTTTGTCTGTTTCCAAACAGTGGCCAATGCAAAGTTAAAAAGTGCATTCACTACTGATAGTTCAATGCTCACTTAATTGCGCAGGGGTTTTCCCGTATTGAGCATATGCACGATTCTTTCCTGGGTTTTAGCTTCTCCAAGAAGACTTACAAACGCTTCTCTTTCCAGATCAAGAATCTCCTGTTCAGATACCCATGTGCCTTCGGGGCAATCGCCGCCGGATATTACATATCCGACCTTTCTGGAAACATGCACATCATAATCGGATACGAAATTGCCTTGGCGCATACCATAGAGTGCGGCGTCAATCATACCGCGGAAATTTTCGCCCATGACGGGAATCATTACCGGTCTGGGTTTTCTATAGAATTTGGCCAGTCCCAGCACAACCTGCTTGGCATCCCATATTTGCTGATCTCTACTCAGACTGATTCCCTCCGTCTTTCTAATATAACCTAGTTCCATGGCTTCGGCGGCACTTGTTGATACCTTGGCCATAGCAATATTCTGGAAAACTTTGGCATATATCTGTTGGAGATTCATCCCGTCTTCTACTGCGCCGTCAGGAATTCCCTCTGTGCAGCGAACCATCAATTCTTTCACACCGCCGCCGGCCGGAATAAGGCCTACACCTACTTCTACAAGGCCTATATAGGTTTCACCGAGGGGCTGGCATTTGGCGCCGTGTATAGCCATTTCACATCCGCCGCCTAACGCCATTCCGGCGGGAGCGGTAACAACCGGTTTTGAAAGATATTTCATCCTCATATTCGCGTTCTGTAGCGCCGCGACAGCCTGTCCGATAAGATCCCACTGTTTTTTCTGCGCGGCATCAAGGGCAATGAGAATATTGGCTCCCACGGAAAAATTTGTGGCGTGGTTGGCAACAACCATGCCGACAAAATCTTTTTCCACAATGTCACAGCTCTCGCTGAGCATGATCGTAAGATTTTCTTCGATGGCGTTCATCTTGGTATGGAACTCCAAACAGCAGACGCCGTCACCGATATCTACCAGCGTCGCGGCGGAATTACTCTTCACAACTTTATTGCGCTCTTTCAGAGAAGGAAGCAAAATAATCTTTGGATTTTCTTCCAACTTGACATAGCCTTTTTTGGCGAAGTTATAGTAATATATGCCGTCTTTCTTTTTCATATAGAAAGATTTGTGTCCCGTTTTGAGCATGTCCTCAATTTTCTTGGGAACCTTGAGCTTTAATTTTTTCATGACTTCAACGGCTTCTTTAACGCCGACGGCATCCCATGTTTCAAAGGGACCCATTTCATGATTGTAGCCCCATTTCATAGCGTTATCGATGCCAATGATGGTGTTACTGATTTCCGGAACACGATTGGCGGCATAGATGAAATTTCTACAAAGGTATTCGCGCGCGACTTCCGCAGCCACGTCCGTACCATTGAACAAAGCCTTCAACTTATCGGCAAAGCCGCCTTCCGTCTTTTTCGCGGCCTCTATGGATTCAAATTTTGGTTTAGTTGGAACGACATATTGCATTGTCTTGTAATCGAGAACCAGCTTTACCTTTTTTCCTTTTTCATCCTTGGTTCTCTTGTAGTAACCTTGGCCTGTTTTATTGCCCAGCCACTTATTTTCGATCATCTTTTGAATAAGTTCATTGGGCTTGAAATATTCCCGCATTTCATCATCCGGCACCGCATCGTACAGGTTTTTGCTGACATGATAGCCGGTATCCAGTCCGACCAGGTCGATCGTTCCGAAGATTGCGGAGCTGGGTCTTCCGAGAGGTTTGCTGATAATAGCATCCAGTTCCTCGATTTTGAGCCCTTTACTGAACATTACATGGCCCGCATTTGACATATCGAAGCTTCCGATACGGTTGCCGATGAAGTTCGGCCTGTCTTTACAAATAACAACACCCTTCCCGAGAACGCTTTCACAGAATTTTACCATGAAATTGACAACGTCTTTTTTCGTCTTTTCACCCGGAATAATCTCGAGAAGTTTCATATACCGCGGTGGATTAAAGAAATGGATACCTAGAAAGCGCTCCTTCAACTTCGGACTGAAATTAGCGGATATATCCTTAATGGGAATTCCTGATGTATTTGTTGCAACAATGCAGGTGTCTTTCACAATCTTCTCGACTTTGGCAAAAAGATCCTGCTTAATTTTCAAATTCTCAATAACGACCTCGATGACCAAATCGACATCAGCCAGCATGTCTAAGTTATCTTCAAAGTTACCAATTTTAATCATGGACGCGTTCTTCTTAGTGTAAAACGCCGAGGGCTTGGATTTGAGTGCTCCGGCCAATCCGTTTTCAGCAAACCGGTTGCGCCATGCTGAACTTTTTTCCGTTAGGCCTTTTTTCTTATCCGCCTCAGTCAATTCGAAAGGAATGATATCCAGCAGATAACTCTCAATACCGGCATTGGTTAAATGAGCGGCAATGGTCGCTCCCATAACACCCGCCCCTAAAACAGCTACTTTTTTAATCTCATACGACATGATTTTCCTCCTTTGCCTTTCCTAAAATAACCGTCGTCGGTTTAATCGACGGTTCATCAATGGCGGCTTTAAAATGTTTGAGGCCATGCTTAAAGCATGGCCTCTCAATTCAGTTAAACGGCAAAAGCCGCTTCGGTTATTTCCAAGGGCGCTTTTTCATCCAATTTAATTGCTTCGCAACGGGCCTTTACCGTGGTGAGAATTTCTACAGCAAAGAATTTCGCCGAAGCGACACGCCCGCTATAGAAAGCGGCTTCCTTGTTCTCTTTCTGCAACGCTTTTTGCTTTTCCGCCGTGTCGGCTTTCTTCTCCTTATAGATGACCGCAAGTTTCTCCGCAGCGACTCCTGCCCCGTCAATAAGGAAGTGAGCGACCATTACATCCCCGAACAGTTCCATAAACTTGTAGGCATTGAGAATTGGAAGCAGGAAATTACCCGCTTTTCCGGCTTGTACGAAAAACATAGTCAGGTCTATACAGGCATTTGCAGCTTCTTCCAGAATAGCCGTATACTTCCCAAGCTCTTTATGTTCTTTCATCTTCTTGATGTTTTTCTGAATCTCGCCGAAGAGATTCATGGCGTTCATACCCTTTCTCTGACCGAGACTCCTGCCCACGAGGGTCAGGGCCTGGATGCCGTTGGTTCCTTCATAGATTGTGGCAATCTTTTCATCCCGCAGGTATTGTTCCACGGGATATTCGGAGCAGTAACCGTATCCGCCGTAGACATCCATGGCCGTGGAACAGATTAAAAGCCCCTTGTCCGAGCAATAGGCTTTGACTACAGTAGTCATCAGATCAAGAAATCCCTCCCACGTTGCCTTCTCTTCCTCCGTCTTAGCGACCGTGGACTTATCCATACAATAGGCAACAAAATAATTCATGGAGCGCATTCCTTCGATGTGAGATTTCATCCACATTAGTTTCCGCCGGACGTCGGGATGATTAATGATGGTTACAGCTTTGGCGTCGGGGTTCCTTCCCTCTAAGATGTAAGCACCTTGGACCCGCTCTTTGGCATACTGAACGGCATGCTCATAAGCAGCTGAAGCACCGCATAATCCTTGCATACCCGTTCCCAATCTGGCCTCATTCATCATCTGGAACATAATGCGCATACCTTCCCGTTCATTACCCAATAGTTCTCCAATGCATTTTCCATCCTCGCCGAAGTTCAGGGTTGCTGTAGCCGATCCCTTTATGCCCATCTTGTGCTCGATACCGCCTGTGTTGACATCATTCGATTCACCCAAAGACCCGTCGTCCTTAACCTTGATCTTGGGTACTATGAAGATGGAAATACCTTTTGTTCCCGGGGGATCACCTTCAATTCGGGCAAGGACCGGGTGGATAATATTTTCGGTAAGATTATGGTCTCCCGAGGAAATAAAACACTTTGTACCTGTGATAAGGAATTTCCCGTCGGGAAGACGCTTAGCTGTCGTCTTCGTGGCGCCAACGTCACTGCCTGCCCCCGGCTCGGTAAGACACATAGTCCCGGCCCACTGGCCGGCATACATTTTGTGCATGTATTTATTCTTCTGTTCCTCCGTCCCATAGGTGTGGATGAGACCAGCGGCGCCATGGGTAAGACCCGGATACATAACGAATGCATAGTTGGCGGCGCCCATAAGCTCATTTACGGCGAAACCAATGGAGCGTGGTAAACCTTGCCCACCTACATCAGGCGACTCCGAAGCGGCAAGCCATCCCGCCTCGATAAATTTCTTCCAGGGCTCCTGGAAACATTTGGGAACTGATACCTTCCCATTTTTGAGTGTGCAACCTTCCTTGTCGCCTTCAGCGAGAGTCGGTGCAATGACATTTACGGCCATTTTTTCGGCCTCTTTGAGCACCATCAAAAGATCGTCTTTGGAGAAGTCTTTAAAAGCTTCTGATTCAAACAATTTTTCAATGCCCAATTGTTCGAAAAGAACGAACTCTTGATCCCTTGTGTTAACCAGTAAATTACTCATAAGAACCACCTTTCCTTTTTTATTTTAAAAAAATATCATATTTTAAAAAATATCCATCATGCTTGCTTTAAGCCTTTAACGAATATCTCCAATGCTGATTTAATTGTGGTGCGAATTTTTTCTTTTCGTTTTACTTTCAAACCCGAAAAAAGATACAGCGAGATAATGCCATTGAGCAAACCCCAGATGGCATACTGATTTTGTTTTGGATTGATGTTTGCGTGTAATTCTTTTGATTCCAAACCCGATTCCAAAATTTTACCAAATACACCAATCGACTTGTTATTGGCTTTGATTATTTGAGGATTAAGCTCCTCGGATAGATTCATTTGCTCGGGTTGAAGCATGTAAATCATTAGGATCCTAAACAGTTCAATGTCGTTCAGAAAAAAATCGGCGTAAGTATAGGAAAATTCAACTAATAAATCAGCTGCTGATTTTTTTTCGTTAAAAAGTCCAGACGTTTGCTGATTAAATTTCCCGATATCATTTAGTAAAACCTGGGCATAAATCTCTTCTTTGCTGTTAAAATAAAGATAAATCGAACCCTTGCCCAGCTCGGAGAATTTAGCTATTTCATCGACAGTAACGTTATTAAATCCCTTTTCTAAAAATAGTGAACGCGCTGATTTGAGAATTAATTTTCTGCGGCCGTCTTTCTCTTTTCCTCTACGCTCTAAGAGCCCCAAAACAACCTTCTTCCTTACGTAAATGCTGTTTTGCTTAAACTGCGGTCAATATGTGACCAGCAGTCATATTACTTGTAAAACAATAAGATATTAAAGTCAAGAGAAAAAAATATTTTTTGGAAAAATCGACAAATCTGCAAATTTGCCTTATGCTTTTACTTGATATTAAAGGCAATACTGATATTTCCTGGAGCTGAACTGTCTCCAGAGCATTGAAACACAAAGCTTCTCTAGAGTTATTTTGGCCGACTTGCATATATATGCAATGAACCGGCAAATTCACGGATTATCGGTATCTTTTCGAAAATGAAACCTGTTTTAGCCACTGTATTAATTAGTTTAGCAGGCGTCTTTGGATGCAACCAATCAAATGGCCTAATTCGGATGTCAACAAATCCTGCATGGCATAATAAATTATATATCTTCCAACTCAGGAATGCGGTTTCATCGGGAGAATCCCCCTTTTTTCTTTTTATCCAAGAAAATTTTTTTGGATAGCAATTTGCGGATTCAACATATTAGGTTCCGCAAAGCTCAGTATACCGTTAGGCCTTAGAAGTTCATAAATTGTAGCAAGTGCCGGTATTATTTCCAGATGATATAGTGCTGATGAACCAATTACCGCAATGAAAGGGCCTATCAAATCGCAATCTTCAAACCTGCTTTCTAAGAATTGAACCTGCTCTGTAAAAAGGCCTTTTGCCTTGGTCTTGTCTAATAACTCTCTGGAAATATCCACGGCAACTATCTTCGCATCTGTTCCGGCAAACATGTCCGTAAAGATTCCTGCACCACAACCTATCTCTAAAATATAACTTTCTGTTCCTAACTGAACGCTATCAGCAATTATCTGCGCTTTCCGGCAGTCGTCTTCCAGCCCCAGATCAGTTCCGGATCTTTGTCGACAATGTATTTGCCATGAATAATTTCGTGACGTATCCTCTTTTTTTCTTGGCTATTAATTTTATACATTAAGCACTAGACCTGCTTGCTGTTTATACAAATTTAATCCGTCTTAAGGCAAAAAATACCATTTGCAGTAATAGCCAGCCATGCTTCCACCGCTCAATATTAGTTGTTCCATATTTTCTTTCCCGATAACGAATGGGAACTTCACAAATTTTAAGATTCAATTTGGCGGCACCGAATAAAAGATCAAAATCTCCAAAAGGATCAAAATCACCAAAATATGACCGGTTAGCTGCAATTCTTTCGTAGTCGGTCTTCCAGAGTGCCTTTGTCCCGCATAAGGTATCTTTGATCGGCTGTCCCAATAGCCAGGAAAAGGCTAAACTGAAAAATTTATTGCCCAAAATATTAAAAAAACGCATTGCTTCCTTTTCCATGGGATAAACTAGTCGCACGCCGTTAACAAATTCAGCCTTGCTGTTGGCAAGTACTTCGTAAAATCTGGGCAGATCTTCCGGCGGCACTGTCAAATCGGCATCAAGAATCATGAGGATATCGCCCGTGGCCTGTTTGAAACCTAAACGAACAGCGTCACCTTTACCTTTACCTTTACCTTCTTGACATAAAAGTATAGATGGCCGATGAGGATTAGCATTAATGGCCCTTTTGATTGTTTCATACGTATTATCGGTCGAATGACCTTCCACAAATATTAATTCTGTGCCTCCTCCCATTTCGGGCACAGAGGCAAATATCTTCGCAATATTCCCGGCTTCATTTCGCGCGGGAATGATAACCGAAACTTTAAGGGTATTCGGCAATGCTGCATTATTAGCGCATGGCTTGGCAACAATAATATTAGTCAGAGCGAATAATTTAAAAGGCCAGATTTTGACAACAAACCGGTTCAATAAGGGAGCAATTAATGGAGTATGCACAGGCCAGATCATTTCCTCCCAGTGCCTGATAACCTCAAAATCGGCAAGAGAAAGCAAACCAGTTATGTCTTCCACCGTAAGCCAGTTTTGAAACAAAGCCGATTTTGCCAGTTTCAATTTCCTGGCAATCCAGAGCGGTAATTCCCACAGCCTGCTATAAGAGGTAATAATTATCCTTGATCCTGGAGTAGTAAAAGACTGAATATTCTGAAACACCGATTGCACATCCCACAAATCGTTGACCAGATCGGAAAGGATGACAAAATCGAATTTAGTCTTTGGATCCAGTTCATGTGCGTCAGCTTGAATAAAGTGTAAATCCGGATAACTGTTTTTGGCGCGCTCAATAATCTGATCCGAAAAATCTACGCCGACTCCATAGGAAGGTTTAAGAGAAGCAAGCAAATCACCCCGACCGCATCCTAACTCAATTACACGTTGCCCGGGAGGAACAATAAATTGAATTACCTGCTGTAGCCGTTTGCGATAATAATCACCGAGCCATTTACATTGATCGGACTTTTGCGCAACACTATTCCAATGGACAACACGTTTTTTCTGATAAATCTTATAGTCCGAATTTTCTTTATGAAAATATTTTTTTATCAAAAAATATACCCTTTCGTTCTTTACTTCTGTATAGCTATGCGGCAATGAGGTTATCATCAAACACAGAATGCTTATACATAGCCCATAATTAATAAATTATTTTCCCTTAAATTTTCATTTATCACTATTATGCCTGATTTTTAACCTATATTTATATTCTGGATTTATTCGAGCTGCTTCATAAAAATGATAATCCGCTTCGGCAGAAAGTCCACTTTGTCTTAATATTTTCGCCAAATGAAAATGAGCATCGGCATTATTTAGGATGAAGTCTTAATGCTTCTCTATATTCCTTTATCACTTCTTCGATTTTCTTTTGCCTAAGCAATGTACATTTCCTAAATTATCATAGAACTCAAGCTTATTACTATTTAAAGTTGATTTTAAGGAGGAAATTAAAACTACCCAATAGTCAAGTTTAATCACTCAACTACTCTCAATGCAAACACTTTATATCCGTTAGCATCGTAAACAATTTCCTCTGTCTTCCCCAACTGCTGCGATAATTTGTCTATTGCTTTCTGTGAATAATTATCCTTCAGAAACTGCTGGAACAATTCATAGCGTATAAGTAAATGGGTGCAAGCAAGAGAATCGAGATATCTCTGAAATGATTTGTCATCTCCGGATGCATTGACTAAACCACGAATAATATCTATTCCAGAAGAGGTATCTTCCTCGTAAATCCTTTCCAGATAATAACCACGTCCTGCTAAGAGTATCAGTCTGATTCTGGCATTTTCCGGAGTATGCTTATTGATGTATATCATAGCTGGATAACTACGATCATGACGCGTAATGAACTCGTCCTTCGATTCTTTGTTTAAAATATAATTCACCGGTTGAATGATCTGAAAATAATTCTTCAAATAGATGATATTCTTCGCCGCCAAAAAAAATAATATAATTAACAATCCGCATATGCATAATTCCTTGAATGGCTTGGCTCTATCGGTTACCCAGGTAAAGATATTTACCAGACCTGTCACCGTCAGAATTACAAGAAAGGGAACAACAGGCAGAAAGTAACGGATCCGCAACTGATCAAGGAAAAAAGCTGCAAAAATTAAGAACATTGAGAAAAAAAGAAAAAGCAGCTTATCAGCCTTTGCCTGTCTGTTCATAAAGGCAAAGGGAACTGCAAGAATCAAAATTGGATTTAAAACACCGTCAAAATAACGCATGGAATTATCCTGCCCCTGGAAGAAAAACCGAATTGGAATTAATAATATTTCCCAAATGTTTTCACCATACAACAGCTCCCGCATTTTAAACATGCCCATGTAAGAGCCGCCGGAGACCACCGAATAGGCACCGCTAACATTAGCCATACTGCTATTGAAGATATTCTTAAATAAAGGATACAAAGGATTGCCGGTTAGAATCATGTTTTTGATCAGCCACGGAGAAAATATAACCAAGGAAACGACGAAGAAAAACAAACCATAACCTATTGCCTTCCCTTGTTTGCCTGTATCCCTGGAATAAACAAAGACAATTGCTAATAAAAGAAAAAACCAGACAATTAAAGCATTATATTTTGTTCCCAGCGCAAAACCCATAGCAATTGATGAAATAAATAACCATTTATATTCTTTATATTCTCCATTACGCCAACGAATAAAGGCCAGTACGCTGGCCGCCGTAAAAAACACCAGCCCTAAATCAACATAGGCGGTGGTGGACATGCGTACTATTATCGGTGTACTGATGAATATTACAACACCTAATAACCCAGCAAGCCGTCCTATTTTCTTGTTGAGGTAGTGGTAAATCAGGAATGCGGTTCCTATTCCAAAGCTCATATGAATAAAATTAGGAATAATGTCGTTACCAAAATAGAGGGGAATCAAATAAAGCAAATCGACATTCATAGGGTAGTAGGAAAACTCTGCCCAGGGAATATCATAAAATCCACCGTGCTTAAGCCACAGTTTTGGTATCGCCAAATGATGTATTAATACATCCCTAGCAATGGGAGGCGTAAGAGCTATAATAATTTCTATAAAAGCAAGAAGGGCAATAACAGCAATAAGAGTTGATGCTACTAAATATTTATATTTATTATCAAACAGTATATTCATTTAGTCATAATTTTCCTTGATAATTTTTGTTCGCCGTTTTGAACAACGACTATACAAATTCAAACCATGAGATCCCGCTGACTTTTTTCTGCAATCTCTCAATAGTTTTAATGTTGTGCAATGCTTCCTTATCGTTTGGTTTTACCTGTAGAATTCTTTTAAATTTATCATTGGCTTCCGCAAATCTTTTCATTTTCTTCAGTATTATCGCCTGGTTTTTGAGAGCATCAATATTCTTAGGCTGGATACGTAAAGTATTTTCATAGCTATTAATTGCCCCAGCAAATTTTCCTTGAGCGGAAAGTGCAAGTCCCATATTGAAATAGGCAGCGGCATAATCAGGTTTTATTTTCAAAGCCTTGTTAAAATCTTCAATGGCAAGACCATATTGTTTGTGAATATTATAAATAGTCCCTCGATTGTAATATGCCTGGGCATTATTTTGATTGATTTGCAAAGTTTTAATGAAATCAGCAAAGGCCTTTTCGTATTGCCTTTTAACAAGAAAAGTTACACCTCTGTTGTTAAAGGCATCGGCCATATCTGGCTCGATCCTAATCGCCATCGTAAAATCATCAATGGCCAAATCAAAACGGTTTATTTTCAAATAAAGTATACCTCGATTGTAATAATTATCGGCATAATGCGGCTTGAGTCTTAGGGCATAATTAAAATCACGTAAAGCCTGCTCATACTGCCCGATTGCGACATAAACATTAGCCCTGTTATTAATTGCTTCCGCGTGATCCGGTTTAATAGCCACCGCAGCATTGAAGTCCTCAATAGCCCGTTTATATTGTCCCTGGTCGGCATAACCTAATCCTCTGATATTATATACAAAAGCGCTTTTGTTATGCTTTAGTGCATCGTCCCATAGAGCCACTTTATCACCCCAAAGTTGACACCTTTGCCAGCTGAGAATAGATAACGCGACAATGACTAAGAAGGAAATAAAACCGAGGATAACTCTCCTGTATGGCAACCGCCTAATGATATCGGGAACGCCCCACGCAATCATAATAAATAGACCGATAAGTGGTATATAAGTATATCTGTCGGCCATGGCTTGGTCACCGACCTGTACAAGTCCAATCACCGGCACCAGTGTGCCAAGGTACCATAGCCAGCCCACAGCCACATAAGGATAGCGCCTGGATGAAAAAAGGACAAGGAGACTACTGATTAGCAGAAAACACCAGGATAAAAAAACTTTACCGAAAGGCCAAATTCCCGGATGAGGATAATAAACGGATAGGTCATTTGGCCAGAGTGTTCTGCCGATATACCCCCCATAGGAAACTATAGCATTAATCATACGGATATCGAGAGGAAATACATCTGCCGAGGCTACTGCCCCCGCATGTTTTTGGGCTATGTATGTAATAATACAAGAAAGTATTGTTAAAATAAAAAGTGGAATCTTTTCCAGGATGAGAAGTATGATCGTTTTTTGCTTTATATTCTGCCATAAATCCACTACGGCATTAGGCAAGCTAATTTTATTATATATTGCAGTGCCCGCTGTCTTACGGATTGCAGGTGCTTCTGTATGGGCAATAAAATCACCACATTGTTTAAATTCTTTATGGTTGTTTGCTGTCCGATTATTGTCAAAGCGATTCAGTGGCCAGTAATCAATAAGGAGCAATACAAACGGCAATGTAACAACCATCGGCTTGGCCATTAATCCAAGGGCAAAAAACGTAAAGACCAAAAAGTATCTTTTTGCCTCCGGCCGCGTAACATAAAAAGTATAAGCCCATATCGTCAATAACCAGAAGAAGGCACTTAAAACATCTTTCCGCGCCGATACCCAGGCAACCGCTTCAACGTGCAAAGGGTGAAAGGCAAACAAGGCAGCCACAAAAATACTCCGGTAAAAAGCTCCCGTCAGTTTGTTAAACACGAATAACAATAATAAAGTGTTAAAAATATGAAATAAAAGGTTAGTGAAATGATAACCACCGGCGCGTAATCCATAAATTTCATAGTCACTCATGAAAGACAACCACGTTAGCGGATGCCAATTCGCGGCATTGGTTGTGGTGAAAGCCCAAAAAAAATTGTTCAGCGTAAAACCATTTTGAATATGAGGATTTTGCGTAACATATAAACTATCATCAACATTTATAAAATTTTGATTTATAACCTGTCCGTAAACAATTAGAATGCCGACGACCAATAAAAAATAGACAAAAAACATTTGACGCTGGCTGTTAATTTTATTGTTTGTCATTTTTTACATCCTCAATATCCATAACTCCTGCATAAAAATCATTTATTCACCGCAAAAAAGATTAGCGTAAACGCCCTCTCTTCTATTTATTGGCAGAAAGTTTGTGTAGCTCAGCGGCCGCACCGAGAGACATATTATTTGATATAGATGAGGTAGAAAGTGCATTATTCTTGGGTATTTTTTTTGCTACGATGCATAGTACCTCCCCTTTCTTTGTAAAAAAAAGAGCTAGATTGATTAGCAGACATACGGGAGCAATTATTGCCGTTAGCACCAAGTGAGCGACCAGTTTCCACAGAGAGACTTTTGTGCCTTGAAGCCACTGAAATACGAGCTGGTTCGTTTTCGTAAAGTGACTGATTATGCTTTGAGCAGAGAGGAAGGTGGAATACTCTAGTGAGAAGGTATGGACAAGTGTGGCGAGAAAGTTATGACGTTTAAGCATTGTAATCAAGGATACAGGCGAAAAAAAATTCATGTGATATTTAAGGTCCAGTCCCAGCCAATATTTATCCGTCAACCTGCGTGTCCATGATGATAGATTAGGAACTTCAATAATCAATAGGCCATCTGATGTGAGTAGATCATAGATTTTGGGAATGTATTGCTCCGGTGAAATCATATGCTCCAGCACATGCCACATAGTAACAACATCAAAACTATCATTTTCCCATGGTCGCTCAAGTAAGTCCTGGCTGTATATTTCCAGGCCAAGCGTGTCGCGTGAGAATTCCAGCGCAGGGCGAGATATTTGTGTGCCGGCAGTACGCCGGTATCTAAAGAATTTCCGCAGATAGTAAAGAGTAAAACCACGGCCACTGCCAATATCGAGTATCGTTTTTGCGCGCGGCGCGATAGTGAATATTTTCAGCGCACGGTAAAAACGCAATAACCTCACTACATACTCTACAAATGAACGAAAGCGGCTGGGCAGTTCATTTTTATAAAAATCATCATAAAGAAGTTCAGGACTGCGGTCTAAATCAGTTGGTTCACGAAAAACAAGTAAGCAGTCGGTGCACTCAAATAATTGAACAGCGTCGAATTTAATAAATGCCCGACGGTTAGTATGTGCACAAGCTTCTGGTATAAATTCTCGAGGCATACGGCTGGATATGGTCCCAATTAACTGTGGAAAATATATTGTTATCTTGTGAAGAAAACATAGAGAAATTATTTTTGTTTGTCAATAACATCTGAAAATAAATACATTTGGTTTTTCTCAATAATGATACAAAAAAAATCTATACCCTGAAAACATCTTGTCTTAAATCAATAAAAAAGCCGGGGGAAAATACCCCAGCCTTTTTATTTTGATCGACATCTTTTTAACTTTCCTACGGTGTAATGTTGCCACTGGCACCAATGGTGTAGGTTGAAGTGCCTGCGGTATGTGATGACGTAGTACCGCTAAGTGTCTGGCCGGCTGTGGGTGTAATGGTTACATCAGCTGATGGAACAAAAGTTGCTGCTACCAGCGCAGTTGTACAATCAGTTGTAGTCGGGGAACTGGCAAAATAAGCTTGGCAGGCTGTGTAGAAGCTTTTCAATTCTCCCTTAGCTTGCGTATTGTATCCTTTTTGCCTGTACGATACAAACTGCGGGATGGCGATAGCGGCCAAAATACCGATAATCGCGATAACGATCATCAGTTCAATCAACGTAAAACCTTTTTGTCCTTTTCTACGGAAAATCTTTAACATATAACATTCCTCCTTCAATCCATTATGCTCAGAGAGCATCTTGTCTTAAATCAATAAAAAGGCTGGCACAAAATACCCCAGCCTTTTTATTTTGATCGACATCTTTTTAACTTTCCTACGGTGTAATGTTGCCACTGGCACCAATGGTGTAGGTTGAAGTGCCTGCGGTATGCGATGCCGTAGTACCGCTAAGTGTCTGGCCGGCTGTGGGTGTAATGGTTACATCAGCTGATGGAACAAAAGTTGTTGCTACCAGCGCAGTTGTACAATCAGTTGTAGTCGGGCTATCGGCAAAATAAGCTTGGCAGGCTGTGTAGAAGCTTTTCAATTCTCCCTTGGCTTGCACGTTATACCCTTTTTGCCTGTACGATACAAACTGCGGGATGGCGATGGCGGCCAAAATACCGATAATCGCGATAACGATCATCAGTTCAATCAACGTAAAACCTTTTTGTCCTTTTTTACGGAAAATCTTTAACATTATAACATTCCTCCTTCTATAATGAATAATAAACATTTTAACTTTTGTTTTTTGTTAGTTAATAAATACACTATTTTATCAAATTTGTCTAACTGTTAATTTTGCTTTCTCACCTCCCTAATTATTTTCATTTTAAACATTCTTTCCCTTTATATCTCTACTTCTAGCAATTGATATGCCAAATGCCATAAAAATACTCCTCTCAATAAAAATACCTGAATTTAGCGTTAAATTCTAAGGATAAATATTTCCTCGCATCTTTTTTATGGCAGTAAAATTGATAATCCTAACAAGCTCGAAAACTGGTGTTTTTCACCAAAATAATGCAGATTTCACCTTTATCCCAGAAAGCTATTTTACAGCTAATAATATGGTATTAAACTCAAGAGCAAGTCCTGAACCCAAAATAAGGACAGTTGCGTGTACCGCAAGCAATCTACCATATCCCAACTCGCTTTGCTATCAGGATTAATTCAACTAACAGATATTGCCGCACTACGTTTGTAATGTTTGAGTCTCATTAATTCGGCTAACAAACATTACCACGCTATACTTGTAATATTTTAGTCTCATTAACAAAATTATTTCCCCGCTAATTAAAATATGGTAGTAATTATTAATTGACTATTGAGGAAAAATTAAAATGTACGAAGTTACGATAATAAGATCATTTTCCGCCGCGCATGTTCTTGAAAATATCGGCGGTAAATGTGAAGAATTACACGGCCATAATTTTAAAGTGGAAGTGACTGTGGCGGCCCCAAAGTTAAATTCGACCGGATTGTTAATCGACTTTCGTGTCGTAAAAAAATGGCTTGACTGAAATTCTTGAAGATATTGACCACAAACATCTCAATGCTCTCCCTTCCTTTGCCGGTATAAATCCTTCAGCGGAAAATATCGCCAAATATATTGGTGAAAAAATGGAATTAGAGGCAAAAAAGGCTTTCGTTAAAATCGTCCGAGTTAAAGTTTGGGAATCCGAAAACGCGGCGGTTACTTATATACCTGACAATAATTAAATAATTTTTACGAGAATAATTGTTTATGATTGACATTCAAAACCAAAAAGATTTCCGCAATATTGACATTAAAAAAGTCGGCGTAAAAAATATTAAATATCCGATTATCGTTCTTGATCGCGCCCGCGGCACCCAGCCGGTCAACGCTTCAATAAATATGTACGTCAACCTGCCGCACCATTTCAAGGGCACACATATGAGCCGTTTTGTGGAAGTGCTCAATGATTTCAAAGGCCAAATCAGCATTAAAACTTTTCAAACTATTCTGGAAAAGACGCGACAAAAACTGCATGCCCATTCCGCACATATGGAAATTGAATTCCCTTATTTTCTGGAAAAAACAGCGCCTGTTTCCAAAGCCAAAAGTCTTATGGAATACCGCTGTATTTTTGCCGGCGAAAACAGTGCTGATCCAAACTGATTTTCTGGTCGGTATCGTTGTGCCCGTAACCACAGTCTGCCCATGTTCCAGGGAAATTAGCCAATTCGGCGCGCATAATCAGCGCAGTATCGTTACGGTAAAGGTACGCTTTAAGAAATTTTTCTGGATTGAAGATATTATAAAAATAGTGGAAGATTCAGCCAGCGGTGAGGTATACTCTCTTTTAAAGCGCGTGGATGAAAAATATGTTACGGAAAAAGCTTATGAGAATCCGAAATTCGTGGAAGATGTTGTCCGCAGTGTCGCGGTAAAACTGAATAAAGATGAAAATTTTATCTGGTATAGCATTGAAGCGGAAAACTTTGAAAGTATTCATAACCACAGCGCTTACGCCTATTTAGAGAAAGGATAAATTCATGCCTCCAAAAAAACCTGACCAGTTTTTTAATTTGTATAATCATGGTTTTATCCGCGCGGCTGTTTGCATTCCCGAACTCAAAGTTGCCGATACTTTTTTCAACGTTCAAAAAACTATTGAACTCGCACGAGAGGCGGCTTCCCAAAAAGCAATACTGGCTATTTTCCCGGAACTGGGCTTATCCGCTTATTCCAATGAAGATTTGTTCCATCAGGATGCTCTCCTGCTCAGTGTGAAGGAAGCGCTTTTAACGATTGCAAAAGCTTCTGAAAAGATTAATTTGATTATGGCTGTAGGCGCGCCCTTACAGCTTGATTGCCGGCTTTTTAACTGCGCTGTTGTATTTTACCGCGGTAAAATTCTTGGTGTCGCGGTTAAATCATATCTTCCCAACTACCGTGAATTTTACGAAGGAAGGCAGTTTACTCCGGCCGAAACCGCTCTTTCATCAAAAATAGAGTTAGCCGGACAAAAAGACATACCTTTTGGCGCCGATATAATCTTTAAAATAGCCAATATTAATAATTTCAATTTTTTCCTCGAAATTTGCGAAGATTTATGGGTTCCCATTCCGCCATCGAGTTTTGCCGCCATGGCCGGCGCTACTGTCATTGGAAATTTATCCGCTTCCAATGTAACGATAGGCAAATCCGAGTACCGCCACCAACTGGCCGCCAATCAATCGGCGCGCTTGTGTTGCCGCTTATCTTTACGCTGCCGCCGGCACCGGTGAATCGACTACAGATCTTGCCTGGGATGGACACGCTATGATTTATGAAAACGGCAATCTGCTTGCCGAATCCGTCCGCTTTTCGCCAAAGGCACAGATCATATACAGCGATATAGATTTGGACCGTCTGGCGCAAGACCGAATGCGCCTTAGCTTCTTTCGGACAGAACTCTGCCTCCCACAAACAAAAGCTCTTATCGTTTCGTAAGATAGAATTCAATGTTGACGCTTTCCAGGGAAAAATTCTTTTAAACAGAGAATATTCGCGCTATCCCTACATTCCCGCCGATCCTTCCCAGCGCGATCAGCGCTGCTATGAGGCTTATAATATTCAAGTTCAGGGCCTGGCTAAACGATTAAAAGCTTCGGGTATTGTCAATTTGGTTATCGGTGTTTCCGGCGGTCTTGATTCCACTCATGCTCTGATTGTTGCCGCCAAAACAACTGATCTTTTAGGCTTGCCGCGTTCTAATGTTAAAGCCTACACCATGCCCGGTTTTGGGACAACTTCAAAAACCTATAATAATGCGCTTAAACTGATGAAAGCCTTGGGAGTGGAAGCAAATGAAATCGATATCAAGCCCGCCTGCCTGCAGATGCTCAAGGATATCCAGCATCCTTTCGCGCGCGGTAAAAAAGTTTACGATATTACTTTCGAAAATGTTCAAGCCGGTCAGCGCACTGCGCACCTCTTTCGGCTGGCTAACGCGAAAAACGCACTGGTTGTGGGCACGGGAGACTTAAGTGAACTGGCCTTAGGCTGGAGCACTTACGGTATAGGCGATCATATGTCGCATTATAATGTTAATGCCAGCGTTCCTAAAACGCTGATTCAACACTTGATCAGATGGGTTGCGCAAACCAATCAATTCTCGCCGGAAGTATCCAAAACTCTTATTGATGTACTGGAAACAGAAATATCGCCCGAACTTATACCCGGAAAAATTAATAACCAGCCCTGCCAGAAAACCGAAGATACTATCGGCCCCTATGAACTGCAGGATTTCAACAACTTCTACATTACCCGTTTCGGCTATTTACCTACCAAGGTTGCATTTCTGGCCTATTGCGCGTGGAAAGATAAGAAAAAAGGGCTCTGGCCCGATATCCCCTCTGAGAAGAGAAACGCTTATACGCTAGCGGAAATAAAAAAATGGCTTTACATTTATTTATATAGATTTTTCAAAACTTCGCAGTATAAACGCTCCTGCGTACCCAACGGACCCAAAGTAGGTTCCGGTGGCTCACTTTCACCGCGTGGCGACTATCGTGCTCCCAGTGACAGTGAAGCAGAAGTCTGGCTTAAAAACTGGGAGAAAATTCCGGATAGCGATGATTGATAATGCAACAATCATATAAAGACTTTGATGCTACAGAGTTATTCTGCCCTCAATGCAAAAAGGCTGTTCCCGTAAGAAAAAGGCTTTTGCTGATCCTGCCGGAAGGAGATAAATACGATTATAATTGTGTTTTTTGCGGGACTTCCGTGGGCGATAAGCTGGTTAAAGAAAAAGGTAACTTAAACGTAATTTTAAATTAAAAGTGCTCTCGTCATTTATTTTTCTGCAAAGCTTTTTTTAACTTTTCGGCAAATAAGCCGGAGTTGCCCGCAGCCGATAAATCTTCATAAACGACACCGAATTCCCGACGGGATGTTTCGCCTTCTAAATAGTCCGCCAATACTCCGCGGCTATGGACATCTTCATGACAATAAACACAAAGATTTTCCCAATTGCTGCCATCGGCGGGATTATTGTGATGATTACCGTCTTTATGGTGGACTGTTAAAAGATGCCGTCTGGATTCATCAAATTCACGGCCGCAACGGGCGCATACAAGCCCATGAATATTTAGTGATTTTTCGCGGTAGTCCTCGCCCGCAGGAAGTCTTTGATTTTTTTTAATATCCCGCACTGAATCTTGCAATGATTTAGTCTTATCTCCAGCGGGAATTGCTTTTTTTTGAACTTTTACGCGGCCCCATTTGTTGGAAAATGTTACTTTTGCCATTTCATTTCTTCTTCACGCAGGCTCATCTTTTATTCAAAAATACGTTCAGAAAAACTCGCACACCTTTTATAATTGCCATAGCATTTTTAATCAGTGGGAAAAAATGCAATTTTACAACTTTCGGAGCAACGCTCTGGACATCACCAACAAGACCACTTATAGCCGAATAAAACCAGTCTATTATATTGGAAAAAGTTTGAATTTCCCGATTCACAGCAGTGGTAGAATTATTAATGTTTGTCGTAATCTCTTCCAGATTTTTCATTATGATGGGTAAACTTCGATTAAGAGTATCCAAAGTTAGCGTAATATTCTTCGTGGTAAGCCATATTTGTAAGAGAATGGGAATGCAAAAAATTATCAGCAGAAAGAAGGCAATGCCTAAAATTAACAAATATATTTCCAGATCCATGGACTTATCCTCGATAATTAAAAAAGTTACTTTTTCTGTTTCTCATGATAGGCCTCAACTCCCGCGTGAATTGCCTTCTTCAATCTTTTTTTACGGTCCTGAACGGTCGAGGCGCTTTGATGAGTAATTTCGTTTATTTTGTTCTCCACTTCTGAAGCCTTGGCTCTTACCGATGATTCCATATTTTCAAACCTTTTGAGTTCTTTTTCATAAGTTTCTTTGTTTTTTTCAAAGTCTTCTTTAGCCTTGGCTATAATTTCATCCGCCTGGCGGGCAAGTTCCTCGCGCGTTTCCCTGCCGCTTTTCGGCGCGTATAAAACCCCGATAACAGCCCCGATTAATCCGCCAATGAACAAGCCCTTAAAGAAACCACCGTTTCCTTCCGACATAGAGCACCTCCGGCAATTATTATCCTTTAACAATTATGCAACATGTTTATAATCATAATATCGAAAAGTCAGTATTACAATCACCATTTATATTTAATAATATAACACATTTTTTTTAAACAAGCTACGCTTAACAAAAAAACCGGACACTCACATTAAGTGGATGTCCGGTTGATTCGTCCTGCTTATGAATTAGAAATAATTATTTCTTTGCAGGTGCCGGTACAGCAGTAGCTGCGGGCGCTGGCTGAGCAGCGGGCGCTTCAACTTTGGGAGCCTCTGCCGGTTTCGGCTCTTCTTTTTTACAGCCTACTACTGCAAAAGAAGCAACGAAAAGCACTGAAATAATAATAGCAAATACCTTCTTCATTAACATCTGTCCTCCTTTCAGTTAATTTCGCAATTCTTGGGCTTTTATACCCCAACTTTTGAGGGGAGAATACGCCTTTTTTTTGCCTTGTCAAGGACAAATTTAATAATTGTGGATGTAAAATAATACCATCCCCACTTTGAAATAATTGTTATTAAAAACACGGCCATCTGTTGTCAACGCCTCTTTTATATGCTACGCTTATTACTAAGTCCATGTACTTCGATCTAAAAAAGGACTTAATTTTTTATTAGGATATTCGGTTAATTGGAAAAAGATGACAACGCTATAAAAGAATTAATTAAGCTTATAAAAAAGCTGCGTTCGCCGGGCGGCTGCCCTTGGGACAGAAAACAAAAGAAAGAAGACATAGGCAAGTATATTCTGGAAGAAGCTTATGAAGTATTTGATTCTCTCGAAGGGAAAAACCCCCAAGCCCTGAAGGAAGAACTGGGTGACTTGTTATTCCAAATATTATTCCTGGCTGAAATCAGCGAAGATGCCGGTTTATTTTCTCTAGCCGACGTTCTGGAAGAAATTAGAAAAAAAATGATCCGGCGGCACCCCCATGTTTTTGGCAATAAAAAAGTAAATTCAGTGCAGGAAGTCAAGGAAAACTGGCATCAAATCAAAAAGAAGGAACGCGATGATAAAGATAGTCAGCAGGATATATTCACCAATGTGCCGCGTTCACTACCAGCCTTAAAACGGGCGCAAAAAATTACCGCTATAGCCGCTACTTATGGTTTTGACTGGTCCAAGATTAAGGAAGTGCTGAAAAAGCTTAAAGAAGAGTTAAAAGAATTTGACTTAGCCGTAAAAAAAGTCGACCAGAATAAAACAGAAGAAGAACTAGGCGATATTTTATTTACGCTGGTAAATATAAGCCGCTTTGTTCAAGTCGATGCCGAAACGGCGTTATCTAAAACAACAAATAAGTTTTTACGTCGCTTTTCTTACATTACCGGGCAACTTTCCGCCCGCGGAGCATCTCTGGAAAAAACTGATTTGACTGAAATGGATGCTCTTTGGAACGAAGCAAAACTTAAGGATTATAACAAATGAAAGACTTCCTTTGTGTTTTGGGCATGGTTTTTATCATTGAGGGGCTTCCTTACTTTATTTTCCCGGAAAAGCTAAAAATTTACTTGGCTAAAATTATGACAATGCCTGAATCTGCTTTACGTTTTCTGGGCATCTCCGCTATGATTATTGGTTTGATCCTGCTTTCTTTTGGAAGAAGCTGACGCAATTTCAGTGGAGCCCCCTTCGGTAGGAGCCGGAGGCTTCCTAATAACGACGTGACCTCCCTCCCGCGTCCAGCGTAAACTAGTCTGAGAGTTATTGCGGGGCGTTAGTTACGACATACTACTCCCCCGGCGGGAAACAGGGGTTCCAAAGGAAGGGATTGACAGCGGGAAAATATTCTGCTTACTTGCCACAAACTTTTTAAATTTTCATATAAAAGACATGGAATTAAAAGATTTTTCATACTTTCTGCCGGAAGACCTTGTTGCCCAGCAGCCGTGCCGGCAAAGAGATCGTTCACGCATGCTGTTTGTGGACAGAAATGAAGAAACAATAGCCGATGGTCATTTTTTCCAATTACCTGATTTTTTAAATCGTGGCGATGTTTTGGTTATTAATGATTCCAAGGTAATACCTGCACGGCTCTTCGGCAAAAAACAGACGGGAGCTATTGTGGAAATATTGCTCTTGGTTAAGAAAGAAAGCAAAAAAGAATCCGAAACATGGGAAGTACTTTTGAAACCAGCCAAGAGATTGCATAAAAACGATATAATTCTTTTGGGAGAGAACTGCGAAGCTAAAATAATAACCAAAATATCGGACAAAAAATGGCTGGTTGAATTTTCTGCATTGGATGGTTTTGAAAATTATTTGAACCGCTTTGGACGCGCTCCCCTGCCGCCTTATATCAAGCGCAAAAAAAATGATGCGCAAATTACCGGAGATTTGGAGCGATATCAAACAATTTACGCAAAAAATCCCGGTTCTGTTGCCGCTCCGACTGCCGGCCTTCATTTTTCAGCAGATGTTCTACGGTCGCTGGAAGCAAAAAGTGTGCAAATCGCGTCCATAACTTTACACGTTGGCTTAGGAACTTTTTTACCTATCGAGGTAAACGAAATCGAAACCCATGTTATGGAATCAGAACATTATGAAATTAGCCCGGAGGCAAGCCGAATAATTAATAACGCCCGCAGGGTAATTGCAGTCGGCACAACCTCTACGAGAACTATCGAGAGCTCCGCAGATGAAGACGGATATATCCGGCCGCAAGCGGGCGAAACCAGTCTGTTTATTTATCCCGGTTACAGGTTCAAAAAACTTAATGGACTTCTGACCAATTTTCATCTGCCGCAATCATCTTTATTTTTGCTTGTCTGCGCTTTTGCTGGTACGGCGTTTATTAAAAGAGCCTATCAGCATGCAGTGCAAAAACGTTATAATTTTTACAGTTATGGCGATTGTATGCTTATCATTTAGGATAGAAACAAATGCCTTTTCAATTCGACCTGATAAAGAAAGATATTTCCTCTTCTGCCCGCTGGGGAAGGATGATTACGCCTCATGGCATGGTGAATACTCCGGCTTTTATGCCGGTAGGCACGCAAGGCACCGTCAAAGCAATGCTCCCCGAAGAAATAAAAAATTGCGGTGCCGAAATTATTCTAGGCAATACTTACCATCTTTACTTGCGTCCAGGCCATGAAACCATAAAAAAGCTCGGAGGTCTTCATAAGTTCATGCATTGGCCTTATCCGATTCTAACCGACAGCGGCGGATTCCAGGTCTTCAGTTTAGGGGCTTTAAGAAAGATAACCGCTGACGGCGTTTTATTTAGTTCCCACATTGACGGATCCAGACATTTTTTAAGTCCGCATAAAGCCGTCGAAATCCAGGAAGCGCTCGACTCCGATATAATGATGTGCCTTGATGATTGCACGCCTTACCCTGCTACATTGCCGCAAACCAAAGAATCACTCGCTTTAACGGTTAAATGGGCGAAACTATGCCGCGCGGCCAAAACAAATATCAATCAGGCTCTTTTCGGCATTGTGCAGGGCGGCACTTACCTGGATCTGCGCAGGCAGGCTGTAGAAGAAATCGTCCCCGTCGGTTTTGACGGTTATGCCTTAGGCGGCGTGAGTGTCGGTGAGCCTAAAGAAGTCATGTATGCAATCGCCGATACAATTACTTCTCTATTGCCCGAAGATAAACCGCGTTATCTCATGGGCGTTGGTACACCGGAGGATATTGTTTACGGAGTATCCTGCGGAATCGACCTGTTTGATTGCGTCATACCCACCCGTTCAGCCCGTCACGGATTATTGTTTACAAATTCAGAAAAGATTGTTATTAAGAATTCCCGCTGGCGGGAAAATAATTATCCGCTTGACGAAACATGCGATTGTTACACTTGCAAAAATTATTCACGGGCGTATTTGCGGCATCTTTTTATTGCCGGTGAAATACTAGCTATGACATTGAATACTATTCACAATATCCGTTATTATATGCGTCTCATGGAAAAAATTAGAACAGCATTAAGCGAAGGAACTTTTTTAAAATTTAAAAATGACTTTTTGACAAATTAAAAGGAGGAACTTAAATTGACATCTTTAGCATACGCAATGGGCGGCATCCCGGGTAGCGGATCGGCCGGTGGCGGCGATTGGGGCTTCATCATCACCATGGTAGTAATTTTCGTGATTTTCTACTTTTTACTAATTCGCCCTCAACAAAAGAAACAAAAGGAACTCAAAGCCCTGCTGGATAATCTCGCCTACGGCGATACGGTTATGACCAGCGGCGGGATTCACGGCAAAATAACCGGTTTGGCCGACGCAGTGGTTACTCTGGAAATTGCCGACAAAGTAAGAATTAAAATCTCCCGCAGCGCTGTGGCGTCTATCATTCAAAAGGCGGGAGCGACCGCACCAAAGGAATAACGCAGAAAGGGGCAATTCATGTTCAAATCTTTAAAAATCAGGATATCAATCACATTAATTGTGTGTTTTGCTGCTTTGTATTTTTTAATACCGACTTTTATTCCCAATATTCCATTACCCTGGAATGAATATTTACCTAAAGAAAAAATCCATTTGGGACTGGACTTGCAGGGAGGAATGCATCTTGTTTTAGAAATTGATACGGAAAAAGCTTTGGAATCGATGATGGAAAGAACGGCCAATGATCTCAAAGAATCGATGATGGAAAATAAGGTGCGCTTCCGTAAAGTGGAAAGGACAAAAGGCGCAACGATTTCATTGGAACTTACCGACTCTTCCGGGAGAACAGCACTGGACAAACTGCTGCATGACAATTATCCCGATTTGGAAATAGCATCATCCAACGTGCGTGAAGGCGGACAAATAATCAATCTTAAAATAAATGATAAAAGAGCTGTTGATCTAAAGAAGCTTACCGTTGAACATAGTCTCGAAACAATTCGGAACAGGGTTGATCAGTTCGGTATCGCCGAACCGGAAATTGTGCCCGAAGGTGATAACAGGATCATGATTCAACTGCCGGGCATCAAAGACCCGGAAAGAGCAAAAAAGTTGATAGGAAAAACCGCCCTTCTGGAATTCAAAATAGTTGATGATGAACACAGCCTTGAAGAAGCTCTTAAAGGCAATATTCCGGAAGGAGATACAATTGCTTATGGTTTAAGAGAGGATAGATCAACAGGCCAGCGAGGGTCTGTGCCATATTTACTTAAAAACAAAGCTCTTCTTACCGGTGCTTCGCTGGAAACCGCCAAAGTGCAAATTTCCGATCGCTTCAGCGAGCCGAATGTTTCCATAAAATTTAATTCCCAGGGAGCGTCCGACTTCGACCGGATTACCGCGGAGAACGTCCGCAGGCGCTTGGCAATTGTTCTGGACGGCGTGGTCCATTCAGCGCCCGTCATTCAGGAAAGGATATCAGGTGGGCAGGCGCAAATTACCGGAAATTTCACGATGGATGAGGCTCGTGATCTCGCCATCGTCCTGCGCGCGGGTGCTCTGCCCGCTCCAGTAAATATTTTAGAGGAAAGAACAGTAGGGCCATCTCTCGGCAGCGACTCCGTACACTGCGACGTCGTTTGATCATAAAAGCATTACGGGTTACCCGCGGTGCGTTAGATGGAAATTTTCGCCTGCAAGACATTTTGCCTCAGCTTGGTCAAGCGCGCTGATGAAATCGGACGTATCTCAGACCAGAGATTCTTATCCAACTAAAGAAGAAAGAATGGCCGTATGGCTCATGCAGGATTTCACCCCCCTAGATAGACGCATTAGCCTTGAAGGTTTAGGTTTAATTCGTTTTGAGCCAGCCGTTGCTAAAAATTTTGAAATACCACCATCCTTGATTAAGGAGCCTTGGAATCTTAGCCGAAAGGATGCTTATTCTCTTATTACGAATACTCCTAAATACTCTGCGTTTTCAAGGCGCAATCACTTATTTATTACCCGACCGCAATTTGCATGCTAAAGAGGCTTTCAAGCCCCGTGATAAAGTATTTTATGTACGAGAAACAGATAGCGATCCCAAGAGACATATTTATAGTTGGATGCCGGCGGCAAAACATGGAAACGCCCGCTTGGATTATCTAAAACGCATACTATTCAATCGACTGGATGATGAAGTCAGAGCAGGCAGATTGCAAAAGAAACACTTCAAGATATTTGGTCTTATCTCACTGGCACATCAAGTCCTTGGAAAGAAGTCTTTACGGGG
The DNA here is from genome assembly GCA_963762595.1 of uncultured delta proteobacterium. Lineage (GTDB taxonomy): Bacteria > Desulfobacterota > Syntrophia > Syntrophales > Smithellaceae > UBA4810. Next base: position 46,623 of record CAVXLI010000014.1, read on the forward strand.
GAAACGGTTAAGAGTTTGGGGTTGGTGTACCTAATTTCACATGATATGTGGAATATAGTGCCTACGCTAGATAACTTCAGCGGCTGGTACATTTGCAATCGATGTAAGAATATTTATCCGTCTAGTGTTGATAACTGTTGCATAACTTATGGCTGTCCAGGAACATTGGAGCCGCTGGAAGCTCGATAGCAGCGAAGTCGAAAGCAACTTGTACCGCAGGAACTATTTATCAGACCATTTGATCCCCCTATCCGCAGAAGAACATACTGCACAGTGGACTTCACAGGCTGGCGCGAGGGTACAAAACAAATTTATTCAAGGCGAAATCAATGTCTTAAAGTTGCTCAACAACATTTGAGCTAGGTGTAGATGTTGGCGATTTGGCAGGCTGTTGTAATGCGAAATGTTCCGCCCACTACTGCAAACTATATTCAACGCGCTGGCCGAGCGGGTCGTCGTATTGACTCTGCCGCCTTGTTTTGACTTTTGCTCAACGGCGATCACATGATCTTAACTACGTTTGATGCACCAGAGAAAATGGTTGCAGGACGAAATGAAGCCCTCCCTTTGCTTCTCTAAGCAACGAAAAAATAGTACGCCGTCATTTACACTCAATTGTTTTTTCGGGTTTTTTCCGCTGGGCACGGAAACAGGGCAGAGAAAGTAGCAATGTGTTGTACGGCGACTTTTCTTACATATTTGACGGTGTACCAAGCGGGTCCAGAGTTAGTTCGTTCATATCTTGAAACTGGTCCCCAAATCTTTATACTCTCTTGAAAATATTATTCCACAGGGCTTGCATCCTGAATTTAAACTAAGGGAATGGGCTTGGATTCCAAATTTAACCAATACCAATAGCGTTGGGGTTTTAGATTTAGCCACAGATGATATTATCGGAGAGTTGAAAAACCTGAATGCTCTTTATGAAGAGACGATGAAGAAGGCTATGCAATCGCCATCGCCAGCAATTCTAAAAGAGGCCGAACGCTATTTGAAAATAAAAAAGCAGATTAATGATCGAGAAATCCTCGGATTTTTGGGCGTTCGCAATGTACTTCCAAAATACGGTTTCCCTGCAGATGTAGTTGAACTCAAAACCGATCATTTGTATTCTATTGAACAAGCCCAAGATGTCGATTTAGGACCGTGATCTTCGCATGGCTATTTCTGAATTTGCTCCAGGTAGTGAGGTTATTGCTGCAAAGAGAATATGGAAAAGCCAGGGAATTCGGATTTTACCTCACCACCATTGGGAGACAAAAAAGTATGCAATTTGTAAAAATTGTCAAAAATTTCATTACGGTACGACTTCGCCGCCCACTTGTGAATGTGGAGAAGTAATAAAACCAAAGGGCGAATATATCAATCCTGAACACGGATTTGTTGCTGCAAACAGAGTTACTATCGTGAAGAACCGCCCAAAAGGATTTATGCTAGCAGAGTGTACTTTGCAAACTACAATGATAAAAGCTGGCAGAACAATGAACAATCTGATTATGTTCTAGACCCAAATATTCGTATCCCTGATAACCACTCGTTATTCTAGATATGGTTGGCTGGCTGTTGTTAACGATGGCTATCAGCGGGGTTTTAGGATTTCGGATGACTCGTGGGTGGGCTGAGCCAATACTACAAGGTCAAAAGATATTTGGACTTGGAGGTTCAAAATCAAGTCATGATAATCCTATAACCAATCAGCCCTGTCCAGGAACAACATTACAAAACTACCACCTTGGGCATCGTTTCATGACCGATGTGCTTGAAATAAGGTTATCTGGATACCATCACTTGTTCCGAAAGACTCCGCCGATGCTAAGTTTGATGTATGCGCTCTTGGATGGGGCCAGTGAAGAATTGGGAATCCGCCGAAATGATATTGACGGGAACGGTACGCAATTTTGCTCAAATGAGCCACCGTCACTCATTATTTACGACAATGTTCCTGGTGGCGCTGGGCATGTAGAACGTATCAAGAAAGAGTTTGCGCCAATCCGCTGAGGCTGCATATAAAAAGGTTAGCAGTTGCAAATGTGGCGAAAATACTAGTTGTTACAATTGTCTGCGAAATTATAAT
>CAVXLI010000015.1:0-16177 GCA_963762595.1 uncultured delta proteobacterium
ACTGTTCCTCTTCTTCGACTTTTCAGTTAGCTGCTGCGGATTACCCGACAAACATCTAGACCGTTCATTTTAGGTAGCATGAGATCAAGAATGATCAGGTCGGGCTTTTGCATTTTGACCATCTTTAGAGCGACTTCGCCGTCATACGCTTTTACTGTAGAAAATCCTTCTTTCTCCAGATTGTAAGAAAGGAGTTCCACAATATCATGTTCGTCATCAACAATCAGAATTTTAGACATAAAAATTTAAACCATTGGCATGATGTTTTGAATTCTCTATTTCTTAAGCGCCAATCCCCTTTTAACTTGTTGTAGAAGAAACTTACAAAAGTCCGGAACCTTTTGACCTACCGCCGATACTTCTACCATATGTTAAGTTAGAGTTCAGCAGTTTTTTGATTATTTCCGATTGAAATGTTGTGTGAATTGGGAAAACAAGAAAAACAACATTACAGGAAGAAGTGCTTACTGAGTTCACCTACTTATCAAGCATACTACCATCAATAAAAATTTAAGAGTTACTGGTAGAAATGTGCAGGATAAATAATGTGGGAATTTGTTCTGATTCCTTACTTCAGCCCAGCCTTGCGTAGTGCGATCAGTTGCTTCTCAAGATGTTTCGGATTCTTGTAAGGCAACAATTTTGTTAATATCTCTAATGAAAAGCTCGGGTATATCCGGATAACTTCTAAGGCATGAGTGTGCGCCTCCTCAATTCGACCCATTTCCGAGTAAACAGATGTAAGCCCGAGGTGAGCCCACAAAGGGGTGCCTCCTTGCTTCTGAATACGTGTGAGTTCTTGTTTATATGTCGCAAGTGCCTCCTCATAACGCCCCGCCATGCTGTAAGACCATGCCAAGTAATTCAGATACCAAGGCTGACAAAAAGGATGGAGACGTATAGCCTCCGCAGCCATTGTAATTGCCTCCTCGAAGTTACCTGCTAAATTTAGGGTAAATGCTAGCATAGCGTAAACCATGGCTTGGCTGGGGGCCAGTTCAATTGATCTTCGGCCCATTTCAATAGCTCGCTCATATTGTCCCTGGTACAAAAAAATCGCTCCTCGCATGGCGGTTGCACAAAAAAGGTTCTTGTTGAGCGTTAGAGCCTTCTGGTTAAGTTCATCCGCCTTTTTGAAATACTCCTCGGGGGATTTACACCACCCCATCCTTGCATCATTGAAGTAGGTGTAAGCTAAAAGGGACCATGCGAATCCAGACTTCGGATCCAATTTGATCGATTGGGTAGCCAGTTCTCGAGCCTTCGCAGTATCATCCTTCGTGTTCTTCTGGAGCAGATTCCAGGATTGCGTATCAAGGGTCCAAGCCTCCAGGTTTTCTGTCTCTTTGAATAAAACCCTGGCTTGCTCACCTTCGGTTAGTTTGATCTGGAGAGCAACGGCAATGTGACGAGTGACGTCATCAAGAAGTGTAAAAAGATTTCTCTTATTCCGATCGTACTTTTCTGACCAAATATGGTACCCCGAGCTTGCATCAATCAACTGGGCTGTTATTCTAACTCGCTCGCCCGACTTTTGGACACTACCTTCCAAGACATACCTTACGCCTAGGTTTCCCGCAACTTTCTTTACATCTATAGTTTTTCCCTTATAAACAAAAGCCGAATTGCGGGCAATAACAAAAAGCTCCGGGATCTTGGAGAGCGTGGTCGTAATACCTTCAGTCACCCCATCAGCGAAGGGCTCTTGCTTCGGATCTTCGCTCATGTTCACGAACGGAAGCACCGCAATGGAAGGCTTATCCGGCAAAGGGAAAGCCATCTTCTCTTTAGATAAAGAAACCGATATTTTTTCTTTAGGATTCGTCTCGGAGGGTGTGATCAGAAAGTGTGTATATAACTGCCAAGCAGCGTTCAGCGCAATCACCAGAGTGGCCAGCGCCATAAGGACTGTGGGAGTCTTCTTCCAGTACTTCACCAAAACCTTCTTTCCCTTGGTTAGTACCGAAGCAGCCACCACGTGTGCTTCCATGGCTGCAGTATCCACCGCTGTTTGTGCTCTTTCCTCGGCGCTGGTCTTCTCGCTCGGCTTCGGTTTGGCGGCATCGACCGGGTCACCGAGAAATTCTGCCATAGTATGCACAATTAAATCAACATTGCCTAAGTAGGGAGAATGGATTTTTCCTTCTAAGGGAACAAAGCGGGCACCAGGGATCATCGCCGCCATCTCTCTCCCCAACCTGAAAGGGATTGCCCGGTCTTCATATCGGTGCATCACTAACGTGGGAACGCGCACTTTGGGAAGTAAATCGACTACGTTAAGGCTAAAGGTAAGATCCATTATTTGGACAGCCATTTCCGGAGTAGCGGCCTCCCGCTGTAATCGGGTAAACCAACGATTACTGGTTTCGTCTGCACCGGGTGTAAACAAGTCGACAAGGGTCTTGGAACCCATCCCCCAATGTGCTTTGATTAATGATTTTAATGCTCCCTTGAATTCATCAGTAGTAATGGCTTCACCTCGGGCGTATGTTCCATATAATATGAGATGCGAGACACGTCTGGGATGTTTGACCGCATAGGCTACGGCAACCGGTCCTGCTTGGGACCAACCAAAAAGGGCGAAGTGCTTGAACTCGAGATGGTCGACAACGGCTTCTAGTGATTGAAGCTCCGATTCTAAAGAGAAGTCGGTTCGGCTCCGCTCTGAAAGACCGCAGCCCTGTTTATCGTAATTCACCATGGTGTGATGGTGAGATAGTTTTCCCCAGGGGGCATCCACTGTCAGGAGTTCCGCTAACAGCTGCAAATGGCTAACCCATCCTGAAAGGAAAACGACCGCTGGCCCTTGACCTTGGATAGAGTAAGCTATACTTACACCATTGACGGTCTTACAGAATCGAATTTGCTGTTCCATGTGTCTGGTACCTCCGCAAAGGCACCTTCTATCTCTTAAATGTTTCTTTTCTTCGGAACTCGCAATTGCTTACTTAACGGACAACCAGAAGAAAAAAGCTCAGCAGGAAAAAAATAACCCGAGGAGGATTCATATGAAAGCTATTTTATAAAAACGTACCCCTGTGACGAATGGATAGTCAAGAAAGAATTTTTATCCTTTCATGGCCATTTTGATGCTTTTCGATTGAAATGTTGAATGATACGCGAAAACTTCAAAATCACACTAACAGGAAGAAGTGTTTGTGAAGTACTGGATTCCGGTTCAAGCCCGGAATGACAATAAATACTCGGACTAAGAGCATACAGACGAATTCGATAGCCAAAATAGAACGCGGCGGAAGCGAGGGGGAACCGCAGGCGTATATCAAAGATACGTCGAGGATACCGCCGTAGCTTCCAACAAAGTTAAACGCAGGCTATCGGATTTGTCACTTTGTCAGCAATTTTTCCAGTGCCGGCAATTACTTTGCTTAAATTCTCCGGCTGGGTGCCGCCGGCCTGGGCCATGTCGGGACGGCCGCCGCCGCTGCCGCCGACCAGCGGCGCGAGTTCCTTGATAATGTTTCCGGCGTGATATTTTCCGGCCAAATCTTTGGTGACCATGCACAAAAGCATTGCTTTATCACCGGCCTTACTGCCCAGAAGAATAATGCCGGATTCCATCTTGTCGCGCAGTTTATCGCCGAAGTCGCGCAGTGTCTTGGCATCGGCAATGCTCACTTCCACTGCCAGCACTTTCACCCCGCCGATTTCCTTTACCTGACTCATCAAATCACCGGAATCCTTGGCGGCAAGTTTTCCTTTGAGCGCTTCAATTTCTTTTTCCAGTTCTCTTGCGTGTGCTTGAGCAGTTTTTCGGCGCGGTCATAAACTTCCAGTGGACTGGCCTTAAATAATCCGGCGTGCTTTTTAATTCTTCTTCCGCCTTTTGCACATGCATGAGCGCTTCTTTGCCGGTGACGGCTTCGATTCTGCGCACGCCCGCGGCAATGGCCGATTCATGAACAACTTTCAGCAAGCCGATGTCGCCGGTGCGCTGCACATGCGTGCCGCCGCAAAGCTCCATGCTCATCTCGCCCATTTTGACAATGCGCACGGTCGCGCCGTATTTTTCATCAAACACAGCCGTGGCGCCGGTTTTGAGCGCGTCTTCCAGCGCGCAGACTTCCGTCTGCACGTCCAGATTTTTGCGAATCATGTCATTGGCGATATCTTCCATCACGCTGCAGTTCTTCATCGCTGATTTTGGAAAAATGGGTAAAGTCGAACCGCAGCCGCTCGGCGTTGACCTGCGAACCGGATTGTTTGATATGATCGCCCAGCACGGCTTTGAGCGCCGCCTGCAAAATATGCGTACCGGAATGATTGGCGGCAATGGCTTTTCTTCTTTCCTCATCAACAATCAAATGCGCCGTATCGCCAACTTTTAATTTTCCCTTTCTGCACAATGCCTTTATGCACGATAAAATTTTCGACCGGCTTTTTGGTATCCGAGTACGGTAAAGTTGAAACCAGCTCCTTCCAGATAACCCGTGTCACCTGATCTGTCCGCCGGATTCGCCATAAAAAGGCGTGTGTCCAGAACGATTTCCGCCTTCTGTCCTTCGGCTGCAGCTTCTGCACGGTTTGTCCGTCAATAAAAATGGCGGTAACTTTCGTGACTGTGCTTTGATTACGCCTTCATAACCGCAAAACTCGCTGATAATTCCGGAACTGGAAGCTTTCAGGTAGCATTCGGCAACTGCTTCTTCGCCGCTGCCTTTCCAGGCGCCGCGCGCTCTTTCTCGTTGCTGTTCCATCTCGGCTTCAAAGCCTTCATTATCCAGCGTAAAACCGTCTCGTTTGACAATATCCGCCGTCAAATCCGTGGGGAAGCCAAAGGTATCGTAGAGTTTGAAAACCAGCGCACCGGGAAGAACCGATTTGCCCGCTTTTTTCAGCGCCGCTGTTTCTTCCTGCAGAATGCGCAGTCCCGCGTCGAGTGTTTCCATAAAACGCTGTTCTTCATTCAAAATCACTTTGGTAATGATAAGAGGCCTTCTCCACCAGATCGGGATAAACGCCTTTCATCATATCAATGACGACCTGCGCGCTTTCGTTTAAAAACGGTTTGTTGATGCCCAGCATTTTTCCGTGACGCGCGGCGCGGCGCAGAATGCGTCTGAGCACATAACCGCGGCCTTCGTTGCTGGGCATAATGCCGTCGCCGATTAAAAATGTCACCGCGCGGCTGTGATCGGCAATGACCCGGATGGAAACATCATTATCGGCATTTTTACCGTAGGTCTTGCCGGATATTTTTTCCACAAAACGGATAATCGGCGTGAAAAGATCGGTATCGTAATTGCTCTTCACGCCCTGAATGACGGCGGTGAGCCGCTCCAGTCCCATGCCCGTATCGATGCTGGGTTTGGCCAGCGGAGTTAATTTCCCGTTTTCATCGCGATCAAATTGCGTAAAGACATAGATTCCAGATTTCCAGATGGCGGTCGCAGTCGCAATGGACATCGCATTCGGGACGGCCGCAGCCGGTGCCTTCGCCCTGATCGTAAAGGATTTCGGAGCAGGGGCCGCAGGGGCCGGTTTCGCCCATCATCCAGAAATTGCTTTTTTCATCCATGCGGACGATGCGATCTTCCGGAACTTTCATTTTTTTATTCCAGATTTCAAAAGCCTCATCGTCATCTTTATAAATCGTTATCCAGAGTTTTTCTTTGGGAAGTTTGACCACGTCAATCAAATATTCCCACGCCCAGGCAATGGCTTCTTCCTTGAAATAATCGCCGAAGGAAAAATTGCCGAGCATTTCGAAAAAGGTATGATGGCGCGCGGTGACGCCGACATTTTCCAGATCGTTGTGTTTGCCGCCGGCGCGCGCGCATTTCTGGCAGGAGACCGCCCTGCGTGTAGCCTCTGTTTTCCAGACCTAAAAACGCGTTTTTGAACTGCACCATGCCCGCGTTGGTGAAAAGCAGGGTGGGGTCATCTTTGGGAATCAGCGCTGAACTAGCCACCCGTGTATGTCCCTTTGCTTTCAAAATATTTTAAAAAACTTTCCCTGATTTCACTCCCCGTTTTCGCCATTAATCTCTTCCTCTGCTGTCTTTCCCAGTTTATTTAAAATCAAGCCCGGCGGGAAACCTCGTCCCATCAGGCTTTGAAATATTCTTTGTTTTTCTTTCAAATCTAAAGCAGCCGACTTTCTTTCTTGACCGCTTTTTTCTTAATTAAAAATGCAATTGCTTCTTCTTCCGAAATTTCCTGGCGCGCCTTCTCCATGGCTGCATCTATTAATTCCGCCGCCACACCTTTTTCCCGCAGACTGGCGATTATTTTTCTATTTCCCCAGAGTTTATTTACAGCAAGATTACGCGCCCATTGAACGGCAAAAGACGCGTCATTGAGATACTTCAAATCGTGGAGTTTTTCCAGTGCTTCTTTAATGACAACTGCGGGAAAACCTTTTTCCCGCAGTTTCTTTTCCAGCTCTTTTTCCGAATGCGGCCGCAAGGACAAAAGGCGATAAGCTTTTTGTTTGGCTGCCGCCAGATCTAAAACTTTCACTTATCTTCTTCCTGATCTTTAGCTACGATACCCAGCTTGGCGCGGACATCATTTTCCACTGCCGTCATAATATCCGGATTTTCTTTTAAGAAAATGCGGGAATTATCCCGTCCCTGGCCTATTCTGTCGCCCTTGTAGGAATACCAGGCGCCGCTTTTTTCAATGATGCCGTTTTCCGCCGCCAGATCCAGCACATCGCCTTCGCGGGAAATTCCTTCACCGAAGATGATATCAAATTCCGCTTCTCGGAAAGGCGGCGCCATCTTGTTTTTGACAACTTTAACTTTGGTTCTGAAGCCGATGACATCCTGACCGTTCTTGATGGAAGTCATCTTGCGGATATCGAGCCGCTGCGATGAATAGAATTTCAAAGCATTGCCGCCGGTTGTCGTTTCCGGATTGCCGAAGAAGACGCCGATTTTCATGCGTAATTGATTGATAAAGATAACGGTGGTTTTGGATTTGCTGATGCTGCCGGTAAGCTTGCGCAGTGCCTGCGACATGAGCCGCGCCTGCAAGCCCATTTGCGCGTCGCCCATTTCACCTTCCAGTTCGGCTTTGGGAACCAGCGCGGCAACGGAATCAACTACCAGAACATCCAGCGCGCCGCTGCGCACCAGCGTTTCCGCAATTTCCAGTGCCTGCTCGCCCGTGTCCGGCTGGGAAATAAGGAGATCATCCGTGTTGACACCGATTTTTTTGGCATAGGTCACATCCAGAGCGTGTTCGGCATCGATATAAGCCGCAATGCCGTTTTTCTTTTGCGCCTCCGCCACAATATGCAGGGCCAGCGTTGTTTTACCGCCGGATTCCGGCCCGTATATTTCGATAACCCTGCCGCGCGGAACGCCAAATGTCCCCAGCGCAATATCCAGACTCAGCGATCCGGTGGATATTGCCGGAACATCGGCAACCTGCTCCGCGCCGCCCAGTTTCATAATCGATCCCTTGCCAAACTGTCTTTCAATCTGAGTGATCGCCAAATCAACGGCTTTTGATCTATCTATATCTGCGCACATAATATGGTGACCTCCCTTAATTTTATTATATGTAAAATTTTGTTAATGTTCCTTGCTCTTATTAATGCCATATTAATCCTCAGCCGGAAAAATAAAACTTTTCCAGTTTTGTGTAAATAGCTCCCTGACTCATCAGTTTACTTTGAAATAAAATTAATTCCGAGCAGTTAAATTTACCAATGATAAAATCGTTATATTTATGCAGAGCCTCGCTGATTCCCATTATCTCCTGCGGGATTTTAATCCGGCCTAAAGTCAGATGCGCGCGGAACGGCCGGTTTTCACGCGGAAAGCCAATCCCCTCAAAATCTTCTTCTACCTGTGTTTGCAGAGCGGCTAATTTCTCTATATCACCTGTTGTTCCCAGCCAGAGAACGCGCGGCCTTCGGGCATCGGGGAAAACTCCTATCTTTTCTACATTTAAAGATAGGGACGGCACCGAAGCTACTTGTTTTTTCATTATAGCGCAAATATTTTTTACATCGTTTTGATCAATGTTGCCGAAAAACTTTAATGTAATGTGATTGCCTTGAGGTCTCGTCCAGCTTATCTTTCCTTTTATTTCTTTTTTCAAATTTTCCTGAAGACGGGATACCGCCTGCAAAATATCTTCCGTCGGCTCAATTGCTAAAAATGCCCGTATGTTCTTTTGTGTGTCCACTTGCTATTGACCTTTTTCCTGCAAATAATTCTTGATCATAATCAATGCCGCTTCGGAAAAAACATGCTTATTTCTTTTGCGATCCCATCTAAAAACATGATGCGCGCATATTGTTTGAGCAGAATCACTTAAAGCCAGATAAACAGTGCCCACGGGCTTATCCGGACTTCCGCCGGTTGGACCGGCAATGCCGGTGGAGGAAAGCCCTAAATCGGTGCCCGACAGTTTACGCACCCCTTCCGCCATCAAACGCGCTGTTTCTTCACTTACCGCTCCGTGCTTTCCAATCACGTCTACGGGAATACCAAGCAAATTTACCTTGGCGGCATTGCTGTAAACGATCACTGAGCGCTCTAAAAAAGCCGAGCTCCCCGCAACATCGGTCAAACGATTAGTTATCAATCCGCCGGTGCACGATTCCGCGACCGCCAGGGTCATTTTTTTTTCTATCAGCAAAGCGGCAACAACCTCTTCGAGAGTTTTCTCGCCGTAATGAAATATATATTTTTTAAGCCGATTAGTTATCTCATCTTGCGCCATCTTTAATTTATCCCGGGCTTCTTTTAAAGTTTTCCGGCGCGATATCAAAACAAGATGATTTTCAGGGAAAACAGGATAAAAACCAATACTCACACCCAAAGAATTAAAATCGATATCTTTCAGAGCGTCGTCGACAGCCGCTTCGGAAAGCCCGAAAGTTTTAATGGTTTGTTTGGCGGAATATTGTTCATTTTGCGGGAAATACCTGCGCAAAACGGGAATAACTCCTTCCGGCAACATCCTTTTCGTTTCAGCGGGAACACCGGGAATAACAAAAATAATTTTTCCTTCCACGCTGCAGAGCAAAACCGGCGGCTGTTCCCACTGGATTGGCAATAATTTCTGCTCCGCGAGGGAACATGGCTTGCTTAGCGTTATTTTCTACCCAGCGTAAATTGTATTTGGTAAATATTTCTTTGATGTAATTCAAAACATTTTCGTCGGTGTATAATGGCAACCCAAATGCCTGGGCAATTGCGGCAGTTGATATATCGTCGGCAGTCGGTCCCAAACCTCCTGTGCAGATTACGGCATCCGTCAGCGGCAACAAATAATTCAAACGGCTTTTAATGGATTCAAAATCATCACCCACCGACATTATGGCTTCCACGTGCCAGCCCTGCTGATTTATTTCCCGCGCGATAAACGAAGAATTGGTATCGGCAGTGCGGCCGTTCATTAATTCATTGCCTATAGTTAAGATTCCTATTTTCATATCACTCCAAAAAATCGTGCCAGCAACAGCATCAATACGCCGGCATAAATTCCGGCGCCAACATCATCCAGCCACAACGCCCAAACCGCCGGGCATTTTCTGCAGATCACGGAGAGGAAAAGGTTTTAAAATATCAAAAATCCGAAACAGAACAAAGCCGACTAACAGGTGCAAGCCCGTTATCGCCACCGGCAGCATGGCCACTTGAAAACCGGCAATTTCATCAATCACAATGCGCTGGTCATCTTTTTTCCGGTAAACTTGTTCTGCGCGTTCGGCGATATAAATAGCTAAGACCACTAAAAAGATTACAATTAAAAGACGCAGTAACCAAGGCAGGGAGAAAAAAATAAGGCAAATCAAAACGCCGACTAATGTGCCGGTAGTCCCGGGAGCAACGGGTGCCAATCCGGCGCCAAAACCTGTTGCCAATAACTTTATCAGTTTTTCGTTCATAACCGCCCCATTGACTCCTATGAACTAAAATACCGCTTGTTTTCAACTAGTTAAGTTCGCGCAGGCTATCTTTTTTTCAGAATTGTGTCAATTGTTTTTACAAACTTTTTCTCTAATAATTCCCGCACATGAACTTTTTAATATCTCCAGCCTACAAAAAATTCTTGACAATAGAACAATCGTTCTATATCATACCTTCCATGAAAGTCAAGCGAACTTTACCGGATGTGGAAAAAAAATTTTCCGCTTTTTTCCGCGAAAACCGACGCATGCCGACATACTCGGAAGCGGCTGAAATTATTGGCGTGCATTCCAAAAGCGTCGTCCACTTCTGGGTAAAAAAAATGCTGGCTTCCGGGCTTTTGCAAAAAGATGCCAAAGGCTTTTTATCGCCGGCGCGTTTATCGCTGGGTTTGCCTCTGGCCGGAGAAGTCTGCGCCGGTTTTCCCTCACCTGCGGAAGAAGAATTGCGCGACGTCATTTCCTTTGACGAATATCTGGTGGCGCATCCGGAAACATCATTTCTGCTTTCCGTTACCGGCGATTCCATGATCGGCGAAGGCATCAGAGAAAAAGATTTAGTAATTGTGGAAAGAGGCCGGGAGCCGAAAAACGGCGATATCATTCTGGCTGAAGTGGATGGAAACTGGACAATGAAGTATTTCCGCAAGAAAGGAAAAACGGTAACACTGGAGGCGGCCAATCCCAAATATCCCCCGATTATCCCGCAGACGGAATTGCGCATCGCCGGTGTGATCACGGCGGTAGTAAGAAAGTATCATAAGTGATGACTTTGTAACAAACCCATATGCCGCGTTGCGCTTCCTCTTTCGTCACTGCGACCTACACAAAAGTAGGCCTCATTCCTCAAGACTTGCGCGCCTTGCCTCTGGGCTTTTTACAAAGCCACAACAATTGAAATTTTTTCTAAATTTCTTATCTGTTTATTTTGTATTTTCAGAAAACGTTATGATGCAACAACTCTTCACTCTCCATTCCTGGCCGCGCGCTATTGTCCACATCGACGGCGACGCTTTCTTTACTTCCTGCGAAGAAGTGATTCACCCGGAACTCAAAGGCAAACCACTCATCACCGGCGGCGAACGTGGTATTGTGGCCTGCGCCAGTTATGCGGCCAAAAAAATGGGTATTAAACGCGCGGTGCCGCTCAATGAAGCACGCAAAATCTGCCCGGGGCTGATTATCCTGCCTTCCGATTATGAAACTTACAGCCTGTTTTCACGGCGGATGTTCGACATTATGCGCCGCTTCACGCCTGATGTGGAAGAATGTTCGGTCGACGAGGCTTTCGCCGATATCACCGGTATGCGCCGCGCCCTGCACTCCTCCTATGAAGAAATCGCTGCCATGATGAAAAAGGAAATAGAAAGAGAGCTCGGCATCACCGTTTCCGTGGGCGTAAGCATTACCAAGGTGCTGGCCAAGGTCGCCTCCAAACATCAAAAACCGTCGGGAATGACTGTCATCAGGGGCAGAGAGATTCCCGCCTATCTCCATGATCTGCCGGTGGAAAAAATATGGGGAATCGGACCAGCCACCACCAACTATCTCGCCAAGATGGGCATTCACACAGCGCTGGCCTTTGCGCAACTTCCCGAAGAAGCTGTGCGAAAAAAATTCACCAAACCGGGAGTGGAAATCTGGCAGGAACTGCGCGGCGAATCTGTTTATGCGGTGACCATCGAAGAAAAAAGTTCCTACGCGTCCATCAGCAAAACCAAGACATTTTCTCCGGCAACGTCGGATGCCGAATACCTTTTTGCGCAGCTGATGCGCAATATGGAATCGGCCTGTATAAAAGCGCGTCGCTACGCCCTGGCACCGCAAAAAATCGTGGTGTTTCTAAAGAAGAATGATTTCGACACGAGCGGCAGCGAAGCGGTTCTTTCCCATCCCTGCGCTTCTCCGCTGGAATTTGCCGGTGTGATTCGCGAGCTTTTTTCGGACTGCTTTAACCCGCAGGAACTTTACCGCGCAACCGGCGTTATCCTGCTCAATCTCACGCCGGACAATAACGTTCAGTATACTCTTTTTGATAACCCCGTGCAGGCCGAAAAGATCAAAGATATTTATGCCGCCGCCGACTGCCTGGGGAAAAAGTTCGGCAAGCACACTCTGCATCTGGGCAGCTCTCATCTGATTGAAAAACTCGGCAAAGGCCGCCGGGGCACTCCCACCGTACGGGAGCAGACAATTCTTAAAGGCGAAACAAAACGCCGTCATCTAGGGCTGCCGCTTATTCATGTAAAAACAAAAGATTAGAGCTACTTCTCTAATTTTATAATATAGGCAGAAGCCAAAAAAACTAACTTTCGTGGCAGCTGCGGCATTTTTTTAATTGCATAAAATGCCGCAATGGTCTAAAAATAATGTGTGCGTAAATAAAATAACATGAGGTGAAAGACATGACTAATTTCTCTTTAACCGCAGAAAACGGCGTTAGGTCTTACGGCAAGGCAATTAGCGTTTTTTCTCTTTTAGTTTTGCTTCCTTTTCTGCTGAGCCTTATCAATATAACTTTTGCCGAAAGCTGGAAAATCCACTTCTTTCCAGCGGCTATCATTTTAGCCGCAATTGCTTTCGGCGCTACCGGCGGCATTATCGCCGGAATCTCCGGTTCTCTTTATTCCGCTCTGTTTTTGGGTAATCCCTACATCCTCGTGGGTAACGCTCTTTTTGGTTTGCTTATTGCCGTGTTTTATAAAAAGAACAACAAGATTATCCTCTCTGTAATGCTTGCCTATTTGTGTGAACTTCCATGGCTGATTTTAACTGATTATTATCTTGTCCATTTGCCATCAGTCTTCATTGCCAAGCTGGTAGTGGTCTTATTGCTGGCCAACATTATCTGGGCTGTATTGATTAATATAAGCATAAAACAAATACGAAAGTTATTATAGAACCCGGCATGGTTTAATCACATTTTCATTATATGTCTCCGGAGAGGCTTATATGACAGAAGCGCAAAAAACCGACCGCAGGGAATTTCTAAAGAAGGGCTTATCGCTCGGGCTTGTTGCGGGCGGCGCGGTCATCCTAGGCAAAACAGATTTTCTCTCGGCCAAAGAAACGGTTACAGGCATGCCGGATCTTGTCGCCGTTAAAAACGGCGAACCCGATGCGATGTTTAAGAAAGCCATCTCACTGATGGGCGGAATGGGACAATTTGTTAAAAAAGGCCAAACCGTTGTTGTCAAACCCAATATCGGTTTTCCCCGCAAGCCGGAAATCGGTGCCACTACTAATCCGTTGCTGGTAAAAACAATAATCGAACATTGTTATAAAGCCGGCGCGAAAAAAGTTTATATCTTCGACAATACCGTCATGTCCACTTCCAGTAACGCAAGAAACTGTTACAAAATCAGTGGTATAGAAGATGCCGCCAAAGCCGCCGGAGGAATAGTCGTTCCCGTCGACGATTTTGGCTACAAAGAAGTAAAAATTCCTGATGCCAGGATATTAAAGACGACGGATGTACACGAATTGATTCTAAATTCAGATGTACTGATAAACGTGCCGGTATTAAAACATCATAGTTCCACACACCTTTCCATAGCCATGAAGAATTTGATGGGTATTGTGAACAATCGCATGGAATATCATCTAAGGGGTTTAGACCAGTGTATCGCTGATTTTTGTTTATACCGCAGGCCGGATCTTAATATTGTAGATGCTTATAGAGTTTTAATGACTCACGGCCCTTCCGGCCCGCGCGATGAATCTTCGCTTCAGGTGGAATTGAAAAAAACGCTGCTTTTGTCCAGAGATATCGTAGCGGTTGATGCGGCTGCGGCAAAGATTTTCGGCAAGGATCCGGAAGACATAAAATACATAAAACTTGGTCATCAGCAAAAAATTGGCAATATGAACTTGAAAGAGTTAAAAATTGTCACTTATGCAATGTAAGGTGCACATTCATTGAATCTGGTTAAAATCCGCATTGCAATATCTCTCCTTATATTTACATTGTTTTTGTTATTGTTTCTCGGAGGGGAACGATTATCAGTTTTCCTTTCGTCAATATTGTTGCCCTTCCAATTCATTCCGGCATTGATTAGAATTTTAATCCAACCGGAAATCATATTCACCATTGGTATTATTACCCTTCTTATTATAACTCTTGTTTTCGGCCGGGTTTATTGTTCTTTTCTTTGTCCCCTGGGAATGCTTCAGGATTCTGTCATTGCTTTATCCCGTAAGAGTGACTTCCTTCGTAAACATACTTTTCGAAAGCCATACAACTGGCTGCGTTATTCCATTCTTGTTTTGACACTTGTGACTATTGGGATCGGTTCAATGTCGTTGATTAACCTTCTTGATCCCTACAGTCTATCGGGGAGAATTATCACTGATCTTGGCAAGCCTATCCTCTCCTGGATATACAACGCAGGAGTAAGCGTGCTTACGTATTTAAATATTTATCTCTTCTCTAAAGGAACACTCTATTTACCGCTTTGGGCATGGTTAGTAACATTCGGTTTTTTTATTTTGATTTTAATAATGTCTTATCGGGCCGGGCGCCTTTATTGCAATACTTTTTGTCCCGTTGGGGCGTTTTTAGGATTAATCTCGCGGATCTCGATTTTCAAGTTTGTAATTAACCAAAACAAGTGCCATGATTGTGTCCGGTGTGAAATAGTCTGCAAGGCAGGATGTATAGACCCGCAAAAGAAAACCATTGATCAAAGCAGATGCGTTAACTGCTTCAACTGTCTTGAGGCTTGTCCGCAATCGGTAATAATTTATAGTCCTTCTTTCGGAAAACTCCAGCAAGGCGATTGGTCAGCGGCAAGAAGAGGTTTTCTCATTGGATCAATCGCTTCCGCCGGTTCCGTATTATTAGCGTTCAATTCTAATATCCGCAATCTTTTTAATGCCACTGCCTCTAAAGAAGAGCCTCCCATAACTCCGCCCGGCTCTGTTAGTCTTGCTCGCTTTACTCAAGCCTGCACTGCTTGTCATCTTTGCTTGAGCGCCTGCCCGACCAATGTTATAACGCCGTCATTTTTAGAATACGGAGTTGCGGGATTGATGCAACCATTAATGAACTATCAGAAAAGTTATTGCGACTATGAATGCAATATTTGCGGCAAGGTTTGTCCAACAGGAGCTATACTTCCCCTTCCGCTCGAAGAAAAAAAATTGACCCAAATCGGAGAGGTTAAACTGATAAAAGAAAAATGCATTGTTTACGTAAATAAACAGAATTGCGGCGCCTGTGGGGAAGTTTGCCCAACGCACACCATCAATTTTATAAATAAAGGCAATGTTCTCTATCCGGAGACAGACACCAAATATTGTATTGGCTGCGGCGCTTGTGAAAAAGCATGTCCGACGTCACCTAAATCAATTGTTGTCCGGTCAAACCCGATACACAAGAAAGCCGTCAAATACATCGCAGCGGCAAAACTACCTCAACCAAAAAAAGAAACAAGCAAAGATTTCCCTTTTTAAACAATCATCAAAGGTTATGGCCTTTATACAGGTAAGGAATATGAGCGCTTTTTAATTCTTTATATTTTTTATAAAATCTAAATAACTCGCTGCCGTCTCTTTCGCTTTTTCAACCTGAGGTACATGACCGCAATCTTTAATGATCACTGTTTTGTGATTTTTCAATCCTTTTTCGAAAACAGGAACACTGGAAACATCATGTACTTTATCCTGATCGCCCCAAAGAATTAAAGTTGGTGCTTTTATTCTCGGTAGTTGTTTTTCGAGAGAAAAATAATCGGGTTTAATTTCTTTAAGAGCCTTTTCATAAAAGTTGAGGTTGGCTAAAGCCTTCTGGATAGATACCTTCTTCAGCGGATAAGGCGAGCTGGGAGGATTAACAAAAATCAATCCCATAATCCTCGGCCAATCACCGCTGTCTTTTAACACAAGAGGGTTTTCGCCTTTCCCCATCATCTTCATTAATACATTTTTTTCCAAAGGCATTACCCCTCCGGCGTCAAACAGCCCCAAACTGATAATTTCATCAGGATAGCGTATTGCATAAATTCCCGAAAATAATCCTCCCATGGAATGACCGACGATATGAAATTTTTTTAAATTGGTTGCTTGAGCGAATTTATGCAATCGGGATATTTGACTGTTTAGGTCATAAAGTTTATCTATGAATTGGGAGCTTTCTCCGTAACCCGGAATGTCGGGTATAACTACATGGTAATCTTTGGTCAAATATGCGGCAAATAGAAGCCAGCTGTCTTTTTCTGATGTATAACCGTGCAAAAGCAATATTGTCTGCCCCTTGCCTCCTTCTAAATAAATAATGTTATGGTC
>CAVXLI010000016.1:0-64175 GCA_963762595.1 uncultured delta proteobacterium
TCCGGGGGAAAGGGATGGACGGCCAAAGAGACGGCCTGGTGAGGAAAAATATCCTGGCGGGCTTCACTCACTTGCACGCACTGGGAACACCCGAGTGGGCCGAGGCTCTCATCGGCACAGCCAGGCGTTACCGTGAAGCGAGGCAGCATCACTCACCCGTTTTTTCTCATCGAAACTTCTGATGACAAGAAGAATAAACGGAAGGATAAAAAAACGCATATCGATTTAAACAGGAGGTTTTTAGAATGCCGCAAATAGAATTAGCAGGCAAAGTTTACGAAGTTGATGAAGATGGATTTCTTCAGGAGCTTGACAAGTGGAGCAAAGAATTCGCCCTGGCCTATGCAAAGGCTGAAGATATCGAAGGCCCCCTGACTGAGGAGCACTGGAAGATCATCAATTACCTGCGCGATTATTTCCAGAAGTTCGGTATCGCCCCCATGATCCGCAAGCTCTGCAAAGACAACGGGATTGACATGAAGAAGCTCTATGAGCTCTTTCCCACCGGACCGGCCAAGGGCGCCTGTAAGCTGGCGGGACTTTCGAAACCTACGGGTTGTGTTTAGACAAACTGCTAAAGAAGCTCATCTGCTTCGCCCAACCGTAAAACTCATCGCTCGACGTATTTCCAATGCGACTCGCGATGCGATTTTTGTGCGTAACATTTAAGTATTTTCGAACGGCCTGCAAGGTAAAGAAAGAGGATGACATGGGAACTCTGGTCATTGTATTGACATATGTGGCGTATGTTTTCATCGTCGTGATGTACACGGTCAAAGCCCGGGCATGGCTTCGTATGCCTCCCCATATCCGGTGGGATCTTTATCCGGTGATTCATGAGAAAAACTACCGGTATGGCGGTTCATACTACGAACAGCAGGAATGGTGGAAAAAGACGCGATCACGGCATGCCTGGCGGAGTCTTTTCTACGCCCTGAAAGACAATTTATACATGGGTGAATATTACGAGCGCCATCGAAGCTATTGGCTCTTTCTGCTGCCCTGGCATCTCGGCTTTATATTCATTATCACTTTTCATATTCTGTGCTTCTTCGCGGCCGTAACCATGCTCAGCGGCATCGATATTGCTGCCGCTTCGGGGCAACTGGCAGGACAAATATTTTATTACATTATTCTTTTAACGGGCGGCATCGCCTTCATTGCCGGCACATTCGGATGCATCGGTATGCCGGTACTCCGCATCGTAGACCGGGGCTTGCGGGCCTACGCTACACCTTATAATTTCTTCAATTATGCCTTCTTTTTCCTCGTCTATGGAAGCGGCCTGTATACCTGGATCGTCCTGGACCCGACACTTACCGAATACCGGACTTACTGGCTGGGACTCATCACTCTGTCGCCGCCTCACCTTCACCCAATGACGGTGCTGCATATTATTCTATTCGATCTTTTTCTCATCTATCTGCCGTTCACCCGCTCCTTGCATTACATTACGCGGATTTTCGCTTACTACTTTATCCGCTGGGACGATGAACCGAATATTCCCGGTTCCACACTGGAAAAGCAGATTTCCAGCCTGTTATCTCAAAAGGTCTCCTGGGAAGGAGGACACATCCAATCGGGTAAGAGCTGGGCCGAGGTGGCAACAAAAATTGATTCACCTGAACAGAAAAAAGGATAGTCCATGAAAAAGAAGATGACCATCAAGGATTTCAGCCACCCCGGGCAACTGGCCGTCATCGACCAGGCGGAGCTTATGCCACTCCCTCCGCCCTATGACAATATCGATAAGCCCATTAAAGAGCTTTCACCTGATCAAAGAAAACGCATGGACGCATCCCTGGACGGCATTTCTGTTCTCGGTCTTGCCCCCCCGACAAGCCCGGAAGAGGAGCGGGCGTTCATCGAAAAATTTCTGGCCGGACTGGCCAAGCTATTTTCTGTACAGGACAACTGGACTTTTCTACAACCTCTCGTCCATACCCTGGAATATTGCGTAAAGTGTCAGTTATGTTCCGACTCATGTCCGGCCTATGTAGCCAGCGGTCGCCAGGAAATTTATCGTCCTACCATGCGGCCGGAGATTCTGCGTCGCATCATTGGAAAATACGTCAAAAAGGACAATCCCCTTTTAAGAAAATTCAAAGGAACCGATATAGATCTCAACTGGCAGACGCTGGCACGCCTCGGAGAATTGGCCTACCGATGTACCCTTTGCCGGCGTTGCGCCCAAGTCTGCCTGCTCGGATGCGATAATGCCTTGATCAGCCGGGAAATTCGGAAGCTCTTCAGCCAGCAGATGGGGATTGCCCCTAAAGAGCTCCATGAAAAAGGGTCCGTCCAACAACTTAAGGTAGGCTCCAGTACGGGTATGACGCCCCCCGCCCTGGCGAACGTCCTCGAATTTATCGAGGAGGAGATTGAAGAAAAAACGGGTAAAAAGATCAGAATCCCCGTGGACAAAAAAGGAGCGGAAATACTGCTTCTCCATAATGCGGGAGAATTCATGTCTTGGCCGGAAAACCTTGAGGCCTTTACTATTCTGTTTGATGCTGCTGGTATTGATTGGACACTCTCCAGCGAAATTGCCGGTTACGATGCAGTCAATTACGGCGTCTGGTACGATGATGTCCAGTTTGCCCGCGTCGCGCTCCTGCATGCCCAGGCGGCAAAAAATCTGGGCGTCCGGAAGATATCCCTCGGTGAATGCGGCCACGCCCACAAGGCCATGATCGTCATCGCCGACCGTATTCTGACGGGAGACCTCAACATCCCCCGGGAAAGCGCAATCCCGTTGATGGAAGAGATCGTCCTGAGCGGCCGTATTAAACTTGACCCAAGCCGGAATAATTTCCCCGTCACTCTCCATGATCCATGTAACATGGTCCGCCTCATGGGGATCGTTAAACCACAACGACGGATACTGGAAAAGATCTGCCCTCAGTTCCGGGAAATGACACCCCACGGTGTGGAAAATTATTGCTGCGGCGGTGGAAGCGGTTTCGCTATCATCCAGTCGACAAACTTTCCCGACTGGCGCTCCTCCGTTTCAGGGCGGATGAAGCTCAAGCAGACCCTGGAGGCCTTCCAAGACGTTCCGGGTCCGGAGGTAAAAAAGTATGTCTGTGCCCCATGTTCGAACTGCAAGGGGCAGTACCGTGAGATGTTTAACTACTATGGTGTCTGGGAGAAGTCGGGCATTCTCTATGGCGGGCTTGTGGAACTTATCGTCAATGCCATGACCGACCTCAAGAAACCCTTTATTCAGTGGGAGTGGCATTGACGACAATCAAAAATATCGGCATATCCCTGATCGCCGTTTTAATACTGGCGGCACTTCCCGTGGGCTTGTGCACGATCGGATTAACCGGCCTCATGACAAACATCCTGCCGTATGTTGCGATAGCCATTTTCCTCATCGGCTTTCTCTGGCGTATTCTTTTGTGGGCCAAATCGCCCGTCCCCTTCCGCATTCCCACGACTTGCGGCCAGGGAAAATCTCTCCCCTGGATCAAGTCAAGTCCTTTGGAAAACCCCGCAGGGCTTCCGGGCGTGGTAGGGAGAATGGCCCAGGAGATTTTCCTGTTCCGGTCCCTTTTTCGGAATACAAATGTCGATATTATCGATGGGCGGCCCGTCTACGGCAGCTCCAAATGGCTCTGGTTTTTCGGTCTTCTATTCCACTGGTCGCTGCTGATCATCTGGCTCCGCCACCTGCGCTTTTTCATCGAACCGATCGCCCCCTGGATCAGTGCTCTGTCCGCTCTCGACGGATTCTTCGAGATCGGCATCCCGACTCTTTATGTGAGCGATGCTGCCATTCTCACTGGGTTATCGTTCCTTTTCCTCCGCCGGGTGGTTGTCCCGCAGGTACGTTACATCTCATTGTTTACCGATTATTTTTCACTGCTGCTGATCGCAGGCGTGGCGAGCACGGGCCTCCTGATGAGGCACTTTTTTCCCGTCGATCTCAACGAGGTGAAAAACCTTGCTCTGGGATGGGTCACCTTTTCACCAGTTGTTCCCAAAGAGATTAGCGCTGTTTTTTACATACACCTGTGCTTCGTCTGTGTTCTTCTGGCCTGGTTTCCTGCAAGCAAGCTCATGCACGCAGGCGGCGTCTTTCTGAGCCCGACCAGAAACCTCGCCAGCAACAACCGTATGCAACAGCATGTTAATCCCTGGAATGCCGCGGTCAAAGTCCATACCTATGAAGAATACGAGGATGAATTCCGGGATAAGATGAAGGCCGCAGGATTACCCGTGGAGAAGGAGTAGCCGTGTCATTTGCCAAGATACCCAAACCAGATCAGTTAATAAAAATCAAATACGCGCCGCCAAAGACCGCCTGGATGGATACACCCGTCGATTTCCGGCCGGGAACGTGGAGTTACAGCGGCGCTGCCAAAAACCTGATCATCCTTGATCTCCCGAACCCGCGGGCCTGGCAACCCTACGACCAGGACTGGAAACTGCCGGCCAACTGGCAGGCCATTATCCTGGAAGGCATGAAGGAGTGCCTGGGGAAATATCGCTCTTTTAAGCTCTTCATGGACGTCTGCGTGCGTTGCGGCGCCTGCGCGGATAAATGCCATTTCTATATCGGCTCCGGCGACCCGAAGAACATGCCGGTCCTGCGGGCCGAACTCTTACGCTCCATATATCGCCGCTACTTTACGACAGCGGGTAAACTTTTCGGCAGGCTCGCCGGCGCCCGGGACCTGACAATCGACGTCCTTAAGGAGTGGTTCTACTACTTCTACCAGTGTACGGAATGCCGCCGGTGTTCCGCTTTCTGCCCCTTCGGCATCGACCAGGCGGAAATTACCATGATGGGCCGTGAGCTACTCAATCTCGTGGGCTGTAACATCAACTGGGTCATCGAGCCTGTGGCCAATTGCTTCCGGACGGGAAACCACTTAGGCATTCAACCCGGCGGCATCAAAGATATGCTCGAATTCATAGCTGATGATATCGAAGACCGGACGGGAGTTCGGGTGAACTTGCCGATCAATAAGAAAGGTGCCGATATTCTCTTTATCACGCCGTCGGGTGATTACTTCGCCGACCCGGGAACCTACACTTGCATGGGGTACCTGATGCTCTTCCACGAAATCGGTCTGAATTACACCTTCAGCACTTATGCCTCGGAGGGAGGGAATTTCGGCCTCTTCACCTCCCATGAGATGGTCAAGCGCCTTAACGCCAAGATTTACGCTGAAGCGAAGCGGCTCGGCGTCAAGTGGATCATCGGCGGCGAATGCGGCCACATGTGGCGCGTCATCCATCAATATATGGACACCATGAACGGTCCAGCCGATTTTCTGGAAATACCCGTCTCTCCCGTTACGGGGACCTGCTTTGAAAATGCCCGTACCACAAAGATGGTTCATATCGTCGAATTTACGGCAGACCTGATCAGAAACGGAAAACTGAAACTTGATTCCAAGCGCAACGATCACCTCCGGATCACCTTTCACGATTCCTGTAATCCCGCCCGGGCCATGGGGCTCTTCGAAGAACCTAGGTTTATCATTAACAGCACCTCCCAACATTTTTACGAGATGGCGGAGGATACGATCCGGGAAAAAACATTCTGCTGCGGCGCCGGAGCTGGTCTGGGAAATGATGAAAACATGGAGATGCGTATGCGGGGCGGGATGCCCCGGGCCATGGCCGTAAAAAAGGTTGTGGAACAGCACGGTGTAAACCGTCTGGCCTGCATCTGTGCCATCGATCGGGCGACTCTGACATCTCTCATGGATTACTGGGTACCGGGGGTCACAGTCATGGGTGTCCATGAACTTTTGGCCAACGCTCTGGTGATGAGGAATGAAAAGGAAAGGACGACTGACCTGCGGGGAGAACCTCTGGCAGGCTATTGAGGGAAATTTGATGTCTGCTTAGATGGGACGGATATGTAATGAAACTATATAACAAGGGATACATCATCGCCGGTATCGTGGTCTTTGTCATTCTGATCACTTTTCCCTTCTGGTACGGCAAAGGGAAAACATCCCCGCAGCCGAGGCTGAACCTTGATACGTCTGTCATTGCTCAATTGAAAGAAAAGCGATGTGTTGAAAGCGCATCGTTCATGCGTACTAACCATATGAAGCTTCTTGGTACCTGGCGGGAAGGAGCGGTTCGCGAGGGAAATCGTCTTTATACCGCAACGGACGGACGTATTTTCGAGGTGAGCCTTTCCGGCACCTGCCTTAAATGCCACAGCAACAAGAAACAGTTCTGTGACCGATGCCATAACTATGTGGGAGCAAAACCTTCCTGCTTCAGTTGTCATATCATTCCCGGGGAGGTGAAATAATGACGACGAGCCGTAGAGAATTCCTGAAAATAGCAGGGGCATCCACCCTCTCCCTGATCTGGCCTGCGATCGTCTGCCCGGCTTGGGCAAAAGAGAAAGCGATTATTCCCGGCGGCGGATCACCGGAGGCATGGTCTCCCTTGCGGGCACTGAAGGCCAAACGCTGGGCCATGTCGGTGGATCCATCAAAATGCCCCCCCGACTGCGTGGATTGCATCGCAGCCTGTCATGGGGTGCATAACGTCCCCGATTTCGGTAATCCCAAGGATGAGATCAAATGGATCTGGCAAGAAAAGTTTGCCGCTGCCTTTCCCAATGAGAGCCACTCCTACCTTCAGAAGTCCCTCCAACAGCTGCGATTGCCCGTTTTGTGCAACCAGTGTGCGAATCCACCCTGTGTCCGGGTCTGCCCCACAAAGGCCACGTTCCAGCGGACGGACGGCATCGTGATGATGGACTATCATCGCTGCATCGGCTGCCGGTTATGCATGGCCGCCTGCCCCTACGGGGCAAGGAGCATGAACTACCGGGATCCTCGCCCGTTTATCTCTAAGACGAATCCGGATTACCCGACGCGAACCAAGGGTGTCGTGGAGAAATGCAACTTCTGCGAGGAAAGGCTGGTCCGGGGACTTGGGCCCGCCTGTGTCCAGGCCTGCAAGGAAAAGGCCTTGGTCTTCGGAGATCTGGAAAATCCCCAATCGGAGATCCGGCTTCTCCTTGAAAAACGCTTTAACCTGCGGCGAAGAGTGAATTTAGGAACAAAGCCGCAGATTTATTATATTGTATGAGGACATTATGCTCGAAAAAGCTCTGAAAGGCAGCCGCGTATACTGGATCTGGATCATTTTTTTACTGGCCGTCGTCACGATCGGATTTTTCTTCTATCTGCGCCAACTGGATTATGGCCTGGGTGTAACGGGAATGAGCCGGGACGTCTCCTGGGGGCTTTATATCGCCCAGTTCACATTCCTTGTCGGAATTGCCGCATCGGCTGTCATGCTCGTTCTTCCGTATTATCTCCACGACTATAAGGCTTTCGGAAAAATCACCATCTTGGGTGAATTCCTTGCCGTTTCCGCCGTCATCATGTGCGCGCTCTTTGTTTTCGTCGATCTCGGCCAACCTTCACGGGTTATGAATATCCTCCTTCATCCTTCGCCGACATCCATCCTTTTCTGGGACGTGATCGTCCTTTCCGGCTATCTCCTGATCAATATCTTTACCGGCTGGATCGTTCTATCCTGCGATCGTAAAGACATCCCTCCGCCACGCTGGATAAAACCGCTGATCTACCTCTCTATTCCCTGGGCAGTCAGTATTCACACTGTAACAGCCTTCATCTATGCCGGTCTTCCGGGCAGGAATTTCTGGCTGACGGCGATTATGGCCCCCCGGTTTCTGGCCTCCGCCTTCGCCTCCGGTCCTGCCCTGTTGATCCTCCTCTGTCTGACATTAAATAGTTACGGACGCTTTAATGCCGGAGAAAAAGCGATTCAAGCCCTATCCAAGATTGTAGCCTATGCCCTGGCTGCAAGTATCTTCTTTGTCCTTGTGGAGTTGTTCACCGTTTTCTACAGCGGCCTCCCGGAGCACGAAGCGTCTTTCCGTTATCTTTTTTACGGCCTTTCGGGCCACTATAACCTTGTTCCCTGGATGTGGACCTCCGCGGTACTTGCTTTTGCCGCCCTGGGCATGCTGACCATCCCCCGGATCCGCCGGAAGGAAGTATGGCTCGCCGTCGCCTGCATTGCCGTGTTTGTTTCCCTCTGGATTGAGAAGGGCCTCGGTCTGGTAGTGACCGGTTTCATCCCTTCGCCCCTGGAAACAATAACAGAATATGTCCCGACAGGGACGGAAATCGCCATCACCCTCGGCATATGGGCGGTCGGATTTCTCATTCTGACCATCCTTTACCGAATTTTTGTCACCGTGCGAAGCGACATCGACAGCACTAATGACCGGTCCGTTGCTAATGTGAAATATTGAGGTGTTGCGTATGAAGATCTTGGTCCCGGGATGTAGATATATTCACTATAAAATCTTGATGCTCATTCCTGATAACGACTAAAGATTCTCATAAAAGCGGGTTCGGTTTGGGGGCAGGTCACTCAATACTTTCCACCAATGTAATTACTCAAGTGCTCTATCAGCATATCCTTCTGGGATATGGTGGCTTTCACCACATCGCCGATGGATATGAGTCCGACATATTGATCACCATCAAAAACAGGCACGTGTCTTATCCGTTTCCCTGTAATGAGAACCATACAATCTTCAACAGGGGTATCAGGCTTGACTGTATAAATTTTCTCCAAAGGGGTCATAATATCCTCTACAAGTGTTTTGTGAGAGGATTTCCCTTTCAGAATCACTTTTCTTGCGTAGTCCCTTTCAGTAATAATTCCAACTACTTTATCTTTTTTATCCATGACCATTAATGCCCCGATCTCTTTCTCATCCATGATCTTCAAGGCATCAAATACCGTTGACTTTGGTGAAATAGACCACACCTCTTTTGTCTTACTTTTTAGAAGATCACTTACTATTTGCATAACTGATTTCCTCCTTATGAATTTAGGGAATTTGAATCCACTATATTTTGGTGGTCCTGACCTGTCCCGATACTTGTACCACATGTTAAGTTAGAGTTCAGCAGTTTTTTGATTATTTCCGACTGAAATGTTGTGTGAATTGGGAAAATAAGAAAAACACATCACAGAAAGAAGTAAATGGCCTGTTACCCAAAAGACGATTTGGTTACCGTATTAAGTAATCTTGGTTTAATTCCGATTTCAAAGCAAAGATTATATCAAGCTGGACGCGGCAAATTGATAATTAATGCCCACATTGGTTTTTGTTTATTGGGGACAACTCCCCATTACTTTAAATATTATGATCACGGGTATAATAAATATCCTCTGTTGAGCGGGATTGTTTAACTTGCCAATTCCGCTGCGCTTCGCTTACGCAATTGGAGTTTCACGAAAAATGACACACTTATTTCAATTCTTTTTTCCAAGAATTTTTTTGTGCCGGCGATTATACAGCCCTGGTTTTTCGATGGCGATAGTATCTCAAAGGAATAACGATGACGAAAAAGGGGATCATATACATGGCGGCAACCATTGGCTCGATGGGGCCGAAAAACTGGGAAGAAAAAACAATAACCAATACATTGTTCAGGTTGCCCAGCATGACCGCTCCGGCCAATTGATTTTCCAGTGAGCTTTTCCAGAAGAAGAAAATCCCGATGATGCAGTATATCGCCGCCAGCCCGGAAGCCACGAGAGAGGCCAGAATAATAATTCCGGGCTCTTTTTTAAAAAAAGGCGCGTAGCGGTAGAAAACCCCAAGATTGATAATGGCAAAAAGCAAGAGCGAAACGGGAAACTGCATTTTCATTAAAGGAGCAAGCAGCCTGGGCGTCAGGCGTCTCAATGCTTCAACGGCGATGATGGGAACAAAAATCACCAGCGCCAGCATGCGGAGCATAGAGAAAAAAGAAATTTCCACCTGCCGCGTGGCGACAATTTTAATGAGAAGCGGTAAAGTAAAAGGCGCCAGCGTTGATGTAATGACGACGACAACGAGAACAAGAGAGCTGTTGCCCCGCACCATATTGGATATAAACGGAGCCACAACCCCGGTGGAAATGCCTGTCAAAAGCAAGGCGGAGAGCGCATAAGCCGGAGCAATGTAATAAAAAATATAAAACAGAACAACAGGCAAAATGACCAGCTTCATCACTGTGAACGTCAGGATTTGCCTCGCGTGTCCCTGTAACGCTTTCCATACATCGGTGAGTTCAATCGAAAGGTAACTGAGAAAGAAATTAGCCATCACACAATAGACAGGCAGAGCCTGGAATAAAGAACCGAAATCAGGAAAAATAATGGCCGCCGCCATCGAAGTAATGACCACGAAAACCAGCAGGAGATCGTTGAGACGAAATGGCATTTGCATGGAGATGAAATACCAGAGAGCTCTTATCTTAGCAACTTGAAAAAGAAAGTGAATAGTGCAACAAAGCGGACAGGAGTTTTTTCACTTCATTAAGGGCGTCCGGGATATGAAATCGACAATCGCTTTGGCGAATTCTTTACCTCTATTCTCCTGCAGAAAATGCCCTCCTCCTTTAATGATAGTGTGCGGCTGACCCTTAGCTCCCGGAACCAGTTTTTGGAATATACGTTCACCGCCGCGGGTGATAGGATCGCCATCGCTGAACATTGTAACAAAAGGCTTTTCAAATTGTGAGAGTACTTTCCATGCTTCGCGGTTTGCCTTTGATGCGGGGTCATCAGTAGTTATGGGCACGAGCGAAGGAAATATGCGGGCGCCTTCTTTATAGGTATCATCGGGAAAGGGAGCGTCGTAAGCGGCAATGACCTCCTTAACTAAAGGATCGTCGGGGTTGGACATGGCGATAATTGCCCCAACTTCGAATTCAGGCGTCTCCTGAGAAAATTTACGCCAATTCAAAAAGGCATCCGATATGGGATTATCGCCTGTAGGCAGGCCGGTATTGGCTACTACCACCCGCGCAAAGCGAGCCTGATTTTGGGCTACCAAGCGCAACCCGATCAAGCCGCCCCAGTCCTGACAGACAAGGGTGATCTGCCGCAGGTCCAGTTTATCTAATAAACCCTGCATCCAATCGACGTGGCGCTGGTAGGTGTAATCATTTCTATCAGCCGGTTTATCCGAACGGCCGAATCCTACCAGATCCGGAGCGAGAGCCCGCAAGCCGGCACCAACGATGAGCGGGATCATCTTTCGATACAGATAAGACCATGAAGGCTCTCCATGCATAAGCAATATGGGCTCAGCTTTTGACGGGCCTTCGTCCACATAGTGAATTCTCAGAGTTCCACCCTCACCATCCGGTATGTTTACATAGTTAGGTTTAAACGGGTAAGCGGGAAGATTATCAAAGCGGTCGTCCGGGGTTCTCAAAATTTTCATATTTTATCCTCCTATAAAAAACCTGGTTTCGAGTTGCTCACTTTCAACCATGACTGCGGCCCTTTCTTCTTCAATATTCAATCCCGACACGGTCTTTAGGTCCGGCGGGGACCTTCCAGTTCGTCGACGAGCTGCTGGATGTCCTGAAGCTGGCCCTGGATAAATGAGCATCACACCGGGATGGGGGCAATCACCTGGGAGGCAGCGAACGACCAGGCGACAAGTAATGCGTTCAGAATCGCCCCCAAATAAATCCGGCCCGTCCATTCATAGAACCACGTCGAGATTACCGCCGTAATTGCCAGTAGCATCAAGATGTGGAACAGGTTAATCACGAAGACAACGAACAGACCATTCGGTCCGACGAAGGGAATGAAGCCCGTGGTGAATAGGGGCACGTACTGAACCAGGAGGAACAGGATCACCGGGACGCACAGGGCGATAACATTGTCCAGGGAACGACTGCGGAAGGTTCGCATCGGTGTCGCACGGGGCGGCCTCCGGAGCTGTCCGTGCAGGAAGATCCCGGTCTGCAGGAAGCACACTAGTATCCAGGGCAGATAGAGGAAAAACATCCGCCAACGGTATGGCGTCAGGTCATTGAAAAACGGCCATACAAACCGGAAATTCACGACGAATAGTTTTTCCGCAAGAAATTCCGCAAGATACATGCATGCGAAAAGAACGACGGCCAGAAGAGCCGCCCTTCCCATCTTGCCTGCGTTCAGGTGAAAGGCTCCGGACTGATCGGACACTCCCATGTCGAGGAGGCTGATCCCCCGCGGGGCGGCTTGACGGGTAAACCAGCGGCGGAAGAGGAAAACGCCAATGATGTTCACCCAGAAAAACCACCAGACGATGGCGTTGACCATCATCATTGGAAAGACCCCGTCAATCCTGACCAAGTACTTGTGGATGCCGAAAAGGACCAGAATCAGCGGCAGGTAAAGCCACAGCAGTACGCCGTTGATCGTGACATATTTTCTGTAATCACGAAGGGAGCAGGAGTAGCCGTCGGCAGGGTTCTCCACGAGAGACCGGAAGACCTTCGTCCCCAGCAGGAGAAACCCCAGCGGCAGGAGCAGGGCAAAACCGGCCAGCATGGCCACCAGCGTGGAAAATTCCTTGAGCGGCCAGATCTGCAGGTGCGGATCGATCCAGTAGCGCTCGGGAGGGGTAAGGGCCGCCTTAAACCAGAGCAGGGTCTCGGCAATTGCTCCTTGATGATGGGATTCATGAACGTGGGTGATGGGCGGTACAAAGACCCGCCGCGCCGTCCCGGCGGCAAAATCGCCATAGGTCTTCCCCAACTCCGGCCGGTCGAACCCGAAGACCAGCCGAGTACGCTCCGTCGCCATCCATTGCCGTTCGATGTCCCGAGTCATCGTCATGCGTTGCCGGAACTCATCGTATTTGCCGATAATCATGAGCATGTTCTTCGGCATTGTCGGTGTCGCCTCCAGCGTATAGGCATAGCCCGTGAGGACCAGTGCCCGGAGCGTCGGATCCATGAGGGCCACGAGATAGGCCATCTCGGCCCCGAGACTGTGGCCCATGATGCCCACCCGCCCGGGGTCCACAAACGGCAGAGAACGGATATATTGTACGGAAGCCCGGCCTCCGTAGGTACTATCGAAATCCACCGCCTTCGGATCGCCGGGAATGCCCGAGTGCCCCCGACCGACGGCGTCGATGTTCAGGACGACAATCCCACGCCGGGCGATTTCGATGGCATAGGCGTCTCCCGTTTCTCGATTGTTCTGGTATCCGTGAATGTAGACAACCCCGGGAAGATGGTTTTCCCGACTCGCCCCGACCGGCAGGAAGAGCTTAGCCCGGAGAGAAATGCCGTTGATATTGGGGTAATACGCGTTCGTCACCACCACCCGACCGAAATCCTGTTGCGTCCATGAAGCCAGGATGACCGCCGACACCAACATAACTGTGCAGATGATCAAGGCGATAAAGGCTCGTTTGCGATTTTCCGGATCAAGAACGAATTCACGATTCATACTCCCTCCAAATGTTAAAGTCTAAAGGCTAAGGGATAGTACCCTCTTTATCCAGCCATCTTTTGATGTATGTTATCGTTTCCGGCCCTTCGGGCAGGATTGCGATCCGGCATTTCGGCGTCTTTTGTAACTTCGCTGACAAGGCTCGGCCAATTTCACTGATGGCCTCACCTACGTGTTATTCGACCTCGTGGGCAGGCCTAGTCCCCGGTAAAGGACGGCTTCCTTTTTTCCAGGAAGGACTTTACGGCCTCCGCGTGGTCCTTCGTCCTGGACGCGGCGAATTGATAATTAATGCCCACATCGGTATTGAGTTCAAGCGGCTGACCGCCGATCTGGTTCATGGCCTTTTTGATGATTCCCACTGCCGCCGGTCCGCGCGCGAGCCGCCGCGCCAATTTTTCCGCTTCGGGGAGAAGTTGATCTGCAGGAACCACTTTCTCCACGAGGCCGATCCGGAATGCTTCCTTCGCATCGATCAGCTCGCCCGTGTAGCACATATACCGTGCCATGCCCGGACCCACGATCCTGGGAAGGATGCACATGCCGATTTCCGGAACGAGTCCCATCCTGACAAAAAATTCGCCCAGCTGCGCGGTTTCGGCCGCGATGCGGAAATCGCACAGCAGGGTCATCTCGAACCCGGCGCCCAGCGCAAATCCGTTGATTGCGGCTATGGTGATCTTGTCAATGTTGTACAGATCCATGTAAAGCTCGACAAGGGGATCAAAGTATTCCTTGAACTCCTTTAGTGACATGTTCTTCAGCGGGTCGATGTCCAGCGCCACGTCGCCTCCAGCCGAAAAATTGTCGCCGGCGCCGGTAAAGATGATAGCCCGAATTTTCTTTTCGCCCTTAAGAGCGGCAAAGCCCTTCTGCAGTCCCTCGAACAGGTCGGGACTGAAAGCGTTCAGCTTGTCCGGACGGTTGAAGGTTACAATAGCATAGTTGTCTTTTATCGTGACAAGACAACTGCCGTATTCGCGGGTTTCTTCGGTCATAGCGTAACTCCTTAGTTGCACTTTAGTGCACTCTGTTTCTGAAGCTTGTGTCTCATTACAATATCGTCCCACTTAGCTTCGCACGTGGGATAATTCAACTTACAGATATCACTACACTGCGTTTGTAATATCTGAGTTTCATTAGAATTGGTGTTTCAACAATAAATAAAATACAAAACTAAACCCTCTCGAAAATTGTCGCCGGAGCCTGGCCGCCGCCGGTGCAGAGGGTCACCAGAGCGTATTTCGCCTTCCGCCGCTGCAACTCATGGATCGCGGTGACACTGAGACGACACCCGCTGTTCCCCACCGGGTGTCCCAGCGCCATAGCGCCGCCATTGACGTTGAGTTTTGCCATGTCGGCCCTGACCTCTTTCGCCCAGGCCAGCGGAATCGGCGCAAAGGCCTCGTTCACTTCAAAAAGGTCGATATCGTCCATTTTCAGTCCCGCCATCTTGAGCACTTTCGGCGTCGCGGTCATGGGGCCGGTAAGCATTAGCTTGGGATCGGAGCCTACTACAGCGTTGGCAACGACGCGAGCCAGCGGCGTCAGTCCCAGTTTCTTCACTTTTTCCCCGCTCATGAGCAATACCGCGGACACTCCGTCTGTCACGGTACTGGAAAGACCGGCCGTCATCCAGTCGGTGCCCGGCAATATTTTGAGGCTGTCAAGAACTTCCCGGGTAACTCCGGCGCGCATCGTCTCGTCGGTATCGCAAACGATTTTATTGCCGTCCTTATCCAGGCCCTGCACCGACATTATCTCTTTTTTAAAACGGCCTTCTTTCGTGGCCTTTAAGGCTTTTTCATGGCTCGCGATGGCAAAATCCTGGCACTGTTCCTTGGTTATTTTCCACTGGTTGGCTATGGCCTGAGCGGCGGTCATCTGGTCGGGGATGCCGTAGTGGTCCATGTACGATTTCGTAATTGGATGTCCCGCATGCTGCCCATTGGATAGCGTGCAGTTCATATCGGAGCCGATGCTATACTTGGACATGAGCTCGCATCCGCTGGCAATGACCGCGTCCATCGTCCCCGCGGCTATCATGCCCGCACCAAGTTGTAACGCGGAAAGGCTGCTCCCGCACTGGCGGTTCACGCTGATGCCTCCCAGTGTCACTGGAAGCCGTGATGATAGAACACCCATCCGCGCCAGATTGAATCCCTGTTCGCCGATCTGGTAAACGCATCCGGTAATAACATCATCCACCTGGGTTCCGTCAAGCTTGACACGTTCGACAACTTCGTTTAGCACAAGGGCGAGCAGTTCCGGGGCTACATATTCGCGATAATACCCTCTTTGCTTGCCAACCGGCGTTCTGACGGCACTGACAATAAATACATCTCGCATTCGATACCTCCTGTTTAATTAAATGAACATCTGATGTTTATATATCAGGGGTTTTCGACCCCTGGTGAATTCCGGGGACAGCATGCTTAAATAAATGATGATGATTGTTTATAAATACGTGATGCTTACTTGAAGTTCAAGCGATATTTTTCGTTCTATTTTCATCCTCGCAACGAAGGATAATAAATTGGTGAAATTCCGATTTCAAATCAAGGATGATATCAAGTTGGGGCTAGTATTCGATTCCCGCGCGGTCTTTAATGCCCTTATTGTAATGATGCTTCACTTCCTTGACTTCGCTGACAGTATCGGCAAGTTTAATTATTTCCGGTGGGGCGTAGCGGCCGGTTAAAATTAGATCAAGTCCGGTGGGTTTGTTTTTAATCAGTGTCAATTACTTCCTGCAAATCTATAAGTTTAAAATCCAGCGCCACGTTGATTTCATCGAGAATGACCATGTCATATTTGCCGCTCGTTGATTGCTTTTTGGGCCGCAGTCCAATCCTTTTTGTGCCAGTTCAATATCAATGGCCGCGGGATTGTCGCGCATGACAAAACTATCCAGGCCGGACATGCGGATGGTTAAATGGGGAAGATATTTTTCCGCGGCAATGAATTCGCCGTATTTTCTTCCCTTCATAAATTGCAGAACAAAAACTTTATAACCCTGTCCGATGGCACGCAGTGCCTGGCCGAAAGCGGCGGTTGTTTTTCCTTTGCCGTTGCCCGTGATAACTATCACCAGGCCCTTAGCTGTTTTAACGGCAATATCTTTAGTTTTTTTACGGCCGGAGATTTCTTTTTCCTGACCGTTTTGGAAACAGATATTTTTTTGCTTTTTGCGGTCTTCATTTTTTATCCTGCTTTTGAAAAAACTTTTGAGTGATTTCTTCCGCCACGGAATAAGGATCGGCTTTTCTGTTTTTTATTTTTTCGGCAAAATTTCTCCAATTCGCCGCTTTCGGCAAGCGACTTCAAAACCGGTTCCAAAAGACAGGCGCTGAGAGCGTCTTTGATTTCCGCCATCGCTTTTCGGTGCATCCTTTCCGTGAGTTTGCCGCTTTGCTGCAGATAAATATGATGCTCCTCGATTTTTTGCGCAAGTTCGGCGGTATTTTCGGCAAAAGTGGCCGGCTCAAAAGCATCGCCAATCATCACAATAGGCGGCTTCCAGCCGTCAGCGGTTTTAGACGATAAATTGAGCATCGAAGTCAATTCCGTTTGCAATTGTTTGGCGCCGGCGCGATTGGCTTTGTTGACGACAAAGACATCGGCTATTTCCATTAACCCGGCTTTCATCGTTTGAATTTCATCGCCCATTCCGGGAACAAGAACAACCACAACGCTGTGCGCGTGATTGATAATATCAATTTCCTGCTGGCCGATGCCGACGGTTTCCACAATGATAATATCTTTGCCCATTGCTTCCATGACGTGAATGGCATTGCCCGCGGCCTGAGATAGGCCTCCCAGCGCGCCGCGGGTGGCCAGCGACCGGACAAAAACTCCGGGATCTTCGGCATGGCGCTGCATGCGGATTCTGTCTCCCAGAATCGCTCCGCCGGTAAAAGGGCTGGTCGGGTCAACGGCCAGCACGCCGATGGTTTTATTTTTTTTGCGCAGTTCGGTAATCAAGCGCGTCGGTCAAGCGTGCTTTTGCCCGCGCCCGGCGCTCCGGTTATTCCGATAATGAAGGATTTGCCGGTATGGGCGTAAAGTTTTTTGATTTTCGCTTTGGCTTCGGGAATTTTATCTTCAATATCCCTGATGAGGCGGGAGGCCGAGCGAACATCGCCCGCGCAGATTTTTTTTATAGTAGAATCCATATTTGTTTGCCGTTTAAAAGAGCTTCTAGTGCGGTTTTATATTTGTTTTAATCCATTCCACAATGGAATCAAGCGAGGCGCCGGGAGTGAAAATTGCTTTGATGCCGGAATCGTAAAGCAGAGGAGAAATCCTGTTCGGGAATAATGCCGCCGCCGATGACGGTAATATCGTGAGCGCCTTTTTCGCGCAAAAGTTCCACAACCCGCGGGAAAAGCATGCGGTGAGCGCCGGAAAGACAACTCAAACCCACCAGATCAACATCTTCCTGAATGGCGGCCGCCGCGATTTGTTCCGGCGTTTGATGACAGCCTGTGTAAACAACTTCAAATCCGGCATCACGGAAGCACCGCGCCAGAATGCGGGCGCCGCGGTCGTGACCGTCCAGTCCCGGTTTGGCAACCATCACACGAATTTTTCTTTCCGGCATATATTATCTCCTCAAATGTCATTACCTGGCTCATAAGATATATCCTGTACATATGTCATTTCGACTGCGGCATAATCCAGTTATGTCTGGAGAAATCTTTATTCTAGTACGATTCATCTAGTCGGATTATCTCGTCACCTGGCTCGATGATTCCACGCTACGCTCAGACATTCGACGAACAAGTCTTTAGGAGTGTCATTAATACAATCCCGGGTCTCTATACTCTCCATAAACTTCGCGGTAGACGTCGCATATTTCCTGCAAGGTGGCCAGATTTTTTACCGCTTCGATGCAGTGCGGCATTACGTTTTCACCTTTTTTGCAGGCGTTTTTAATATTATCCAGAGACTTTTTGGCGGCGCGGTTATCGCGTTTGCGGCGCACATCCTTGAGCCTTTTAATTTGCTCTTCGCCTACCTTTTCATCAATATCAACAAGCGGAATCGGATGTGTGGCGTCGGTTGCATATTTGTTCACGCCGACCATGATCTTCTCGCCTGCATCCAATTGTCTTTGAAATCTATAAGCAGCTTCGGCATATTTCCATCTGCGGAAAACCTTTTTCAATGGCGGCAACCATACCACCCATCTCATCAATCTTATGAATATATTCCCATGCTTTTTCTTCCATTTCGTTGGTCAGAGACTCGATAAAGTAGGAACCGGCCAGCGGATCAATGGTATTGGCCACTCCCGTTTCTTCGGCCAGATATCTGCTGCGTGCGCAGAGCAATTTCCGCGGCATGTTCGGAAGGCAGGCAGAGAACTTCATCCAGCGAATTGGTGTGCAACGATTGTGTGCCGCCGAGTACCGCCGCCAGGGCTTCCACTGTCGTGCGGACAACATTGTTGTACGGCTGCTGTGCCGTCAGCGAACATCCGGCCGTTTGCGTGTGAAAACGCAGCCACAAGGAGCGGGGATTTTTGGCATGGAAGCGGTCGCGCATAATTTTTGCCCACATGCGGCGCGCCGCCCGCAGTTTGCAGATTTCTTCAAAGAAATCAATGTGAGAATTGAAAAAGAAAGACAAGGCGCGGGGCAAAGTCATCAACATCTCATTTCTTTGCGGCGAATGACATCTTCCACATATTCAATGCCATCGCGGATGGTAAAAGCCAATTCCTGAATCAGCGGTGGAACCTGCTTCGCGGATATGATAACCACTGATGCTGATCGTGTTCCAGCGCGGAACAAATTTTGTGCCGAATTCAACCGTGTCGCTGATTAGCTTTACCGAAGGTTCCGGCGGACACATGAATGTTTTTTGCGCGATGAATTCCTTGAGCATATCATTTTGAATGGTGCCGCCGATTTTGGTAAGCGGCACGCCCTTGATTTCCGCCGCCGCGCAATACATCGCCCACAAAACTGTCGCCGGAGGATTAATTGTCATGGAAGTGGTAACCTCATCCAGAGGAATGCCTTCCATGAGAGCTAGAAAATCTTCCAGGGTATCTATGGCTACGCCGCATTTGCCCACTTCGCCCAGCGCTTTGGGAGAGTCGCTGTCGTAGCCCATGAGTGTCGGAAAATCAAAAGCGGTGCTGAGTCCTGTTTGTCCTTCGCGCAGGAGCATATGCCAGCGCTGATTGGTGTCCTGCGCGCTGCCCATGCCGGCAAACATGCGGAATGTCCAGTAACGTCCCCGGTAGCCGGTGACTTGATTGCCGCGCAGATAAGGAAATTCACCGGGAACTCTGATATCTTCGGCAAAATTAATATCTTTAATATCTTCCGGAGTATAGAGCCTTTTGATTTCCGATGTCCGAAACCGTAGAAAAGCGTTCTTTTTGATCGGGATTATCTTTCAGTGATTTTTTTACTTCATCCGCCCATTTTCGGGTGAGCTTCAAAGATGCTTTTCTGCATTTCATTGGAGAAATACACGATCAACCCTCCTAATATTATCGTACGGAATAATTAAGAATAATTGCTTACAAAAACTAAAAGGCAGTAACTCAAATCTTTGGTTTTTGTCAAGTTATATTCATATTATCCGGGCTGGATTCTCCCGGTATCCACCGAATATGCTCTACATATCGGGGCGGGATGACGATGGGGTGGATTATATTTGTTGGATAGGAATAAAAAAAGCACTCCCGCCCAATTTTCATGTACAGGAGTGCATCTTTTTTCAGTAACGATTATGCTTATGCAGCTTTAACGTTTTCCGCTTCCGGGCCTTTCTTGCCCTGCTTAACATCGAAGCTTACATTCTGACCCTCAGATAACGTCTTGAAACCGCTGGCCTGAATAGCACTGAAATGAACGAAAACATCGGAACCACCTTCTTGTTCGATGAAACCAAAGCCTTTGCGTTCATTAAACCACTTTACTTTACCTTCTGACATAGCTTGAATCCTCCTTTCTCAAATTTCCAAGTCGAATTGGCACCATGACAGAACTAAAAAAGCCACCAAGACTCTAAAGAACATGGTGGCTTACCTTATGTACTTCAAAATGTCTAAATTCAACTCTTGTTTCGTACTTGCTCAAATAGTGCAAATATACGAAACTGAGAGTGATCTTACGCGCAATATCGAGTAAAGTCAAGACATATTTAAAATTATTTAAAAACAAGAAAAAGTCATTAATTAAAGAGAATGATACCGCGAGAACGAATATTTATTTCTTGCCGCTGATACGAGCCTTATTCCATATCATAGAACTATTTAACATTATCGGCCAAAATATATATTGACCTTTTGGTAATACTTTTTATATATTCGTGCTACACAAAACTAGCGGGAGGAATTTTATGTCCAATTTGGTACGGTTTGGCGTATCACTGGAAGAAGAGCTTCTAAAAAAATTCGACCGGCTTATCAGTCAGCATAAATACACAAATCGCTCCGAAGCTGTCCGCGATTTAATCAGAGAAGAACTGGTCAAGAAAGAATGGACGGAGAATAGAGGAGTTACCGGCGCAATTACGCTGGTTTATGACCATCATACGCGGGAACTGGTCAACAAAGTATTGGATGTACAGCATGACTATCACAACTATATCCTCTCCACACAGCACATCCATCTTGATCATCACAATTGCTTTGAAATCATCGTGACCAGAGGGAAAGCTAAGGATGTTGAAGAACTCTACTTAAAGTTAAAATCAATCAAGAGCGTAAAACATGCCGGTTTCATGATGGCCACAAAAGGAAAGGATTTAGCCTGATAACACAAAGGCAGTAAACAAACTAATGCATCTACCTGATGGATTTCTAGTCGCCATCATCGGAGTTGTAGATAATATTGGAAAGGATACGTTGTAATCAAAACTATCGGCGGTGAACACATGATTGATCTGCCAATAGGTAAACTGATACAGGGAACTTGTTAAGTGTATTTTAATTTTAGAGTCGTTATAATTTATAATACATAAGAAGGAAATCTATATGACACAGGAATTATCTCTTTTACTAATCGCAACTATTTCCATCGCGTTTATTCATACTCTTACCGGACCTGATCATTATCTGCCTTTTATAGTTATTTCCAAAGCAAAGAAATGGTCGCTTTCAAAAACCGTGTTGTTTACCGCTTTGTGCGGAATTGGTCATGTGGGCAGTTCCGTTGTGCTTGGATTTATAGGAATCGCTCTGGGAATTGCTATTGGCAAACTCGAATTTATAGAAGGCGTAAGAGGCAATATCATTTCATGGATATTTACAGCCTTTGGCCTGATGTATCTCATCTGGGGAATAAGACAGTCGATTCGTAACAAGCCTCATCAGCATATCCATTTTCACAGCACAGGCAATAATCATATACATGAACATACTCATCATAATGAACATCTACATATCCATGAAAATGGAGATAAACAAAACCTGACGCCATGGATTCTTTTTACAATTTTTGTCTTCGGTCCCTGCGAACCTTTGATACCGCTTATAATGTATCCGGCGGCAAAACATAACTATAATGAACTGTTGTTGGTTACAATTATTTTCAGTGCGGTGACCATTCTCACTATGCTTTCTCTTGTGTTTATCACCTC
This sequence comes from uncultured delta proteobacterium, assembly GCA_963762595.1. GTDB lineage: Bacteria > Desulfobacterota > Syntrophia > Syntrophales > Smithellaceae > UBA4810. The sequence continues at coordinate 21,874 of CAVXLI010000016.1, forward strand.
TTACGGCATCAAACTCATTCCTATGAAATCCATGGAAAAAAATAGTCATGCTCTGGCCGGCGGGACAATATTCCTGTGTGGAATGGGAATGTTATTCCTTGGTTTATAAAAATATTGTCTTCCCCTGACGCCTAAAATTTATTGCGGGCGGCCTTTGTCTCGATTTTCTGGATGAAATGTAACACTTATAATTTCATTGGAAACATGATAAAAGCTGAAATGGAATTGAAAATTATATGACAACAAGTGCGGAAAAACCTGAAGAATTGAACCAGAATGAAATGGCAAAGCTGATAATGGACTTGCTTCATCGCACTATCGTCCATCACACTCTCTGGTTTTGTGAAGTGGAGCATCAGCTGGGCATGCCCAAAGCTCTGGAAATTATGAATGAAGCCTGGCAAAAAAGCTATCCCTTGCAAATCAAAAGGCTCTCCGAAATATTCGGCTTTAAAATCAAAGACGCAATTCCCGAAGCCCTGCTTTCCAAGGATAAAGCGGCTTTATTAAAGATCATGGAGGAGTTGGGCAAGAATTGGCTGGCCTCCGATGGTATCTGGTTTCAAACTGTCGAATCCCATTACGATTTGTGGGAAGCAAAACGCTGCAATGATTCTTGCTGGGCGCGGTTTTCTCCATTCGAGGCTTCGTCTATTAAGAAGTTTCTTCAACTTCCGGAGCGAGCGGGTTTGGAAGGATTGAAAAAAGCGCTGCGCTTTCGCCTTTATGCCTACATCAACGAGCAAACCATCATTGACGATTCAGATCAGAGCATTATATTTCAGATGAATGACTGCCGGGTGCAATCAGCCAGGAAGCGCAAAGGGCTCACAGATTATCCCTGCAAATCGGCAGGGCTTGTCGAATACCGCGCATTTGCTGAAACCATAGATTCGCGCATTAAAACGAAATGCATCGGCTGTCCGCCAGATGAGCATCCGGCGGAATGGTTTTGCAGCTGGCGGTTCTATAATGAGACTCCAATTTCAAAAACGAAGTGAATTGAAATTGGTTAGTCGAATTATCCTGCGTAAGCAGAAGGTATATAATACCCGTGGTAGTGAGACTCCGATTTTAAAAGCGTAGTGCATTAAAATCGGCAAGCCGAACTATCTCGCCATACCCTAAAGGGCACACGTAAGCGGAGGGTATTGAAAATACCCGTGATTTAGAGGATAAAGTTTAAATATTAATGAGACTCAAATATTACAAACGCAGTGCAGTAATATTTGTTAGCCAAATTAATCACGATAGCGAAAGCTTATCGGGATATGTTAGAAATAATGTTTTTGAGATAGCCTTTAAATAGGATTTAAGGCTATCTCAATGCATTTAAAATTTATTTACTTAAGGAGTTAATTTATTATGACACCAGACAAACGCCCCACCAAATTCCGCGGGGCATCGCGGTACGTTCTTGATGAAGAATTGGCTAAAATTGTGAACATCTCCATTGCTCTGGAAATGCCCCTTTTGCTCAAAGGCGAACCGGGCACAGGCAAGACTATGCTGGCGCACGCGATCGCGGAAAATTTGCGCATGCCCTTGATCGTCCTCAATGTCAAATCCAGCATGAAATTGATTGACGCTCTTTACCAATACGACACTTTAACCCGTCTCAACGACAGCCGGTTTGGCGATTCCGGGCGCGACGTCAGTAATATCGAAGAATACATCAAAATGGGCAAGATAGGCCAAGCCTTCGCGGCGGAAAAAAGAGTAGTCCTTTTAATCGATGAAATCGACAAGGCGGATACGGATTTTCAGGACGATATGCTGGATATTCTCGATCAAATGCAATTTGATATTATCGAAATTGACAGAACAATCTCCGCTAAAAACCGGCCGGTTATAGTAATCACTTCCAACGCGAAAAAGGATCTGTCCGATCCTTTCCTTGGGCGTTGTAATTTTCATCATATAGCTTTTCCCGACCACGATATGATGCGCAAGATAATTGGTGTTCATTTTCCTGGTTTAAAAAGCGAGCTGACGGCGGTTTGTCTGGAAACTTTTTATAGGTTGCGGGAAATCCGCGGTGTGGAGAAGAAACCGGCAACCCGCGAATTGATTAACTGGATACGCGCGCTGCAGGCCGATCCTGATTTCCAACTGGAAGACTTAAAATCGGGAAATGTGCCTTACCTGGGCGTATTGTTCAAAAAGAGCTCTGATTTGAATCTGGCTGCCAGGCAATAAGTCAATGTAAAGTAAGATATAAAAATTATGTTCGTAAATTTTTTCTATATGCTGCGCGATAAAGGAATTCCCGTTTCCCCCACGTCTTTTTTGCGCCTGCAAAAAGCTCTGGGCATGGGGCTTGTCCGGTCTCTGGAGGATTTTTACATTGCCGCCCGTTCTCTTCTGGTAAAGAGCGAACGCTATTTCGATGTTTACGATCAGGCCTTTGCCGTAGCCTTTCAAGGGGTAACGGAAATAGATCCGACCGAAGCCGAGCTTACCGAACTGGCTAAAGCGCTGCTCAACGAGTGGCTAAAAGATCCGGGAGCGATGGCCGAAGCTTTGGGCTTGCCGGAAGAAGAACTCAAAGAAATGACGCCGGAAGAATTAATGCAATATTTTTTAGAGCGTCTGAAAGAGCAGACGGAAGCGCATCACGGAGGCAATTACTGGATTGGCACGCGCGGCACCTCGCCTATTGGACATTCGGGCGAGCACCCGGGCGGTATGCGCGTGGGCGGGGCTTCTCGGAATAAATCGGCAATCAAAGTTGCGATGGAGAGGCGTTACCGCGATTACTCGCAGGAAGGGCCGATCACTGCTTCGCAAATCGGCGAGGCGCTGAAAAGACTTAAACATCTCGCGCCTTCAGGCCCGCGTGATGTTGTCAACGTGGATAAAACGATTTACCAAACCATGCGCAACGCCGGAGAAATTGAAATTGTTTTCGACCGGAGACTTACCGATCGCTTGAAAGTAAAACTTTTTATCGATAACGGCGGCTGGTCTATGGATCCTTATGTCGAGCTTGTTCAGGTTCTTTTCCACTATGCTCATTTTCAGTTCAAGGAACTCGAAATTTATTATTTCCACAACACAATTTACAAAAATGTATGGCAGGATGCCGAGCGCCATAAAAAACCGGTAGCGGTCGAAGATTTCGTTCGCAGCGATCCGGAAACACGTATAATCATTGTGGGCGATGCCTCCATGGCGCCTTATGAACTGCTTGACCGCAACGGAGCCATTTATATCAACCAAAACTACTTGCAGCCGAGCGTTGATTATTTAAAAATGCTGGCCAAAACTTTCCGCCATGCCGTGTGGTTGAATCCTGTAGCACAAAAGGATTGGCCTTATACCTGGACGATAAAAAATATCGAAAAGATATTTCCCATGTTTGAACTTTCGTTGGATGGATTGGAAAAAGCAGTCCGCCATTTAATGGCCCGCAATTAACCTTATTGAAAGGAATAGGTTTATGGATAGAAAAATATTGCCTTTAGTTGTGGTTGTTCTGTTATTTATGGCAACGGCAATTATGGCTGCAGAAAATCCTCCGCCAAAAGTGGGAACCTTCTTGCCGGAAATAACATTGTCAAGGCCGGGAGATTCTATCGATCTTAAATATCTTGGATTACTGGGAAGCGGCACTTCATTCAAAGTTAATCAAATAAAGGCAACGGTGGTAATCATACAAATTTATAGTATGTACTGCCCTTATTGCCAGGCCGAAGCTCCTAATGTCAATCGTCTCTATGCTTCTATAGAAGACAATCCGGCGCTCAAAGATAAAATTAAAATTATCGGAATCGGCGCGGGAAACTCTAAATTTGAAACCGGCATTTATAAAAAGAAATATACGGTCGCGTTCCCCTTAATCCCTGACGAGAATTTTAAGCTGCATAAAATTTTGGGAGAAGTAAGGACACCTTATTTTATTGCCGTAACATTGGATGGCGTAAAGCCGCCAAAAGTCATTTATTCCAGGCTGGGTGCCCTCGAAAATAACGATCTTTTTCTGGCGCAAATAGTAAAATCGTCTGGATTAAAATAGGAGCATAAAATGAAAAAACAGACAATATTAGCGGTTTTGTTTATTTGTTTTTTTGCCTGTAACGCTTATGCTTTATCGGAAGTGTATAAAAATAATATTTATAATCCCGGGGAGTTAAAACCTGTGGATAGCGTATTAAAAGTTAAAGTGGGTCAAAAAGCTCCCGATTTTACACTCAAGGCTGTGAGCGGAAAGATCATTTCGCTTAAAGATTATCTCGGAAAGAAAAACGTGGTAATTTCTTTTGTGCCCGCGGCATGGACGCCGGTTTGTTCCGACCAGTGGCCGGGCTATAATATCGTTCAAGACATATTTGACAGTAATGATGCCGTTTTATTGGGAATTACAGTAGATAATATTCCTACGCTTTATTCATGGACAAACCAAATGGGTAAATTGTGGTTTGACGTTCTTTCCGACTTCTGGCCGCACGGGGCAGTGGCGGAAAAATTCGGCGTGCTGCGTTCCGACGGTGTAGCGGAAAGAGCACTGTTTATAATCGATAAAAAAGGTATTATCCGTTACATTAATGTCCATAACATCAACAGGCGTCCGCCTCTGGAAGACCTCGTCCGGCAACTGGAAAAGCTTAAGTAATCAATTTTTATAAGATAAATTCGGTCACTACTAATCGGGAATTTTTTCTTGACATAGTCCCGATATTAATATACGAATTTATGACCAAGGGTCAGAGAGAAATACCGAAAATAAATAAACAACACTTTAACTAAGGAGGAGTACCTATTTTGGGCTCACCGGAAAAAAGGAAAAAGGAAAAAGAAAATAAGAAAAACACAATCTTAAAAGCGGCAAGAAAACTTTTCTTTGATCGAGGTTTCAAATTCGTAACCGTGGATAGTATCGCGGCCAAGGCTGGGGTCAGTAAAGGTTCGATTTATCTTTATTTTGACTCCAAAGAAGAGATATACGCCCAGGTTTTGATTACCGATAATATCGAGCTTAATAAAAACATTAAAATATTTTCCACCAAGGAAGCGCCGGCTGCGGAACTTTTGCTGGAATTTTCACAGATTTACATTAATTATTTTTTAGAGCATAATGAGTTATTCAGAATACTTATGACTTTCATGCTGCAAACGGAGCAGTTAAATCTTACGCCAGAACAAAACACTGAGCTCATCCGGACGACAAACGACAATATTACGGTTATTTCCACAATAATTCAAAAGGGCATTGATTCCGGTGAATTCACGCCGATAATCGATATCCGGCAGACACAAAATGCAATCTGGGGTCTATTCAACGGCATTATTTCCCTTTATCTCTTCATGGGCAATCCGGCGAAACGCGCGGATAAGATTCACTCAATGATAAAGGATAGTTTAAATATTTTTATCAAAGGATTGAAAAAGTAATTTAAGAAGAAAGGCAGCATTATTTTTGAATATCAAGGAAAGCCTTTTTTGATCATTAAAGATCCGAAACGTATTTCCTTTATTAAATTTTTAATAAAAATTTTTTCGTCATCCGACATCATGCTCTCCGATCTGCTACTTCTAAAGAGTTTATCTATGAAGGGTGGACAATGGGCGCCGCTGGAAACGGCTTCGCCTCCCGTGATTGGAAAGGACGGGCACATGAACCGAATTTATGTAAATTCTGAGGAAAGGAGAGAATAATTAATGAACGTCAGCAGAAGAGGTTTCTTGAAGATTTCCGGCGCTGTCGTGGCGGTAAGCGGATTGGGTATCAGCCTGAAGCCGATATCCGCGCACGCCCAGCAGTTGAAAATCAAATACGCCAAAGAAACCACCACCGTTTGTCCTTACTGTTCCGTGGGATGCAGCATCATCGTATCCGTACGCGACGGCAAGGTCATCAACACCGAGGGGGATCCCGATAGCCCCATCAACAGAGGTTCTCTGTGCAGTAAGGGCGGTTCGATCTACCAGATGGCCGTCAATGAAAACCGTTTAGGCAAACCGCTTTATCAGAGCACCTTTCGCCACGGAATGGAAGGAAGTCGAATGGGAATGGGCGTTGGATAAGATTGCCAAAAACGTCAAGAAAAGCCGGGATGCCAGCTTCAAGAAAGATCAACGACAAGGGCGAAGTTGTCAATCGCACCGAAGGCATTGCTTCTGTCGGCAGCGCGGCGATGGATCTTGAAGAATGCTTTACGTACCAAAAATTCTTAAGGGGGTTGGGTCTGGTTTATATCGAACATCAGGCCCGTATCTGACACAGCCCAACTGTACCGGCTCTGGCAGAGTCGTTCGGACGCGGCGCAATGACCAATCACTGGAATGATTTTAAAAACAGTGATGTAATTCTTGATTATGGGAAGCAATCCCGCTTCCAATCATCCTATTTCTTTTAAATGGATTCAGGAAGCTGTAGATAAACGAGGCGCAAAGATAATCTGCGTTGATCCCGCGCTTTACGCAATCGGCGGCTAAAGCTCATCTCTACGCTCCCCTTCGTTCAGGAACGGATATCGCTTTCCTGGGCGGCATGATCAAATATATTTTGGATAAAAATCTTTATTCATGCATGAATATGTAATCAATTACACCAATGCCTCTTTCCTGGTGAATCCGGCGTTTAAAATGCCGGGACAGAACAAGGGCGTGTTTTCCGGTTTGAAAGACGGCAAGTATGAAAAAGACACCTGGTCATATCAAACGGATGCCGAAGGCGTTATTAAGAAAGATAAAACGTCTGACAAGATCCGAATTGTGTTTTCCAGCTTCTGAAGAAACACTATTCCCGTTACACGCCGGAAATTGTTTCACGAATTACCGGAACACCCAAGGATAAACTGATTGAAGTTTACAAGCTATATGGATCCACGGGAAAGCCCGACAAGGCCGGTGTTGAGCTTTACGCCATGGGCTGGACGCAGCATACGGTAGGCGTTCAGAACATCCGGACGATGTGCATTATTCAGCTGCTTCTGGGCAACATGGGTATTGCCGGCGGCGGAGTTGCGGCCATGAGAGGCGAATCCAACGTGCAGGGTTCTACCGACCACGGACTTCTTTTCCATATCTGGCCCGGCTATCTCGGAGCACCAACAGCATCGCTCAAGACACTCAAAGATTTCAATGAAAAGCGAACACCGAAGACAAAGGAAAAAAACAGCCTCAACTGGTGGAAGAACACACCCGAAATACATGGCCAGTTTCCTGCGTTCCATGTACGGAACAAACACTGACTCTCGAAGATGCCTATCAGCTCATGCCCAAACTCGATGACGGCGCCAATTATTCCTGGCTGATGATTTTCGACCAGATGTATAAAAACAAGTTCACCGGCTTCTTTGCCTGGGGCATGAATCCGGCCTGCAGCGGCGCTCATTCCAACAAAGTTCGTCAGGCGCTGACCAAACTCGACTGGATGGTCAATGTCAACCTGTTCGATAACGAAACCGGCTCTTTCTGGCGCGGTCCGGGAATGGATCCCACCAAAATTAAAACGGAAGTGTTCATGCTGCCCTGCGCTTCCTCTATCGAGAAAGAAGGCAGTATCGCCAACAGCAGCCGTCTGATGCAGTGGCGTTATAAAGCCGTAGCACCCGTCGGCGATATCCAAACCGGATGGCGATATTATGAGTGAACTTTTCTTCAAGGTTAAAGAACTCTATGAAAAGCAGGGAGGTCCGGTAAAAGAAGCGATAACAAAACTTACCTGGCCCTACGGTAAAAAAGTCAGGGCATGAATTCCACTATGATCCGCGAACAGTTGCCGCCGAAATCAACGGCTTCTTCCTGGAAGATAAAAGGGTGGAAAATCCGACCAAGAAGGGCGAGTTCAAAGAATTCAAAAAAGGCGATCTTGTTCCGACTTTTGCCTGGCTGCAGGATGACGGTTCCACCTCATCGGGCTGCTGGGTCTATTGCGGCTCCGTTGGCGAAAAGGGTAATCTGGCCATGCGCCGCGGAACAAGCCGATCCGACCGGTCTCGGCCTTTATTCCGAATGGGCATGGTGCTGGCCGTTGAACCGCCGGATCATTTACAACGGCGCTTCTGTTGATCCGAACGGCAAACCCTGGGATCCGCAGCCGTGCTGTTATTAAATGGGACGGCGAAAAATGGAAAGGCGATGTTCCCGATGGAGTCGGCAATCCCGGTACCGGAAGACCGCCTTTTATTATGAAACCGGACGGCGTGGCCAGTCTCTATGGCCCGGGTCTGGTCGATGGTCCTTTCCCCGAGCACTACGAACCTCTGGAGTGTCCGGTGGAGAAAAACCTGATGTCACCGCAGAAAAACAATCCGGCTATCAAACGATTTGACAAGACGGGTGTCGGCTCCGATCTGGATGTTTATTCCGGTGTCGGAAGCTGTGATCCCCGCTTCCCCTTCATCTGCAGCACCTATCGAGTCAGCGAACATTGGCAGACGGGCGTTCTGACCCGCTGGTGTCCGTGGCTGGCGGAAATGCAGCCGGGCATGTTTGTGGAAATGAGTCAGGAACTGGCCAAAGAAAGAGGAATTGAAAACGGTGATAAATGTATTGTCAGATCAGCGCGCGGCGAAGTGGAAGCGACGGCAATTGTTACTCCCCGCTTTAAACCATTCAATATCGATGGAAACACAATTCATGAAGATCGGCATTCCCTGGCATTTCGGCTGGATTACAACCAAAGACCGGGAGTACAATGCCGGGCGATAAGAAAGCGGAAGTTTTCACCTACGGTGATGCGGCGAATCTTTTGACGTCGACCATCGGCGACGCCAACACCATGATACCGGAGAGCAAAGCCTTCATGGTGAATGTTGTAAAGAAGGGGGTGAAGTAATATGACAGAGAAAATTAAATTATACGATGATTCGAAATGTACCGCCTGCCGAGGCTGTCAGCTTGCCTGCAAGCAGTGGAACGATCTTAAGGCCGGTCAGACTGAACAATACCGGTACTTATCAGAATCCTCCTTCTTTGCAGCCTAACACTTATATGATCATTCACTATCAGGATTATGTTGACTCCCGAAGGCGATGTAAAATGGCTTTTCCGCAAAGAAGCCTGCATGCATTGCACCAACGCGGCTTGTGTGACGGTTTGCCCCAGCGGCGCTCTTTATTACAATACAGAGTTTAAAACAGTGGGTATGGACAGGGCAAAGTGCATCGGCTGCAAGGAATGCGTCGCGGCCTGTCCGTTTGAAGTTCCCCGTTACGATTCTAAAACGGATAAAGTTTACAAATGCGACATGTGCGAAAGCAGAATTTCCAATAAGTTGGAACCGGCCTGCGTCAAGGCCTGTCCTACCGGCGCCCTCAAATGGGGCGATAAAGAAGATATGCTTGAAGATTGCGGCCAAACGCGCGCAGGAGCTTGGGCGGAAACGCTTCCACTTACGGCGATAAATTTGTCGGCGGAACACATTTTATGTATGTGCTGAAAGAAAAAACGGATGTTTACGCCGATATTCACAAAGATCCCAAAGTGCCTCTTTCCGTTACTTTATGGAAGAGCTGGTTAAAGCCCCTGAGCCTATTGGCGGCAGGCGGCGTGGTGGGAGGCTCTCTGCTGCATTATATTCTGCATGGGCCGAAGAGACCCGATCCGGAGCCCAATGATGAAAAGACGCAGGGAGGGAAATAACTATGAAAAAAGGATTAATTAAAGTAACATCAGGATATGAAAGATTTGTCCACTGGATGCTGGCTATTTCCTGCCTGCTTTTGTGCTACACCGGATTGGGGATGATGTATAAAGAGCTGAATTTCTTCGGCGTAATTATGGGTGGATTGTAAGGCCTTAAAGATGGTGCATGAATATTACCGGTCTGGTTTTCGGCGTTTCGCTTGTTCTGGCTATACTGATGTGGTGGAAAGAAGCGGGCATCTTTGTTTTTCCGGAAGATTTGGACTGGATAATGACAGCAGGCGGATATCTGTGGCATGTGGATAAAGTACCGGAAACGGGTAAATACAATCCCGGCCAGAAGATGTTTTTCCTTACCGTCGCTCTTTGTGGCTTGCTCATGCTGGTCACCGGATTTTTCATGTGGTTCCCAGCGTACTTTCCTTTTGGCATGGAGCTCTTGCGCTGGTTCTATACATTGCATGTTTTGGGATTTGTGGTGATCTTCGCGTTCTTCTTTGTCCATCTTTATCTGGGCACCGTTGGCAATCCCGGAACTGTTCAGGCGATGATCAGCGGCTGGGTAACCCGTAACTGGCTCAAAAAGCAGCATCCCAAATGGCTCAAAGAAATGGAGCATGAAGGAAAACTGGAAGTCTATGGCGCGGAAAAGAAACCTGCTGCCCATTAAGCAAAAATTTGTCATTCCCCAGCTCGTGACCACCATGTTATGCAGACGGGAATCCAAAATGATCTAAAATAGATGCTTTAAACCTCAAGGCCGGGAGGCAAGAACCCCCGGCCTTTTTTTATTTGTGTTTGTGGTCGTCTATCAAACACAACTCTTGACAATATCTCGTCCATGCTTTAAAATTTTTGCACGGTTCATATTACCGTGTCCCGGCTTTGCCGGAAATTGCGAGAGCAAAATGAGTCGGCATATGTATGGGCATTTTCGTTTTTTCTCATTCCAAAAGGACAGAGGGGGCAATGCTATGAAACCCATGAAACTCTGGATGCCATTACTGCTTATACTGGCGGTAATTTCGGGAGCCTTTCTTTACGTAAAACCCGCGCTGGCCAAAAACCCTGTCGTTTATGCAGTGCTATTTTATTCTCCCACCTGCTCGCATTGCGCTAAGCTGGATAAGGAAGACCTGCCGGCGCTTCAGCAACAATATGGCAAAAAGTTGGTGATCGTCCGTTTAAACGTCATCAGTGCAGCGGGAAGTAAGTTATACGAAAAAGCACTTGAGCGCTATAAGATTTCTGAAAAAAGCCGCATAGGCGTTCCCACCGTTATCATTGGCGATGCGTTTCTCGTCGGTACTGTCGAAATTCCCGAAAAATTTCCCGGCCTCATTGATGCCGCACTTGCCAAAGGCGGGATCGATTTGCCGGATCTGCCGAATTTATATCAACAGTACGTCGAACAGAGCAACATCCAACTGGAGCATCTTTCTAAATTGCAGTTCATGGCCTATAAATTCAAGGAGGACCCTATTGCTAACGGCATCGCCGTAATTGTTCTGATCATCATGATCGCGAGCCTGATTGCCGCTCTGGTAATTACCCTGTCATCTGTAAAAACTCCGCAAGTTTTGAACTTTTTACCTAGTCGTATTATCCCGATTCTGGCGATAATCGGCCTGGCAATAGCTATTTATCTTTCCTACGTAGAAGTTTCAGAAACGCGTGCGGTCTGCGGACCCGTGGGAAATTGCAATGCGGTGCAAAGCAGCTCTTATGCGAAGCTTTTTGGTATTTTCCCCATCGCTGTTATGGGTATGGTTGCGTATGTAGCTATCCTTGTTGCCTGGTTCTTTCGACAATTTGGGCCAGCATCACTTAGAAGACTGGTTAGGATTGCTCTCTGGGGGATGGCCATCATCAGCGTGTTGTTTTCGTCATATCTGACTTTTCTGGAGCCATTCGTCATCGGGGCTACATGTACCTTCTGCCTCTCTTCCGCAGTTGTTGTAACAATCATTCTGTGGGTTTCTATCCTGCCGGCCAGGAAAGCACTGAGAAAAAATGGGGACAGCCACTAACCAGAAGATGTTTTTCCTCACCATCGCCGCCTTCGGCGTGATCATGCTGGTTACCGGTTTTATCATGTGGTTTCCCGGATTTTTACCGTTCGGTTTCCGCCATGATCAGCGGCTGGGTCACCAGAGCCTGCTGAAAAAACAACATCCAAATGGCTCAAAGAAATGGGGCATGAAGGAAAACTGGTAGTTTACGGCGGGAAAAAGTAAAGTTGGGATCAGCTTAGAACCAACTATTTCAAAATAAAAAGGGCTTGGAGGTTTTTATTTCCAGGCCCTTTTTTATTTCAACAATCGTACAAAAAATATTTTCGTCGTATATTATGATTATAAACAGATTATCATTTTGGTTTCAAATGTTCTTCCTGATTCCGGCAATGAATCTTCTTATCATATAACATACTATACAGTTTAATTTTCTTGACATGTAAGCGACATCTTGCATATAGTTAAAAAATAAAAAGCATCTACTTTTTCAGTAGGCGCTACTCTCTTAAACATTATTTACCTGAAAGCCAAACAAAGGCTTAAAACATGAAATCAGAAAAGCAGAAAATGAATGACGGTAACGTTTACGAACGCTCCCGTAAAAACCCCCTATTTGAAGGGTTGAGCGAAGAGCAGATTAAGGCGCTTTTTTTAATCAGTAAAGAAATAACATTAGAAAAAGACGTGTATCTGATGCATGAAGGAGAACCGGCCAAAGAGATATTCCTGATTATTGAAGGAACTCTCGAGATCAGCAGATACAATCCCAAACACAAGCAATACCACTCGATAGCCACATTAAGCGACGGAGATATAGTTGGTGAAGTTGCCTTATTGGACAACGGGCCGCGGTCTGCATCTGTCTGTGCCACAACATTTTGCCGTCTGCGCAGCATATCTTTTGCTGATTTACAAGCTATCGCGAATAAAGATAAAGCTATCTACAGCATATTTTACCAGTTATCCCGCAACATCGGGCAGCGGTTACGTCACTCCAACGATATTGCCCTGCAGGCAATGCAGAAGCAGATAGACGAATTTAGAACCCGCGTCAGCCTGGGTAATTTTTTTGTTTACGTCGTCATCATGCTTTCTTTGTTTACCTTCAGTCTGGACGGATTGAAATATGTCATGAATGTAGGGAAAAACACCAGCTTTATTACCCTGCCGCTCACTCTCGCTTTTTTTATCTTTTTTATTTTCTTCATCAAGTCGTCTGATTTTCCGCTGAAGACTTTCGGCCTGACTCTGGATAACTGGAAAAAAGCTATATTTGAAGGTGTAGTTTTCACAATTCCTTTCACCATAATCATTCTGGCGGTAAAATATTTGCTCATCAATTTTATTTCCAGTTATGCAGGGCGACCATTAATCGAGGGTTTTACGGCAATGAATGCGGAACCAAAAACATGGTGGACATTCCTCTTCATATACTGGCTGCTTGTAGCGCCGCTACAGGAATTGCTTTCGCGAGGAGGCCTACAGGGACCGCTGGAAGAATTTCTTTCATCAAAACATAAATCAGCTCTGGCCATTCTGGTCTCCAACTTACTTTTCAGTGCGATGCATTTGTTCATGTCGCTGGAAATTGCATTACTTGTTTTTATTCCCGGCGTCTATTTCGGCTGGCTATATTCCCGTACCCACAATTTACTGGGCGTCTGGATTGCCCACGCTCTTGTCGGAACAATCGGCCTATCTATAGTTTGCCTTTGATTTTTTGCCGTTAGCTTTAGAAATTAAGCAAACGGAAAAATAGGGACGGTTGTTGATGCTCACTAATTAGGCAGCGCTTATGGTGGGAAAAAAGTTATATCTGGAAATTCCGAACCTTATTACTTCACAATCTTGAAAATATCTCTGGCCTTCGGATCGGCGGCAGTGCGCAGTACTTCAAAAAGAACCATTTCCGCGCTGGTGAGATGAGCGCCTGCGTTTTTCATCACGTCCGAACCAATATCACGGTTTTCCTTTGTGCGTGAAGATACGGCATCGAGAATAATTAGATACTGCTGACCCTAATAATTAATAATTTGTATCTCTTTCCCCGTTGCTATATCCCAAAGACGCAGGGTTTCATCGAGACTTCCCGACAAGGCGAACCTTCCGTCGGGAGAAAAGGCGACGGAGAAAATCACCTTTTTATGTCCGGCAAATGTTCGTATCTCTCTCCCCGTTTTAACATCCCAGAGGCGCAGGGTTTTATCACCACTCCCCGATAAGGCAAACCTCCCGTCCGGAGAAAAGGCGACGGAGAAAAATCGCTTTGCTATGCCCGGCAAATGTCCGTATCTTTTTCCCTGTGGATACATTCCAGAGGCACAGGGTTTTATCACCACTCCCCGATAAGGCGAACCTCCCGTCCGGAGAAAAAGCAACAGAGCTAACAGGGCCTGTATGCCCGGCAAATGACCGTATCTTTTTCCCCGTTTTAACATCCCAGAGACGCAGGGTTTCATCCAGACTCCCCGATAAGGCCAACCTCCCGTCCGGAGAAAAGGCGACGGCTTTAACCCAACCTGTATGCCCGGCAAATGTCCGTATCTCTTTCCCCGTGGCTACATCCCAGAGACACAGGGTTTTATCACCACTCCCCGATAAAGCGAACCTCCCATCATGAGAAAATGCGACGGAGGTTACTACGTTTGCATGCCCGGCAAATAACCGTATCTCGTTCCCCGTAGACACATCCCAGAGACGCAAGGTGTTATCACCACCCCCGGATAAGGCGAACCTCCCGTCCGGAGAAAAGGTGACAGAGGTAACCCAGCTTGTATGCCCGGCAAATGTTCGTATCTCTTTCCCCGTGGATACATCCCAGAGGCGCATGGTGTTATCATCACTCCCCATTAAGGCGAACCTCCCGTCCGGAGAAAAAGCAACAGAGTAAACCCCTTTTGAATGCCCGAGTGACGGAAATGTCTCCGGCATATCAGAAGCGACATAGGCCAGTGAAGTTGATGCAAGCATACCCCATATAAGCAGCGCCAACATGAACCACTTAGTATTTTTTTCTATCATTGAAAAGTGTCCCCCTTAAAATTCCCATGTGTTTCAAAAACTGTTTCTTTTTCGAGCAGCTTTCTTCCTTTTGTTGCTAAGGTTGTATCTCAGCATTCCTGTCCAGTAGGAAAATTCCATCATTGCCTTAATCGTGTTCGTGTAAGGCAAAAGCCAGCGTCCCTTTGGGAGTTTTTCTTTACAATTTTTAAGATCTTCAATGTGCCCGAGTTCCACCTCTTCCAACAAAACGCCGGCTCCTTCTTTCAGTGTTGAAAGAACCTTGCCATTCTTATTCACAATTGCGGAACGGCCGACGAATTCCGCATTGGCTCTCAACAGGGGTATTCCAGGAACGGGCGACTTGAAAGTTCCAGTCTTGTTGGAAATGATTAGAGGAATGGAGATGAAGCTGCTATAGATTTTTGCTGTTTCTTCAAACACTTCTACCCAGTTTTTTCTATCGCTCTGAAGGAAGAATCCGGGAAGTCCCGGACAGGAATAGGTGATGAGCAGGATCTCCGGCATTCCGTCGATCAGACTGGAAAGGGTGTGGGTCTTACTCGAATCGAAGCAGATGGAAATGCCGATCCGGCCAATGGGAGTGTCAAAGACGTTCGGGTTCAGTCCGCCGCCTTTGAAGAAATAGGCTTCGTAGCTTGCCGGCTCGATTTTGCGATGCGACCAAAAATCATTCTCCTCAGGCCCAACTAGAATGAACGTATCAAAATAATCTTCACCTTCCTTCTCTAAAATACACGTTCCGATATAGACATCGTTCATCTTGCAGATGCCCTTAAGCCACGTAAAAGTCCTCCCCTTCAATGGCTCGGCCATTTCCCAAAAATCGTTAGCAAACACATATCCGATCAGAGCCACTTCAGGCAGCAGTATCAGCTTTGCGCCCTTTTTCAGCGCTTCTTCAATGAGAGCTTGCGCCCTTCCGACATTTCCATGAAAATCATTATTCAAAGAAACCATCTGTACGGATGCCACTTTAAGCTTTTTCATTGTTTCCCCAAAATCGTTTTGGAAGTTCTTCTCATATTCAGTTATTTTCATCCTGTTTTGCTTTTGCACATTCTCAATAAGCAATTTAATTTCAGGCAATCTACTTTCGAGAGTCTTATAATCAAAACTCTTGAATGACATTGGAAACCGTTTATACGTATCTGTAGACCAGTTATTCACTTTGGGATTTCTGAATGTAAGATCGGTGTGAGCAAATAAACGCTTACGCAGTCCCAATATATCATTATGCAGATTTTTTATATCTTTGTTGTCAAACTTTACACTACAAAAATCTTTGCCAATATTAAATCCTTTACTTTCAGTAAATGGACGACTGTAAGTTACTATTACATCTCTTATTAATGCATATCGGATATCATTTTTTTTATATTTACGAAGGACTTTTAAAGCCCGAAGTGCGCTTTCAAAATCCATATCGTATAATCGCAAAAATTTGTACTTTTCTAAGTGGTCTTTTTCGCTCATTGATCGTTTGGTTTTCTTTCTCATTAAATTATTTGATCTCATAAAATTTATAACGCGCAATGCGCGCCTCAATGGAATTCGGATAATCTTTAATTACCTGCTGTAAAAGCGACTTTGCACGCTTTTTGTCTCCCAACTCCAAAAAGGAAAGACCTTGCATTAATAAAGCATAAGGAACTCTACTGCCATTGGGATAGTTTTTAGCTACTTTTTCGTATTCCAAGATTGCTTGCTCATATTTTTTTTCCTTAAAGTAACATTCGCCAATCCAAAATTGAACAGTATCGGAATGCTTGCTATCTGGATAGGTTGTTAAGAAATTTTGAAATTCGCTTCGGGCTTTATCATAATTGCTTTCTTCGAAAAATTGTAATGCGGCTAAAAAAGCTTTTTCCGCATCATAATTGCCTTCTTTAGAAATTTGATTTGTGGCTGCGAAAGCTTTTTCCTTATCTTTCTTTCTTTTTTGCTCATTGATCTTTTGGTGTTCCTCTTCAATAGCTTTTCTTTCCACTTCTAAACGCCGTTTTTCTTCCGCCAATTGTTTTTCTTCCTCTGACTGCTTTATGCGCTCTGTGTTAAAGTAAAAATCACCACCTAACGAAGATATATACCACGGCACTTGCTTGCCCCCGGTTGCATTATCCAGGCAATTACGGACTTTTTTAAATACCTGCTCGATTGGAATACCCAGAATAGTCATATTATCCAAAAGAGCCTTTGTATATGGACTATTCCGTCCGCTCCCATCTATGGCGACCTGATTGGGACTGGTTGAGTAGGCAATAAGAGTATCTTTCGGAGATTTTTCAACAATAGCTAGGCCTCTACTTGTGGAACGGAAACTTTTAGCATAAGGATTATTACGGCAGGCATCAAGTATAATAATATTCAACCTGTTTCCCGCACTATCCATCACGTCAAGAATACGGCTTAAATTTACAGCCCTATACTTTACATCACTCTCTTCTTCAATATTAGCACCGATGGGAATTAAATAGTTCTGCCCCTCTATCTGAACGCCATGTCCGGCGTAAAAGAAGAGGCCTACATCATCTTTTTTAAGTTTTTTGCCCAATTCCTTGATGGCCGTTTCCATTTCCTTATGACCGGCATCATTTTTGAGAATCACCGAAAAATCCAATTTTTGTAAGGCAGCAGCAATATCATTGGCATCGTTGACCGAATTCCTCAGGCGGCCGGATTCATAGTTGCCATTGCCGATCACCAAAGCAATGCGTCGTTCGGCTGCAGAACATGAAGGGATTGAGATGAATAAAAGAAGGATAGATAAGGAAATAAAGGTGATTCGCATGATGATGGATTTCATTATTGCGGTCTCCTTTATTAGGGATGAATATTTATAAATCAACCTTGGCTAAACCACAAGATATATTATTGCTTGTTACTTGAAATGTTGGATGAATCAGTAATAAGATAAAATCAATCTTACAGGAAGAAAGACTTATAGTTGATGTTGACACCAATTATAAAGTCAAATTCAAATTTCCCCAGTTTATTTTACGATTTTGAATATTTCCTTAAACTTTGGATCGGCGGCAGTGCGCAAAAGTTCAAACAGAACCATTTCCGTGCTGGTAAGATGCGCGCCGGCGCTTTTCATGGCGTTAAGGCCGATATCGCGGTTATCTTTAGTGCGCGAAGATACGGCATCGGCAACCAGATGAATATTATATCCGTTTTGGATAAGATCAAGGGCGGTTTGATAAACACAAACGTGGCTTTCAATTCCCAGAAGAACGATATGCCTGCGGCTTAACGCTTCGGTCTTCTCGCGGAAATGGACATCTGCCCAACAACTGAAAGTTTCCTTGGCAATCGGTTTAATGCCATCCAGTTCCGCGGAGATCTGCGGTATTGTTTGTCCCAGCTTTTGCGGTGTTTGCTCCGTAAATATAATCGGTAGATTAAATACCTTAAATCCCTTGATTAATTTTACGGCATTGGCAAAAAGATTTTCCTTGTCGAACATGGCCTGGGCTAGATTGCCCTGAATATCAATGATGACTAAAACGGCAGCGGTCGCGGCTGAGCATTTTTTTATTTGCTCCCTTTTTTAATCGTACACTAATTGTGCAGGTAATCAGCCCTGACTAAAAAAATTTTCTATCAGCTTGTTAACTTTGTCGGCCTCTTCGTGTTGTAACCAATGGCTTGCCTTCTTAAATTTCACCAGCCGCCCTTGATCGCAATAAGTCATGCTCTCTTCGGCCTGCTCGGGAATGATGGCGACATCATTAACGCCCCACAAAACCAGTATAGGCATAGTAATCCTGAAACTGGCCGGCGGCTCGGATGGAGCCTGCAGCGCTGCCCGGTACCAATTCACCATGGCGGAAAAAGCGCCCGGCTGCATAAATGCCTCCCGGTATTTTTCCAGTTCTTCCTTCGTAAACGCTCCCGACCGGCTGGTTTTGGCAAGCAGAGTTACCGGCCATTCATAATTATTGGCAGAAGCAAATTTCTCCACTGCGCCGGGCAACTGAAAGTAAAATATGTACCAGCTTTTCTCCATCTGCTTCTGGTTGGTAAACATATTTTTTGCCATCACCTTGGGATGCGGAACGTTCATTATGACGAGGCGTTTCAGGCGCTCAGGATATTTAAGCGCCGTCCACCACGAAACTGAAGCACCCCAATCATGGCCGACGAGAAAAATTCTATCGCGCCCATAGGCGTCAATTATTCCGACAATGTCTTTGGCCAGTTCGTCCACTTTATAAGAGGGAATCCCTTGAGGCTTATCGCTTAAGTTATAACCGCGTTGATCGGGAACTACGACCAGATAGCCTTTTTTGGTAAAATACTCGATCTGCTTACGCCAGGCATACCAGAACTCGGGAAAACCGTGCAGAAACAAAATCATAGGACCTTTTTCGGGCCCCGCTTCCATCACATGCAGTGTTATACCATTTGTTTTAATATAACGTTCACGTAAATCCATAAACTTACCTCAAACTTTTTATATATCCCAGGCGGCTTTCGCTCCTTCCGTAGTAGCCTCAATAATCCGGCGGGGCGCAGTAGCATCACCGATAATAAAATGACGAATTCCTTTTTTCTGGAGCATCTCCTTGAGATCGCTCCTTGGAGTTACGCCGACGGCTACGACGACCTGGCTTACGGGTTCAATTTTTTTGTCGTTACCGCCCGTAGTTACAGTAACAGAGTCTTCTTTTATTAACTTCACTGTCGTATCGAACATAAGTTTAACTCCCGCAGCCCGAAGACGCTTATGAAGCATATAGCCGTGAGCGGCCAGCGGCAAAACCGGTGAGCTGCCCAGCATCTCCACCAGAGTGATATCCTGGACGCCCTTTTCACGGAGAAAATCTGCCGTTTCCATACCCACAAGACCGCCACCGATAACTACGACGTGATCCTTGGGAGCGACTTCTCCATCTAAAATCTGCCAGGCATCGCAAACGACGGAGGAGTTAATGCCTTCAGCCGGGCACGTGGATTTGCCCGCGCCGATAGCCAAAATGACTACATCGGGCTTCCCTTTTTCGATCATTGCTTCGGTAACATCAACGCCCATTTTTATATCCACACCTTTTTTCTTGCATTTTGCTGTTAGCGTTTTAATGTATTTAGAGTAAACCTCCTTATGCGGGGCTTTCGCGGCATAAAGAACATTTCCGCCTGTCTGGTTCTCCCGCTCGAACAAAGTAACATGATGACCTAATCTTGCGGCTTCGAAAGCGGCAGTCAAACCGCCCGGACCACCGCCGACAACCCATACTTTACGGCTGACTTTCGCGGGCTTTTCCGGGTAGAGCAGTTCCTGACCGGTTTGCGGGTTGATCGCGCACCTGATTGGCAATTGTTCCAGAGAAAGACGCTCAATGCATCCCTGATTGCAGGCCAGGCATTCAAAAGTATCTTCCGGATGCCCCTCAATGGCGTTCTTCAGAAAATCGGGATCGGCAAGATGCTGGCGCGCAACAGCAATAAGATCGGCATCTCCCCGGGCAATTATATCGTCCATAACGTAAGGATCTGTATAGCGGCCGACACTGATGACTGGAACACTACTCACCTCTTTAACCTTGCGGGCAAGAAAGGCCTTAAACCCCTGTTCAAACTCAACGGGAGCGCTGGGATTTGGCGTGTCGATGTTTACCGCGGGACTGCCGTGCGTGCCGAATGATACGTTAATCATATCCGCGCCGGCCTTGATCAAATCAGGAATAATCGTCTGCATATCGGAAATGGTATAGCCGTTTTTGATGCATTCCTCGCCTGACACTCTTATAGATAAGGGATAATCTTCCCCGACTTTTTTTCGTACTTCCTGGAGGCACTCAATCATAAAACGAGAACGCGCTCGGAAATCTCCGCCGTATTTATCCGTGCGCTGATTGGAATGGGCGGAAAGAAACTGCATGAGGAGATAACCGTGGGCACCGTGAAGTTCCACGGCATCAAATCCCGCGGTTCGCGCGCGTACGGCCGCGTCACCGAAAGCGGCAATGGTTTCCTGGATATCTTCCAGAGTCATTTCACGCGGCGCGCCCGAGAAAACCGAAAATGAAGCTGGGAATAGCCGAAGGTCCGATAGCCTTCTTTTTTCGGAGAAGCAGGTAATTCTCACGGCCGGTATGGTGAAGCTGCATGGCGATTTTACTACCCTGGGCATGTACAACACCGGCCAGTTTACTTAAGCCCGGAATGAATTTATCATCCCAGACACCAATGCACCGTGGCGAGGCGGAGCCTAAGGGATGCACTTCCGTGATCTCGGTGATAATGAGCCCCGCACCGCTTTGGGCCCGGCGTTTCATATAAGCCAGGTTTGCTTCACTGACCGTGCTGTCGTCATTGCCAAGGGCAGTTCCCATAGGCGGCATGACCACCCGGTTGGAAATTTCCATAGATTTGATACGGATGGGTTTTAACAAATGTTCCATTTTTCTCATAGAGTTTCTCCCCTTGAAATATAGGACCCCGGATTTCACCGGAATTTAAAGATACGAATAAACTTTAACTTATTATGATTTCATCAATTTTTAAAGGCACTCAGAGAAATCCAGGCGGGTTAGATATAGACCTGCCTGGATTCATCAATAATGCTATTTCTTTTCTTCCGCCGCTAAAAAGTTACCCAGCAGCATACCGCCGTCGATTACGATTTCTGTTCCTGTAGTATAACTGGACGCATTAGAGGCAAAGTAGAGGGCAGCGCCGGCTATTTCATCAGGCAGTCCGATACGTCCTGTAGGCAACAACTTTTCCAGTTCAGCTTTTGCTTTTTTAGCCTCTTCCGGCGAGAGGTGAAACCAATGGGAATTCATCATTTTAGTGCTAATCGGACCCGGAGCGATGGTGTTTACTTGAATATTATAAGGGGTTAATTCGCTGGCAAAAGCTTTTGTAATCATACGCACGCCAGCTTTGGAAATAGAATAGACGCTCACACCGGGTTCGGGATTGAATCCGTCAACAGAGGCAATGTTGATGATTTTCCCGCTACCTTGTTTTTTCATGATCTTGGCCACGGCCTGACTGACAAAATAAACACCCTTCAAGTTCAGGTTCATGATGGTATCCCAGAGGCGCTCGTCGGAATCAAGGACAGTACCCATGGAAGGGCTGGCACCGGCATTGTTGACCAGAATATCAATCCTTTTGTATTTATCCATGACGGTGTTGACCATCTTTTGTATCTCTTCAAACTTACCCAGGTGGGCCGGCAGAGGAAATGCTTCACCTCCAAAGGCTTTGATCTCGGCTGCCGTCGCTTCCAAATCTTGAGCCTTGCGGCTGGTGACAACAACTTTAGCCCCGACCTTGGCGAAAGCAAATGCTATGGCCTGACCGATGCCGCGGCCGCCGCCGGTAACAAGAGCTATTTTTCCTTTCAATGAAAATTGGTTTAGGTCGAACATAGTTTGATTCTCCTTAAAGATATAAAATATAGACCTATTCCCCGCCCTGCCCCCCTAAAGAGAGGTGCAGGGTGAGAGAATAGTTTTATTTTTGACTGTCTTTGTTACTTGCTAGTTTTACTTTTTCTCTTTTGCCTTCTTGGCTAAAGCTTCGCGGTCGCCGCCGCTCATGCCGGCAATGTACTTGACCAGCTTCTTGCGGGACTCGATGTCATACTGAGTCGTGATGGCGATCTGCTCCATAATCGGCGAACCGCCGCCGTGGTAGCTACCGACGTTGTGGATGCCGCCCGTTGCCGAGCACATGGCATCACCCAGGAATCTCCAGAACTGGGCCTGATCTTCCGCTGACATATTCGGATTACGCTTGGTGTATTTCAAAAGCGCCTCGCCCGTTGCCGGATTGACAAAATCCTTCTCATGCGGGAATGTCGCCACAACGCCGCCCGCGATATCGCAAAGGATTTCCGCCTCACGCCAGACCGCTTCGCCGGATAGACAACGCCCGACGTTACAGTAGATCGAATTGGGAATGAAGGAACCGGGACCGTAGGGAACAAAGCCAACACCCGGTATATAGACTTCGGGTTTGCCCAAATCGGAAGCGGTGTATCCCGCGGCATAACCCAGTTCGGTGGTCATGATGAGTTCCGCCAGCTTTTCCCGGACATGAGACTCCTTGTGAATATTGTTCACTTCGGCAGCCTAGAGCAGCCATTCCCATGATGACGTCGCCGATGGCCGGCTTACAGCCGGAATAAGAGTGACGATGGAACAGGGCGAACAAAAGTGCACAGGCGCCACCGTGCTGATGTTCCCCGGCCAGAAAGACTCTTTCCCAGGGAACAAAACAGTTGTCGAAAATCATGTACGAATCGGTAGCACCCGGAACAAAACCGCGTTTATAATGATCACGGGGACGAAGGTTATGAATGGTAACAACCTGCTTTAAACCTTCCCAGTCGCCCGGAACGGCAAAGGCTACTGCGTAATCCTTGTCCTCCGGACGCAGGGCGCGGGTGGGCAGTACCAGAACTTCGTCGGCTACGGAAGCTTCGGAAATATGAACCTTACAGCCTTCCACGATTATGCCGTCCTTTGTTCTTTCCTTAATGCGCACATATGCACCGGGATTCGGCTGGTCGGCCGGTCGCAGCATGCGGTCGCCCTTCACATCCGTCTGAGCACAGCAACCAACAAGATCTTCCTTCTGAAAACGGGTCAGCCACTTCTTGAAGTTTTCATGGTAATTGGTCTCCCCTTTTTTCACCTTGTCCGCCTCAAAAGAGACGTTATAGATGGCGTTCGTGCCGTCGATACCCATGCAGCGCTGGATACAGCCGCCGACTTTCTGGCACAGCATGCGGGTCATATCCTGTTTTTTGTGCAGGTCTTCCTTGTTCTGATGGATGTGGGTGAAACGGTTGATCTTCTCTCCTGTGAGATGGGAAGTAGCCGTGCACAGGTCCTGATTCTCCGGTTTGGCCGCCTCATCATACGTCGTACCGATAGTATTGAGGCAATCCATCTGCAGTTCGTCCGTCCGGTCAATTAACTGACCGTCATAGTAAATATTCCGTTTCATCTTGGACAGACCTTTAATGTAATCTTTCTTGGTTCTCATGATAATACTCCTTTCTTTTAATGTCTTTTTTTATTAATGTGTTTTTCTTGCCTGAGGAGCCTTCGCGGCACCTTTAAGCGTTTTTTTTAATATTTCCTTTGTCTGGAGGAGTTCCCCAAAAACCCGGGCGGCTTCCGGTTTCAGATAAAGCGTCAATCCGGCATTTTCTTCCTTGGCCCGAATACCATCCAAAATGATTTCGATAAAAGGATCAAGCATATCCATAATGCTTGTTTTTCTTTTCGGCATTCCCTGCATATGCCAATGAATGAATAAATGTTCAATCGTGCCCATTAACATGGAACGGATCAGATAGGGATTGGAATCTTTTTTGAACGTGCCGTCCGCGATTCCTTCCCTGATGCAATCAAGAAGTCTGTGCGCCGAACGGCGAATCGCCGCGTGCGCGGGCGTCTGACGGAACCGTTTGTTGGACATAAGCTGAAGAAGAACAAGGGCGGAATAATGAGGATTCGATCTGATAAAGCTGAACATAGGAAAGCAGTATGGCCCGCATCTTTCCTTCCACTCCTTTGATAAAGGGTATAACTTTTGATGATTCCTCAAAGGTTTCATTGGATATCTTTTCGGGAATAGCGAAGAGAAGATCTTCCTTGGTGCCGAAATACTCATAGATTGTGGCTTCAGAAACTCCGGCTTCTTTACTGATTTCGGTAATAGTCGCGTTCTGGAAACCCTTTTCGGCAAAGATACGCAGGGCGGCATCCATGATCCGGTCTTTTCTGGTCTTTGCCCTGCTGTGATCAGCCATGAAAATATCCTTTTGACAGTGTTGAGGAACGTTATATTATTATAGTCGCACTGTCAAGTTTTATTTTATTTCATAGTATGACTATGATATTTTACAAATATTTATAGTCACATAAGAAAAAAGCTGTTTTCGCGGCCGGATTATTCACTGCAATATCATCTGTATGGCTATTTCTTTTTCATCGCCGCAAGCTTTGCCTGAAGCACATCTACTCTCTTGTGATTATCTTCCGAACCTATTATAGGTTCTAATTTGATTCTTCTATTTATCTATTTTAGCCAAAATCTTCGCCATCTGCATTTTTTGCGGCAAATTGCCGAGGCGCTGATACATGACTCTCTGGCTCTGAGGGGAACCCGCTCCGTGCATACTTTCGATAAGGCAGGTGCCACCCGTCATATTCTCGATAAGCCTCAATATCTTCATCCTCGTCTCTGTAGGAATCCCTTTGATTCCCGCCATGTATTTTGTCACATACTTTCCGATCTTCTGACTTCTCAGATCTTTGTCAAAGGGAAGCGTGGCCATGATACCTCCCGCTATATCGTGAGCGAGACGGGATATTTCATAAATATTTCTGGTAATGTTGTGCTTAGCGCAGTTGGCCAAAAGCGGGTCGGGATAATAAGCTCCGCTTTTTGTTTTAGAACCCATAGCGGAACAGGCCACCGATGAGGAATAAACGGTCTCGACAAGATGAGTCATCTCGACTAGCTTATCCTTAATATGAGAGGCGTTCAACGTCCCCTGATACTGGGCGGCAAGCGCGGTTGCACCGATAATAATATCGGATACACCCCCTTTGCACCCGCCATAATTTTGCCGATGCAATGTGGCGAAGCGCTCAACCAAAAGGCCGGTAAAATCTATCTCTCCGCACATGAAAACCCTTTCCCAGGGAACGAAAACATCCTCAAAGATGACCAATGCCTCGCCGCCCACTACGCCGAATTCGGTATTGCCCGCATCAATTCCCTTTTCAAATTTTCTCTCCTCATTGGTCTGTCTTCCGAAGATGAGAGTGATTCCTTTCGCATTCATAGGAATTGCCGCCGCGACGGCATAAGCTTCGTCTCCCTTTCCCATATTTTGTGTCGGCATAATGATAATCTCATGGCTATTAATCGCGCCTGTCTGATGGGCTTTGGCTCCACGGATCACTATCCCGTCTTTCTTCTTCTCCACTATTCTCGTAAAAACATCCGGGTCATCCTGCTCATGCGGGCGCTTGGATCTATCCCCCTTTGGATCAGTCATTCCCCCTGTTACCATAAAGTTTTCGGTCTGGATCATTTTAAGATATTCAGTGAAGCGCTGGAAATATTTAGTTCCGTGAGCTTCATCGATCTCGTAAGTTGTCATGTATAGCGCGTTCATGGCATCAAAACCCACACAGCGCTGATAACAGCTTCCCGTCTTGTGTGAAATAAGACGCAGCATCTGGACTTTTTTAATCAAATCATCAACGGATTGATGAATATGAGTGAAACGATTGATTTTCTTCCCTGTCAAGTGGCTGGTCGCGGTAAGGAGGTCTTCGTGCTCCGGCATCAGGGCCAGTTCATAAGTCTTGGCCGCTGCGTTTATATGGGGAATAAAGGCCGGGTGGGTCGTGACATCTTCAACATGCTCCCCGTTGTAATAGACATTCAATTTCTGACGCTTTAAACTTAGAATATAATCTTCCTTCGTTTTAATCATATGTTTTCCCCCTTCACATTTTGGACGAATTCGCTTATTTAATTGATTTTTATGGCGATGTTGATTCTCCGTCTTTTTTTGGCCTAAGTAAGTATAGACCGCACCATTAATTTTGTAATTGGATTGTGATTCTTCCAGCGGAATATCCGGCATTATGATTTATTTCAAGTCATTAATTTGATGAAAACGATCTGCAAACCGGCATCCGCAGGCAAGGCTTCATTATTTCAACTTTTTTATTTTTCTCGCGGCAATATCAGCCAGTTTTTCTTCCGGTGCATTTTCCAGATCGACAGACTTACCCGCCACAAGTATCCATTGACGGGCCAGGTTTCTAATTTCCGGGTTTTCTACGCAAGCCGATGAACATCCGCAAACCATAATTCCTATATCCCATGGATTAGAGGATGACTCAGTGGTCAAGCTATATTCGGGGGGTAGAGCTTTCCCAATTTCGCAAACCAATTTTGCTCTATCGATGAGAGGATTACAGCCGCCGCAATATTTTATTCCTATCAGCCTCATTGTTATATTGTTCGACAGGAAGAATCTGGTCAATCTTTAATTCCGGCGATTTCTTTGGCCAGTTTCTTTTTCTGTTCCAGATTGCCCTGGCGCGAAATCATAATGCGCTGAGCCTGCGGCGAACCGGCGCCGTGCATGGATTCCGTGCGATAACCGACTGCGGCTGTGCCCAGAGTAATATTTTCCACCAGTCTCAAAACACGACAGCGATTCTCCGTGGGTACTGAAGCGATTCCTTTAAAATATTTTTCGACTATTTTGCCGATTTCCGGGTGACGCAAATCTTTTTCCGAGGCCATTGTAACCATTAATCCACCGGCAATATCTTCCGCCAGCCGGGCAATTTCATAAGGGAATCTGGTGACGTTTTGCTTGCAGACGTTGGCCAGCAACAAATCAATCAGGTAAGTGCCGGAAGCGGTTTTGTGTCCCTGCGCCGAGCAGGCAATTCCGCAGGAGTAAAGAGTTTCGTTCAGATGTATCATTTCAATCAGTTTATCTTTGACGTGAGATGCTTTGGACGCGCCGTTGTAATCGGCAGCCAGAGCCGCCGCGCCGATGAGCACGTCGCCGACGCCGACTTTGCAGCCGCCGTAGCTCTGGCGGTGATAACCGGCAAAGCGTTCCACCAGAGCGCCGCTGAATTCATATTCCCCGCACATAAACACATTTTCCCAGGGAACAAATAAATTATCAAAAACCATGAGCGCTTCATGACCGCCGAACTGCCGGTTGCCCACATCTATTTCACAGCCTTCCAGTTTCCGCGTGTCGCAGGATTGTCTTCCATAAATATAGGATATGCCTTCCGCGTCGGCAGGCGCGACAAAAGAAAGGGCGTAATCGGCATCTTCTTTGGTCATGGCTATCGTCGGCATAACCAAAATCCAGTGCGAATTGATGGCTCCTGTCTGGTGAGCTTTTGCGCCCCGCACGACAATGCCGTCTTTTCTTTTTTCCACAACATGCGTGTAGAGATCAGGATCAGCCTGTTTACTGGGCGACAGGCTGCGGTCGCCTTTGGGATCGGTCATGGCGCCGTCCACTGTCAAATCTTGTTCCTGAATCATTTTCAGAAACTTGATAAAACGCTCATGATATTTAGTGCCGAGTTTTTTATCCATTTCAAACGTGACGCTGTCCACGGCATTGATGGCATCCATTCCGACGCATCGTTGAAAACAGGACGCTGTTTTCTGTCCCAGCAGACGCTGCATTTTTACTTTTTTAACCAGGTCCTCGGTGCTTTGATGCAGGTGGCAGAACCGGTTTATTTTTTCTCCGGTCAGATGGGATTTCGCCGTCATCAGATCTTCATGCTGGGGATCTTGAGCCAGAGCGTAAGTCATTTTTACGGAATTCATTGATGGTCTGATTATCGGATTATCCACCGGATTTTTCACCAATTCGCCCAGCAAATAAACTTTAAAATTCATTTTGCGCAGACTTTCTTCATATTGTTCAGCAGTTTTTAACGCCATTACTTAATGCCTCCTCAAATATTTCTATCGACATAATTTTCAAATTGAAACAGCTTTGTCCCGTTTAGATTACAGGATTTGCAAAAGATGGTTCAATTGATTAATGCAATTTTAGTTTAGTAACGAAAAGAGAATATGTCAAACTAATTTCCCTCTCTGTGAAATCAATCCCGTAACTTGGAATCCTCCGGCACCAGCCGGGGGAGGAATGCGCCGTAACTCGCGGGAGGTCGCGTTATCCTCTGCTTCGCGGGATAATTCGACCTGCAAGCTTCAGCGCACTTTGTTTCTGAAGCTTGGGTCTCAATATTTCAGGTAGCCTTCGACTCCTGCCGGAGAGGGCTCCACTAAAATTTTGTTACTTCTCTAGAGCTGACGATTAATATAAAAAATGTTGAATAAATAATGAGGTGCTGATAGTTAAGTTTTGTTTTGAAAGGTGCATACCCTGAAACAAATTGATCATGCTGAAGACACTAAAGGAAGGTACTGCGTCAATGACTATTTTTACGGTGGATAAACGAGCGAAGAGGCGGTTTGATACAAATCCCGAACGCTTCATAGAAGAGGCCATCAGAAATTTCGTAAGGACGAATCCTTTGAATCGGCTGGAATCATTCGGAGGCGAACTTATTTTTGATCAACCGCTGATCGGATTTGCCGATGGCGATGACCCGTTGTTTGCCGAGTATAAAAAAGTGGTGCACGAACTACACCTCAGTCCGCGGGAAATGCTCGCTTTACACCTCACCGAAACATTAAAGTGTGAAGCGCCTCAACCGGCGAACGTAAGTGTTATTTCTTTCGTATTACCGATTAACAGCAAAACGCTGAACAGTAATGCCCAACAAAAAGAAGGCCCTGCGCTGCGCTGGAATCACACACGCTGGAAAGGGCAAGACTTTATCAACGAGTTATCCGTATATTTAGTATCGCTTTTAGAAGCAATCGGTGCTCATGCTCTTGCTCCGGAAATATCGCCTTATTTTAAAATTTTGTACCTCTCCGATGGCTTTGCTTCCAACTGGTCGCAAAGGCATATTGCTTACGCCGCCGGGCTGGGCACCTTCAGCCTCAACGAAGGTTTTATCACTTCCAAAGGGCTGGCCATGCGCTGCGGAAGTGTAGCTACCAGCATTAAATTAAAACCATCAATAAAACAGTATAAACATCACCTGGCAAATTGCCTTTTTTATGCTACGGGAAAGTGTGGAGAATGTATACGTCGTTGTCCCGGCGGTGCGATAAGCGAAAAAGGCCACAATAAACTCAAATGCGTCGAGGTACTCTTTGGGAAACAGAAACCCTGGCTGGAAGGCATGTATGGACCAGGATACATCGGGAAGTATGCCGGATGCGGCCTCTGCCAGACCGGCGTTCCTTGTGAAAGCCGCATTCCTGCTCTTAAAAAAGACGATAGAAAATAGACTAAAAAAACCCAGTTCTTTATCGGTTTCGCTATCGAATCAAGATGCAATAAACGTATATTTGAGGAAAGTTAAACATTCGTTTTCAGTTCAACTCTGCGGTAATGGGCACGACTTAATCACGGGTATCTTCGACAATACCCTCCGTCTATGGCGGGATTAATTCAACTAACGCTTCAGACTTCACTGCGTTCGTTTTCAGCGAGTTTCATTAATAAAATCGGCCAGTTGCTTTTCGTGTATACCTATGCCCGGTTCTCCATCGAGACGTTTGGAAACAACGCCCTTTTCAAAGAAAAGAACGGTGGGAAAAACATCTACTGAATATTTATTTCCTATACTTTCCTGGTCGTCTTGAACGCGTACAAAATGCCGCCGCTCTTCCTGGGCATACTGCTCGAAGACAGGCAAAAACCTTTTACAAAAAGGGCACCAGGAAGCGTAAACAAGGGCGATTACCCTATCTTTTGTCTTCAAAATTTTGTTCAGATCATTTTCGTTATCGACCAGAACACACTTGTCATCTGAATTCATGATCTTTTCCCCTTTCACCCCCGCCGCAATATTTCCATAATTTTGTCGCGCATGTCCCGGCTTTTGGTATCTGCCGGAATGACATCTATTTCGGCAGGCGATGAGACGCCCAGCCCCAATTCAACGGCGCGGACAATTTGCTCTTGCTCAAATATTTTCGTATTCATGATCCGGTCATTGCTACCGAGGTATTTCAAAACAGCTACACCTACTGCGTCTATCGCCACACGATCAGCCGCCGCTAAAAATACATTTCCCTTGGCCAGTTTTCCGGTGGCCGGCCCTTCGTCTACAAATACATCAATCCCATCCATGACCACCAGTTGAGGACGAAAAGGTTCATTTATCTCGGCAATCATTTTGCGTTGATGAGGAGAGGTATGCAATTCATGCATATAGGAATATCCATGGCGTTCTGTAGGAACAACGCCGACATGAAGTTTAAGGGATAAGGTAAAGACTCCCCCGAATTGGTGTGTTTTCAGACAGCCTGTGGAAACCAGGCATTCGGCCTCCAGAATAGGACGGGCAATGCGAAATCCATTTGCCCAGTGGCTCCCTTCCGGTTTGAATTCAATCCAGTCTTTTTCTTTCAAATCATCAAAATCGATCACCCGGACATTCAGTTTCTCAAGAATAGGCAGGATACCCTTGAGCTCGACAACCTTCTTTGTCCGCGGCCAGCTCCGCTCCCCTACACTTATGGATTTAGCCCCCATACCCCAGAGCTCCTCCGCCAGCGCCGCCAGTGTATCATTGTGCGTGGAACCGGGCGTGGGATCGGCCGTATTGAAATTAGGTTTGATAAGGACGTGTTTTCCTTTTGCCGGATTAATATTCAGCGCTTTCAGGGAAGCACTGACCCCTCCTTTGCGATCTTCCGTCTTTACCAAAGCTACCCGGCTTTTAGTATTATCCACTGGAAATACCCCCGTATTGGAATTCAATGTTTCTCGCACAATTTCCTGCAGAAAATAATCTTATACAATATCAGAATTTTTTGTTGCTTTTTCATTTCTTGAGCGGTGCCCCTTCGATAACACGTGTTTGAAGCCTCCGCATGCCCTGAAGCCAGCGGTCATAATCGGCGGTTTTCCGCTGCATGTACTTTTTCACTTCGGGATGGGGTAGAATCAGAAACTCTTCCCGTTGGAAACTTTCCATCACCGCATCGGTCAGCTGTTCCGGCTCCATCAGTCCGTCAACCGCCGCCACGCCGCCACCTTGTCGTGTCATTTCCGTCCGAACGGCCTGGGGACAAAGGAGGAACACTTTAATTCCCTGATCTCCATAAGTAATAGCGATATTTTCGGCAAAGCCCACCGCGGCGTGTTTGGTGACAGAATAGGGTAATGAGCCAATCTGGCTTAGCAAACCTGCTGCCGAAGCTGTAACCATAAAGGCGCCTCCTCCGCGCTTGATCATGCCGGGAAAGACAGCCCGCGCCGCGTAAACATGGGACAGGACATTGATCTCCCAGATACGTTTCCAGTCCTCATTGCCAGCTTCCACGCCTCCCAAAACTATGATGCCGGCATTGGAACAGAAAAGATCGATGAGGCCAAATTTCTCTTCAGTGATGCGGACCAGACGGATAATATCTTCTTCTTTGCGTACATCGCAGGTCACAGCTATCCCTTTTATTTCGTCGGCAACGGACTTTGCCCCTGCCTCATTCACATCAGCGACTATAACCTTCTTCGCACCTTCACGGGCAAACCGCCGGCATAAACCCTGGCCTATTCCGCAAGCGCCGCCAGTCACAACAACAACCTTCCCTTTCACATCCATTATGTTTCCTCCACAGAAAATTTATGTTCAAAAAGTATTATATAGCTTTATTCTTTGCACGGAAAAGATTTCGCTTACAAGGCATGCTGCAACACGATGATTTCCGGCTCTTTCGGGAGCATGTCTTTCTTAATCATGATATCGGATTCCCTCAGCACGCGTACATTCTTTTGGTTCTTTGTAAAATCCTCCACCGGTGTAATGGGAAAATTACATTTTTCAGTTTTGTAATGCATAGGCACCGTTATACTAGGCTTAATATCATTCATAATCTTTTGCGCCATAGTGGCATCGATCGTGAAAAATCCGCCGACAGGCAATAATAATATATCAACTTTACCTATTTTTTTTAGCAGTTCCGAATCAAGGCTATGCCCAATGTCTCCCATGTGGACTAAATTCAAAGCATCGGCTGTAATTACAAATATCAAGTTACTGCCTCCTTTTTTCCCCCTATAGAATCGTGAAAAGAAGGTATAGCTTTAATTTTAACGTCCTTGATTCCATAATCACCAGCCTTGCTGACATGATTATATTTCCCCGGTATATCTTTTATATAGTTATGGTCTGCATGATCATGGCTTGTTATCACAATATCGGCTTTATCCTCGATCTTGCCATAGGACAAAGCGCCGCTAAACGATCCGGGTTCATAAGGGTCAATAATAATTTTTGTTCCTTTGTCTGTTGTTATCTGAAACGCTGCATGCCCGTACCATTTTATCTTCATAATGTACTGCCCTCCTGATTTTTCTTTTAGGGTTAAAACGATTTACCCCGCCACACGGGCGGGGCAAATGAAACAATACTAATTAAGAATATTACTCCTACTTATTTGATGTCCTTAAGCGGGATGTATCCCAGAAAGGTTGTATTTCTTTTTGCCGGGGTTCCTCCTTCAATGCCTTTTCAATCGCCTCATTGGTGAGTTCTTTTGTGGACATTTCTATTTTAAAATTATTGTAATCAGCGTCCAGAAGAATAGTTTTCGGGGAACCTTCCATATTGGACCACGGCTTCCACACAGGCAAACCGGAACCCTCTTTGTTGGGATTGGCTATCTTCGCAAACTGAGCAAAATAGTCCATCATCGCGTTCGACAATGCGACACGGCCGGGACGATTCTTTTCATCAAAAGCCCAGCCACCTAACGATACAGCTTCCGTTCCAAAGACAAAATCAATTTCCAGAGCATGGCAGGAGCCGGTCAATTGATTATAGGGAAAAGGGATAACGCTCTTTTTCAGTCCCCCCGCACCCCATAAAAATTGATAGGTATAAATCATGAGTTGATCGTTATTGGATTTCAGGGTTCTTGCCAAATTATCCACCGCCATAACCTTCCAGCCGTCGCTTTGATATTGGGCAGCCAAGTCATATAATTCGGCTTTGGCCGGATCTTTAAAGATGGAAAAATCTTTTATCCAGGGAGTGAATCTGGGATCGCTCATAAGAAACAGCTTTGCCTCCTCTTTGTTCGTTCCCAGAATGACCGGTACCTTGTTATATTTTCCTGCCTTCAATGCCCCGTAAAAATCAGCAGGCAAAACTGTTCCGTCGGTGAAACTGCTGGGAAATCTTATCATTCCCGCCAACTTGCCTTCCGGGTACATTTCCAATAAATCCTGGGCACTTTTCGACTTTAAATATTTTGCGATATCCGCTGTGGTCATTCCTTTTAGCTTTACCGCGGCCGCTTTTTCATCCGCAACGCTTCCGTCTTTCGCGAGGAGTTTTACAATCATGCTGTTCACATGCTCTGCTCCCTGCTCTGGCGTCGCCGGCATAATGAGGCCGCTCTCGGAAATAGCCCGCTGAAAAAGATTTTTCGCCAACGGCGAGTTGATGAGAGAAATGACGTTTTGGCCTCCCGCCGACTCCCCGGCTATGGTCACATTTTCGGGATTACCGCCGAAGGATTTAATATTGGCCTTTACCCAGGAAAGAGCCTGAATTAAATCCAAAAGCGCGAAATTACCGGAATCGGTTTTTTCATCGCTGCGCTGCGTGCTCTTCAGGGCCGGATGATTATAAAAGCCCATCGGCCCAAGACGATAATTGACGGTCACAACGATCATGTTTGCTTTGTTGGCGAGGACGGACGCGTCCGTAACGGAAAGGAGCGGCCATTGAATGCTGTTTCCGCCGCCGTGAATCCAGAAATAAACCGGCAGATCG
Source organism: uncultured delta proteobacterium (assembly GCA_963762595.1). Taxonomy (GTDB): domain Bacteria; phylum Desulfobacterota; class Syntrophia; order Syntrophales; family Smithellaceae; genus UBA4810. The sequence goes on from CAVXLI010000016.1 coordinate 55,925, forward strand.
GCGGCCTTGCTTCGGGGACGCCAGATATTAAGATACAGGCAGTCTTCATTACCCTGGATAATCTGCGGTGTTGTCGGATTAGCGTCATGATCAATGTATTGGGGACATATCTCGCAAAAATTAACCGCTTTTAAAGGCGCCGAACGCTTTTCGGGCTGTTGGGGCGCCTTCCAACGCAGGTCGCCGACAGGCGGTTGGGCATAGGGAATACCCTTCCAGGAAAAGGTATTGGTGGTTCTGCTCAACGTGCCGATGACAACGCCCTCTGTAGTTTGCTTATCCGGCATCATCAAATCTACAGCTTTTGTTTCAGCCTGAACCTGAACTTTAGCAGGGGCAGGAGCGGGGGCGGTGACAGTGTTTAACTGGCAGCCTACCGCCAGAAGCGTAAACGCGAAAATGGTGAAGACAACAAGTTTTAATCTACAATACCGCACTGAAAATCTTTTTGTTTTTTCCATTTTTAAGCATCCTCCTTAAATGTTTTAACGTTTAATAAGGAAAGTTTCTAAATTATAAACCAAGAAATGAATTATTCAATTAATATTTTCAGCCGTGGGAATGGCTATTGGTAAAGGAGCTTGCTTATTTAAGGCAAAAATGTTAGGCTTCATGATAAGGTAAATGGTTAAGGATATTTGTTAATGATTGAAGAAGTGAGGGATCGGCTCTACCGCATCGAAGTGCCCCTGCCCAACAGTCCACTAAAAGAACTAAATTCATATATAATCAAGGCCGATGATCGGAACCTGATAATCGACACGGGATTTAACCGCAGTGTTTGTTTTGAGGCCATGCAGAAAGGGCTTACCGCTCTTAACATCGACCTTTCCAAAACCGACTTTATGATAACCCATATGCATGCCGACCACTCGGGCCTGATTTCACGGCTGGCTACGAAGACCAGCACCGTTTACTTCAGCAGAATAGATGCCAGGGTCTTCGATAAGGACAACAACTGGCAAGCCATGATCGATTATGCCCAAATTAATGGTTTTCCCGCCGATGAGTTGATGAAAGCACTGCATAATCACCCCGGATTCAAGTACAGCCCGCAAACGATTCCCGATTTTCACCTGATTGATGACGGCAATGTCATCGAGATGGACGACTATCGCCTCAAGTGTATATCTACTCCTGGGCATACCGAAGGTCACATCTGCCTTTATGACGAAGATAAAAAGATACTCTTTTCCGGTGACCATATTCTCTTCGATATAACACCCCATATCGAATCATGGGCATATCGGATAAACTCTCTCAAAAACTACATGGAGAGCCTGGACAAAGTCTACAACCTGCCGATTAACATCGTTCTTCCCGGACACCGCAATTTTTTTACCGATCTCAAGGGAAGGATAGACGCATTAAAAGAACATCACAAGCTTCGCGCCGATGAAGTTCTTGATGTTGTGGAATCAAAGACAAAAAACGCCTATGAAATTGCCGCGGGAATGACCTGGGATATTGATTGTGAAAGTTGGGAAGCCTTCCCCATCGCCCAGAAGTGGTTTGCCACCGGCGAGGCCATCGCTCACTTACGTTTTCTCGAAAGCGAAGGAAGAATCAAAAGAAACACCAGCCAAAAAATCGTAACCTTTTCCGCCTCCAGCAACTAAGGCTAGCCCTGACAAAACCCTCAAGCGAAAAAATCCTCCGCATTAATATTGCTGTTTTCCCTTACAACTCTATTGGTAAGGGTTCCGATCTTTTCAATCTCTACACTCACCAGATCACCGGCCTTAAGAAAAAGAGGAGGCTGTCTGGTGAAACCGACACCATCCGGAGTCCCCGTTAAAATAACCGTGCCGGGAAGCAAAGTCATCGACCGGCTCAAGTTGCTGACGGTATTCTGGACGTTAAAAATCATTTCTGATGTTTTCGATTCCTGAACTGTCTGACCATTAATGATACAGCGAATACCGACATTGTTCGGGTCGTCAATTTCTTCTTTCGTTACGATCCATGGGCCCAGAGGACAAAAAGTATCAAAGCTTTTTCCTCTCGCCCACTGTCCTTTTTGCTTATCAAACTGCCAGTCTCTTGCGCTGACGTCGTTCGCGCAGGTGTAGCCCATGATATAGTCCATAGCCTTATCCGGCAGGATATTTTTCGTTTTCTTCCCTATTACTACGGCAAGCTCCGCTTCATAGTCCACACTATCGGGACCCGCGGCAGGCAGAATAATCGGGCCATCATGCCCGACAATACTGGTGGTAGCCTTCAAAAACAATATCGGCTGATCCGGATAAGACATTGCCGTCTCATCGCCGTGTTTCTTATAATTGATGCCCAGAGCAAGAATATTTACCGGAATAATCGGCGCGAGCAACTTTTTAACTTCTGCTTTCTCCGGGGTAATCTTGTAATCTCCAAAAATATTCCCCTTGATAATTTTTGCCAAATGAGGTTGCTTTGGATTATAAACTCCAAATAAAACCTTTTTCTTCCCGGAAACAAAACGAATAATTTTCATATCGGCACCTGTCTCATTTCTTTTTGAATATTTCATTTTCCCAAAAAACCTAGCCGGGATATTCCGCAGGGCTTTTCTACAGAATCACCTGAAAACAGTGAGCACTGATTAATGTTTAGAGCTTAGCTTTTGGCGTACAATATTCTTTTTTATAGAAACTTTCTTTTTACTGTTAAATGTAACTGACAAAGCCATTAATACTTCTAATGAAAAACGGCGATAGAATTTAACAAAACCTAAAAACAATATTAAGCCCACAAAAGCGGTACTTGCTAACAAACATATAGAATAAACAACATCTAATTTTTCACCAATACAAGACGCAAAAATTAGCCAAAAGGTCAAAACACTTAAAAATGTAAGTGTTCGAAGGAAACCGTAAAGGGCTATATAATTTTGCATTTTTGGTTGATGAGCAGGTGCATTTTCTAAAACGAAATGATATACAAAACGAAAAAAATCTTGATCACTTGGCTTGCCAGTTGCATTTAGATCCTTCACCTCTGATCGTTCGTACATTAACCCGCGTATTTTCCCCCATATAAGTTTTTCAAGTAGTGGATCTAATCTCTTTGCGTAGAGATCCCTCATATTTAGAAATCTGCCAATAACATATTCAGGGTACGATATAGGCAAAAGAATTAAGAAACCAAAAATTGCTCGAAGAATTTTTCTAGCATATATAGGTTCATCTTCTACATTGAAGTAACCCTTATATTTAAAACTAAGCAAATATTTAGAGGGATAGTCGTACCTCCATATAGAATATCTTTCTATCGTTAGAGATGAAATGAAGCTAAAAATATGACCTGTCGTATAGGCTAAAACAATAAAGAGAAAATAGGATTCAGAACGGGTAAGCTCACAATGCTTAGAAAGAAATTCAAAAACGCTAAATTCTGGAAACCATATATGTGAAATTGCTAAGATTACAAGCAGAGCAAGTGATCCCGGGAGAAAATAACCAAGAAAATCATAAATTGAAAAAGGATTCTGTTTTGGTTGCATCTTCACCTCCAATGAATTCCCATAAAAGTAGAAATGAGATAATTCTATATCCCCTTTATTCACTTTAAATTAAATCCTGGCCTAAATATTTATTATAGATGATGTTTATTCTCGTTATAAGATCTTCGGCTTTTACGCTAAAATCCGCTGTATTGAAATTAATTATCTGATCGTCATTTTGAACAAAACCGATATAGTGCCTCTCGATGCCTTCTTCAACCATAACGAAAGGACGCTGACCAAAAGCCAGCGCCGCACCTTTTTCTTCTATCACCCAGCTATTCGTCGTAAAGTTTCCGCCCTGCAGTTCATGCTGCTTTGTGAGTATTGCTATAAAGAAACCGCAGTTTTTAATCTTTGCCAGAATGTCCGCGGAAATTCTCCCCAGATCATTTTTTTTGCCTTCCACCCAAGGATACTTATGCCTTTCAATAGTTTTTTTCAGCGTTAAAACAAGTTCATCTTCGGCAAATTTATGCGCTAAAAATATATGCTGATTTTTCGCGTAATTCGATTCAACGCCCGAAACTTTTACGCCTTCCTTGCTGCCCATCGTAGCCTTTTCCCGTTCCGTAATCGTTTGTAACAGAAGAGCGTAATAGGGCTGAGCGCTGTCGGAGCTTAAATGAATTTTAGCCAGCCTTACATCGTCCAAAGGTATCGCGTTGACTTCGGATAAATCTCCCGTCTTCAATGCTTGGGCAAATTTATTCATTATCGCCAGATATTTTTCAGGAATAGACATTGAAAAAATTCTCCTTTGATGGTTAGCTCAAATACTGGTTAATTAATGAGCATTTTACCATTTCCATCTGCAATCCGCAACAATCCTGATATCGGACAAAAACACCCTTTGGCCTGGCAAACAGCCGCATACAATATTTTCAGCAATCTCTTATCTTTGCCGCTGCCTATTTTTTATTTAAAGTTACCGGTATCAACCCATTCGTTTTTGAGTAGTGACCACCAATCAATGGCCAGACCTTTCAGCACATATTCATAAGGAAGCCAGCCATAACCTCCGCTTCCCCATTTTGTGCCCCAGGAGTTTCTGATTAACAAAGCTCCGGTTGTTTCCACGGCTCCGGGATTCGTGTTCTTAATCCTCATTTTGTCATCGTAACCGGCGGCAACAATGGCATGGCCGCCGACAATTTTTTCGCCTGCTGTGGGATACGGTATTTTCCCGGATGTAGCCGCTTGAGCTGTAAGAACTATAAACGGTAAAGCCGAACATAGCGGGGAGACCCGCCGCCAAATTGGTTTTTATCCGGTTTAACAAATCATTTTTATTGGTGCCGGGAGGATCCAGCCTGTAGTAATCTATTGCCTGATAATTCTGGCCGAAAGCGTAACAGAAAGCTGTGGGTTCTTTATCAAAATCCGCTATTGTGTACGGCCAGTATTCCTCATGCGGAACGCCAAAAAGCACTAAAGCGCTCATTGTTGATCTGAGAAACGCGCCGGTATCACCTTTCGCGTGCATCATATTTCTGGTAGTCTTATAGAGAAAAAGTCTGGAGGCATCAATATGCTTTCCAAAAGCCCTCTTTTCAAAATATTCGACTATGCCGACGCCAGCATTTGCCGTGCAGGAACCAAGTGAACCCTGATCCTCAACCGGAGAAAACCATGATTTCAAATCTACGGAAACAGGCAGACTGGCTCGGGCAATTTTAGCGACGCCTATCTTTGTCAACATTACCTTAATGGAATCTTTTTGACCCAACGCTTTTGATCTGGCCGGAATTTCCTCATGCATTTATCTCTTCTTTTTTATGGCCATTATGATCTCCTGGTAGCTCAGGTTATTCATCTTTATCTGGTTGAACTCTCGGGCTAACTTATTGGCGCGGGGTGAATGAGCATCAGAGTTGGAGAGAAATGTTTTGCAAGAGAGCTCGGCAATCCTATCCGCATAATCGGTATCCGCACTTAGGCCAAGCTCAATAAACCTGATATCATCCGCTTTCTCCTGGTAGCACTCCTGCAGGGAATTATAATAAGCAAAGATGCCTGTCCAGGGAGTAAAAGCATGGCTCGGTCCGATCTCGCATCGGCTTCCAGGACCGTGTCAGCAATCTCCGCTCCATTCATATGCAACCTGGGCCTTCCATCCGTCTCCAGGTTCTTGGATTGGGGGGCGAACGCTTCTCTAGTTCCTCTGCCTTGGATATGTCTGGAAGCAAGATGAGATGATGCACCCGATGGGAGTCCTCGACTTCTACGGTGAGAGTGAAAAGCGTGTCACCCAAAAGGAAGAGCCCGTCATTTTCAGGAAGCTCTTTTATGGTATCAAGCCACTTCGGAAATAGGCAGTCCCCAGTGCCTACTATCTTAACACCTTTTCGCGCCGCTTCTCGTGATATCTTGGGCAGCTCCATATCCATAGAGACTGCCATCGAGTACTTGGAGTGGATATGAAATCAGGTGTTGAGACCAACATCTCCTAAAGGGTCTCTTTATGCGGGGATAAACCCTTTATGCTCGTCTGTCGTTTTCAACGATTTGTGCATGAGAGCCTAAGTGAGCTGCTGGAAAGCTTTAGCCAGGGTAGAATATCATTGGACGAAGCATTGGGCCGCATCAAGGTTCTGAGCTATAGGACTGTGGGTGAGGTAGCAAAGCTTGATACATGTCGCGCGCATCGGATAGGCATTCCTGAAGCCATATTAGCAGAGGGAAAGGACAAGAAAGATTTGTTGGCCATCTCGTTAGCTCATCTTGAGGCGACGGGCAGCGTGATAATCACTCGTATCTCCAAGGAACAACTCGAGCTTCTGAGGTCTGCAAAATTGCCGGCTGAGGTCTGCTTGGTTCATAACTCCCGGGCAAGAACGGTTGTTATCAGATCTGAGGTTAGCAGCCCCAAACTTGGAAAAGTTGGCATCCTGGCAGCAGGTACAGCTGATATCCCCGTAGCCGAGGAGGCCAAAGTTGTGGCTGAGGAGATGGGTTGCACAGTTGTATACGAGTACGATGTTGGCGTAGCTGGCATTCATAGACTCTTTTCCATGCCTTGAAAAGATGCTGGATGTTGATGCATTCGTTGTGGCTGCTGGAAGGGAGGGCACCTTGCCCGCGGTTGTGGCTGGGCTGGTTGAGGCTCCTGTTATCGGTCTACCTGTATCCACCGGCTACGGGTTAGGTGGAGGCGGTCTGGCGGCCCTTTACTCCATGCTGCAGTCCTGCTCCGTTCTCACTGTGGTCAATGTGGATGCGGGCTTCGTTGCAGGTGCTTTTGCTGCAAAGATCGCCAAACAAAAGGCTTATGGGCAAAAACAGTTATAAAATATTGCCAGAAAACTATTTATATGATCAAAAAGGTTCTGATCGTGAGCGGGTACACTCATCTTTTTTACTAACCCCCACTCCCCTACCCGCTCGTCGCTTTATTGTCAGGATATGAATCGTGAATGACAGCAAGCTTCATATGAATGGGTGGGATATGGCTTCAAACCTCCGGTTGACTATTTAATTCCAGAAAAATGTGTAACATAAATTGCGATTTTTGAAATGGATCGTAATAATTCATCTTGAAACGGTATCTATATTCTGTAAGCAATTTTACCAGTTACTTGGGGGAGATCCAGAGCGAGGGCCAACTGGAGACCAGAGACCCTCGTATCTGGTGCTGAATGGACGTAGGGAATAGCGAACTATTCCATTCCACTTTACTTTATGCAATTTTGTTTTACTTAAGGGTTTTGGTGAAGATTTGGGTTCTTGACTAGACACTCAAGTTAAGGCATTTACCGAACCCTCGCACTCTAGTCCAGTAGAAGCCTTTACAGCCTCGATCTCGATTCCAGACTCCAGGCTATAGGCCTTGATTCTTTGCAGGGCATGGTTTACCATTCCGCCAGAAGTCATTATTAAGGAAGTCTTGCCGATGAGGGCTTTGAGTATGCATTTGTCTACGACACCGTATGTAAAGTCCAGCGGTATTAAAGACTGCTCGGCCATGATCTTGGCGCTGGTGCCCATTGCTCCTGTAAAATCTGCTCTAATAATTTCATCAGGTCGGTCACCTCGCGCAGCATGCGCTCCTTCTCGGTCAGGAACGCGGGGATGATGCCCGTGACGCGGCCGCCGCCGTCCAGGACCGCCCGCGCGACCTCGCCCATCAGGCCGAGGCCGCCGCCGCCGTAGACCAGGCCGATGCCGCGCTCGGCCATCAGGCGCCCGAGGCTTGCTGCGGCCTGCGCATAGGCCGGGTTGCGGCCGGGGCTGGAGCCGCAATAGACGCAGATGCTGCGGATCGGACGCGGCTCAGCCGATTGCGGTTTCGTGCTCTGTTGTGGCGGCGAGGCGCTGTTGAGCGCGGCCCCCTGCTTCCCACTGTGCCGGCCGTTGGCGCTGCGACGACGGGGTCTCCCGTTCGGATTCCCTGGCTGTGATCTTACCCGGTTGCTTGTGCCGTTGCCGGTATCGGGCGGCGCCCAATCGTTGGCGGACGGCGCGGCGATTGTTTGCCGGCCCGCCACATTCTGGTCTATGGGATGGCCACATCGTTAACGGCATCTCTCGTTTGGCGAGCATAGCTCAGAATTCGGTGCGCGTGTTGCGGGCTCCCTTTCCTTTGACGATGCGCCGTTGCGGCCTGGCGACAGCCAGCGCGGCCCTGATCCCGCTTGGGGCCCTGCTGGGGCTGGCCGTGGCGACCCCGGCGGTCGCCTGGGAGCCCGACGGCCGCCACGCCGGCGGCTCCGGCGGGGAGCGCGGGGGCGGGGCGGCCGCCTGGGAGATGCCCGGGCGGTGGTTCCG
>CAVXLI010000017.1:0-7477 GCA_963762595.1 uncultured delta proteobacterium
TCAAGGCTGGAGTATAAAAGTAGCGGCAAAACTGGCCCGAAGATTTCATTCTGCATAACCGGTTCATTCCATTCCACAGGATAAAGAATTGTGGGCTCAATATAACGGTCAGCGGGATGGGCCTTTCCGCCGTAGACAATTTTTTTGGCGTCGAGAAAAGCACTTAGGCGCTGAAAGTGCCGGTCGTTGATTATCCGGCAATACCGTGGATGAGCCGAAGCATCTTCACCATAAAAGGTATGTATCGCTTTTTTTAATTCTTCCAGGAATTCATCTTTTCGCTTTGTATGAATCAGAACATAATCCGGAGCTATACAGGTTTGTCCGGCATTGATGAATTTCCCCCAGGCTATTTTACGCGCCGCGTGGGTCAGATTGGCATCTTCATGCACAATCGCCGGGCTTTTGCCGCCCAACTCCAGTGTGATTGGGGTCAAATTTTTGGCTGCCGCGCTCATCACAATTTTACCTACGGAAGCGCTGCCGGTATAGAATATGTAATCTACAGGCAAATCCAAAAGCGCCTGTGTTTCCACTGTGCCGCCCTGCACTACATGCAAATATTCTTTAGGGAAAGCATTATTAATGATTTTTTCCATTATTGTTGCGGTGTTGGCTGAAATTTCCGATGGTTTAAGAATCGCCGTGTTTCCGGCCGCAATCGCACCGATAAGCGGAGTCAGAAGAAGCTGAAACGGGTAATTCCACGGAGCTATGATCAGCGTTACGCCATAAGGATCTTTTTGTACGTAACTTTTAGAAGGCAAAAGAAAAACCGGAGTTTCGACTTTTTCGGGCTTAGCCCAGGAGTGAACATTGCCCAAGGCATATTTGATCTCGTCATATACGCCGGAAATCTCTGTAGCATAACCGTCGACTGAGACTTTATGGAGATCTTCATATATAGCTTTTAACGCTTCTTCCTCATGCGCCTCGATAATGTTTTTAAGTTTAGTCAGTGCTTCGATGCGGAAGTTAAGGTCACGCGTCTTTCCCGACGAGAAGAATTCTTTTTGTGATTTTAATAGTTCTTCGAAGGAGATTTTTTCCATTTTAACCTCCCTTGGGGTTATTACGTTGGCAGATTACTTTTGGGCAATATATGCTCGCGTCATATTTTAGTCAAGCTAACAGCAATGAACGGTTAAACATTCTGCTGGCGATTCTTTGTTGATAAAGAGAAAAAATGTTATATATGGATTGCTGTTTAACGGTGATGTGGGCATTATTTTAAAGGATGCCGATAAAAATAATGAATTGCTTGATATTTTCCGTGATGAACAAGGGAAAATGCGTAAATTTTTACCGGCAAGTCTGCCCAGATACGAAACTGTGTGGGCAATGACCGTTAACAAAAGCCATGGATCGGAATTCGAGAGGGTTTTATTGGCTTTATCCGATCACGATATTAATGTTATCACCAGAGAGCTTATTTATACGGGAATTACCCGCGCGCGAAAAGAAGTGGATATTTGGGCGAGTGAAGATTTATTGGCGGGGGCGATTTTAGTAGGTATTTCCCGTCAATCCGGCCTGGCCGACGTTCTACGCAATCCAAAACATGAACATATTTGATAATATGGATTTATTACAACGACTTACAACGACACGGACATTTCATTTTTCCCTTTGAATAGTCCGTCTATAAACCTTGACAATTATAGTGCAATCCATTAGCTTACCGCTTTAAATTTAAGAGCCGGGCTGAAAAGAGCTTAAAGGGGGATAATATAATAATGATCGGTGTGCTTATTACTACACATGGAAACCTGGGCAATGAGTTGATTAAAGCAGCGGAGTTAATTAAAGGGCCGCTGAATGATATATTACATGTTAGTGTCGACCAGACAAAAGATGTTGAAGAGATAAATAAAGAAATTAGCAATGCCATAAAGAAACTGGACAAGGGCAAGGGCGTTTTGATTCTTACAGACCTTTTTGGCGGGACGCCTTCAAACATTTCGCTTTCTTTTATGAAAGAAGGGAAGGTTGAAGTTCTTAGCGGAGTTAATTTGCCAATGTTGCTCAAATTGTCGGAATTAAAAGAAGACATGACATTGCGGGAATTTGCCTGCTTTATTAAAGAATACGGGCAAAAAAATATTTCCCTGGCTAGTGAAATTTTAAGCAAAAAAGCTCTCGGGTAATCACTTGGCTCAAAATCTGAATATAGCTCTGGTTCGGGTTGACAACAGGCTTGTCCACGGTCAAATATTAGAGGCATGGGTGCCGTATATCAAGGCGAAATGCATTATCGTTGTAGATAACAATATATCCGGGGATGTCTTTAGTGAAACCGTGATCAGGATGGCCGTGCCCAGTGAAATCGAATTAATTATAAGCTCTGTCGATGATTTTGCCCAAAATTATACTTTCGCTCATGTTGGCGCTAAAAAAACAATTGTGTTGTTCAGTAATATAGCCGACGTTTGCCGAGCGTTTAATTTAGGCTTTCATTTTGATAAATTGAATATCGGTAATATTCATAATGAAGAATACAAAATTTGCTGCTCCCCTTCCGTTTTTTTATGTGATAAGGAAATTCAGGATATTCTGACGCTCTTGGAAAAAGCCGGAGTAGTTATTGAGTTAAAACGAGTACCGCGGGAAAGGGCTGTTAATATTAGAGAGGCACTTAAAGCTTATTGTGAAACTCCTATTCCGAAAACGAAGTGAATCGGAATAGGTAAGTTGAACAATCCCGCAAAGTGGAGGGTATGACACTAAATAGAGAACTTCGTGGTACATACCCGTGATTGCAAGATAAAGCCATAAAATATTGGTATTTAATCCCGCGACTTGGAATCCCTCGGCTCCAGCAACCTAAAGGTCATCTGCGACCAGGGGAGTAAAGCGCCGTGACTCGCGGGAGGTCTCGTTGTTTAGGGAGCCTTCGGCTCCTGTAACCTAAAGGTCTTCTGCGACCGGAGGAACCTCCACTTGTTTACAAAAATTATTTTAATATCTTTTTGCGGCGGCTTGCTATGTCTTGATCGTATTTTCATTCAGGCGATGATTTCCCGGCCGATTGTAATTGCTCCTTTAATCGGCCTTCTTCTCAACAATCTTTACGCAGGATTGATAATCGGAGCGTTTGTTGAACTGATTTGGATTGATCGCATACCCGTGGGAACATATATCCCGCCCAATGATTCAATTGTCGCTGTAGTGGCGACTTCCACAGCGGTAATAGCCGGTCAAAGATTAGGAGGCGAATTCACTCAATTAATAGCGCTTTCTATACTTATGGCCATTCCTTGCGGCATTTTAGCCAAGAAGGTGGATATTCTGATTATCAAATCCAACGATATCCTTTCCGACCAAGCGCTGGAAGACGCGAAAAAAAGCAACATTCGCGCGATAGAAAAAAAAGTTTATTTAGGATTAATAAAAGTATTTTTATTTGACGTGTTTTATCTTCTAGTTGTTCAGACGATCTTCATTCCTTTGGTAATCTGGGTGTATCCGAAATTACCAGCAACGATTATATCAACTCTTTCCTTTACGTATTATTTTTTGCCGCTGCTGGGAATTGCCGTGGCCATTAACACTATCAAACTGCGGGGAGCCATCCCTGTTTTTTGCGCGATATTTTTAGTCGTGGCCGTATTTTTGGAATTTTTCCATGTCCTGTGAAAAAGATACTCCCCAGGTGACACTTGATCTGATGAGAGAAGCAGACCTGCCGGAAATATTGGCAATTGAACAGGAATCGTTTCCTTCACCCTGGACGGCGGCAATGTTCATAAAAGAACTGAATAACGCCAATGCCCAATGTCTGACAGCGCGTGTGAATTTTGGTCCGAAAAGTGTCCTCTCTGCTTACATTATTTTTTGGATAGTTGCCGATGAAGCTCATTTGCATAATCTCGCGGTAAAAAAAGAATTCAGGAGGCAGAGCCTGGCTTTCAATCTTTTAAAAGCAATGCAGGAAATAGCAAAGCAAGTAGGAATTAGAGCCCAAACTTTGGAAGTCAGGCAATCCAATACAGCCGCAATAAAACTTTACGAGAAATGCGGTTTTGTAGTAAAAGGAATAAGACCGCTTTATTACCCGGAAACACAAGAAGATGCCTTGATTATGTGGGCGGACGTAGAACCCCGTTAGAGACAACGGGTGCTTCGTTAAAAAAAGGTGGCTTTCGATCGTCATCTAACAAAAACGCCGAGACCGGGGTCGGTAGCGTTCTCTAACGGAGTAAAGCAAAAAATGGCCAAAGATATTTTCATCGGGGAAATTTCTAAAAACGAAGAGATTCAGGAAAACTGCTTTCTGATGAAAGTAATACTGCCTGCCTCATTTGGCGATCCGCAACCGGGTCAGTTTGTGATGATCAGAATTTCCGGTTTATATGAACCGCTCTTGGCACGGCCGATAAGCATATATTCTTTTTCTCGCGGAAAAGATTCCTGCGCTATTGAACTTCTCTATTCTGTAGTGGGCAAGGGAACGCAAATTCTGGCGGGATTGATCAGTGGGTCACAGGTCGAAATCCATGGACCATTGGGTCGCGGCTTTGAAATCGACGAGGCTAGGCAAAACGTCGTTTTTATCGCCGGAGGAATGGGTATAGCTCCGCTGTCACTGCTGATCGAGCGTTTATGCGGAGATAAGTGTTTTTCGCAAGCGGCGATGACTTTTTACCTGGGCGCTAAAACCGCTAAGGCCGTTGTAGGTTTGGATAAACTCCAAAAGCTTTGTTACAATATTAACGTTTGCACCGATGACGGAACTCTGGGGAAAAAAGGATTGGTGACGCAGGTATTTCAAAAGGACATAAATAAATATTCGCCGGTAAACACTGCCATTTACGCCTGTGGGCCGAAGGAAATGCTCAAATCACTGGCAAAAATATTAAGTGGAAGTAACTTCATCTCTCAGGTGTCGCTCGAAGAGCGTATGGCCTGCGGCATTGGCGCCTGCATCGGTTGCTCGGTTGCCGTAAGGGATAATAAAGGGACCTTAACTTATAAGAGGGTTTGTGCCGATGGCCCGGTGTTCAATCTGCGTGAAGTTATCTGGGAATAATATTGGATACAATGAAAGTTAAAACATCTGTAAATATGGCCGTAAATTTGGGCAGGCTCAAACTCAAAAATCCGGTAATGACGGCATCGGGTACCTTTGGTTACGGGGAAGAATACGCCGATTATGTTGACTTAAATCGGATTGGCGCAATTGTTGTCAAAGGCTTATCGCTGAAACCCCGGCTGGGCAATCCACCACCGCGAATTATGGAAACTGCCGGCGGCATGCTCAATGCGGTCGGATTGCAAAATATCGGAGTGGATGCTTTTATTGACGAGAAACTTCCCTTCTTGAAAAAATTTGATGTGAAGGTCATCGCCAATATGTACGGTGAGACTTACGATGAATATATAAAAGTAGCAAAAAAGTTGAGCATGGCCAAAGGCGTGCATGCTTTGGAAATAAATATTTCCTGTCCTAACGTAAAAAAAGGGGGGGTAAGTTTTGGTTCCGACCGGAAAACTGCCGCCGAAGTTACGCGCAAAGTCAAAGGTGAGACAGGCCTGCCGGTAATTGTGAAGCTTACTCCCAATGTTACGGATATAGCGACTATTGCGGAAGCAGTAGAAAAAGCAGGCGCGGACGCCATATCGCTGATCAATACATTAGCCGGGATGTCCGTTGATTTAAAAACAAGGACGCCGCATTTAAAAAATATTACCGGGGGATTATCCGGTCCGGCTATAAAGCCGGTAGCGCTGCGAATGGTCTGGCAAGTTGTCCAGAGAGTTTCCGTTCCTGTGATCGGCATCGGTGGTATAATGACGGCAAGTGATGCTTTAGAATTTTTAATTCTGGGAGCTAAAGCCGTGCAAATCGGTACCGCCAACTTCATTAATCCCCACGCAACAATCGATATTTTGGAGGGGATACAAAACTATTTGAAAAATAATAAAATAAAAGATATTAACGATGTAATCGGCACTTTCATAGAATAGGACCAGAATGCAGTCAAAAAGGATATAGAGGCGGCAAGGAAGGGGCGACCCAGCATACGCCGGGCTGGCCTTGCCAACAAAGATAGCCGAACGAAGGCGATTTGGTAGAAGGAGGCTTCTCATGTTGAGGGTTATATTTACCGTAATACTTTGTTTATTGGTTTACTCCACCGATCTTTACGCGATTCAGTCCACAATAAGGGAAGCGCAAGGTTATTCGTGTGCGGGAGAGGATAAATCCCGCAAGCAAACGGAGCAGGATGCGCTAGCCGAGGCCAAACGCCTTGCCGTCGAGAATAATCTTTCCTATATTAAGAGCGAAACAAAGGTGGAAAACTTTCAAGTTGAAAAAGATATAGTACAAGCCTATTCCAACGCTACAGTGAGGGTAATAGAGGTTAAAGAGCGCGGCTGGTATAAAGATGAGCGTTCCGGAGATTGCTATAAAATAAAATTTACAGCGGAAATTGTTCCTGATGAAAAAGCAATGAATGAATTAGCTTCTAAAAAAGAATTTGCCGATGATCCGACTTTACCTTTAACTGTAAAAATATGGACTGAAAAAAGTGAATATAAAGGCAAAGAAAAGATAAAAATATTCTTAAAAGGTAATAAACCTTTTTTCGCGAGAGTAATATATAAGAATGTTGAAGGAGAATTACTGCAACTTTTACCCAATCCATACAGGATAGACAATTATTTTAATGGTGGAGTTATCTATGAAATACCTTCCGGCAAAGACCGTTTTGATTTGGAAGTAACTCCCCCCTTTGGCGAAGAGAGCATCATTGTTTATGCCAGCTCGACAGAATTGGGCAAAATTAATGTGAAGCCTGCCGGTGCTGTTTATAAAATAAAAACCAGAGCAGATGATGTCGGTGTGCGCACTCGCGGTGTCCAACTAAAGGAAAAGACGGAAGGCGATAATCCAGCCGAAGCGTTTTATGAAGGAAAGGTAACAGTAAAAACCGCGCCATAATATCAGGGCTGAATGCAATGAGAATAAAGACCGAAGAAATTATCAACGGTATTTATTTGATCGGCGGCCCCAATATCACACTGTCCGATGACGCGGCAGTATACCTGATCGATTTTGCCGGAGTGCTTGTTTTAATCGACTCGGGAGCGGGTAGAAGCTTTAATCAGCTTGTCAGCAACATTGAATTATTAGGCTTAAACCCCTCCACCATTTCCCATTTAATTTTAACACATAACCACATAGACCATATTGGTTCGGCGCCTTTATTCAGAAAACAATATGGGACTAAAATATTAATCCATGAATTAGATGCGAATGCTATGGAAACCGGTGATTCCATCCGCACGGCTGCCAACTGGTATGCCACGACATTTCCCCCGACACAAATAGATCAGAAACTAAAGGGCGCTTATGGAATATTAAAATTCGGTAAGAGTCAAATCCATTGGCTGCATACGCCCGGCCATACACCCGGTTCCATCTCTCTTTATTTGGATCGCGGGGGAAAACGAATTCTTTTCGGCCAGGATA
>CAVXLI010000018.1:0-39356 GCA_963762595.1 uncultured delta proteobacterium
TGAATCATGCGCCTATGATAAGTAAATCCAATTCGTACTACTCTATCCTTAAATGGTATAATCTTTTTATAATTCTCTTGCTTGGCTAAACCATTGGTAAGAAGATCAACTCTCTCATTCTTAGTACATTTAATAAAATGAGTTACTATATTAATATTACTATCTATAAATGTTTCTCCACCATACAGATTGACTATAATATCTTCGGCATCTGTAAGATGTGTATCTCTAAATTTATTCCAATGGCTTACATTAAATCTAACTGGTGGAGATATATAATTCTGATATAACTGTTTATGGAAACAATAATCACAACGTAAGAAGCAATCAAACAAAATAGGATAGTGAATATAATATTTCATTTAATGAATATATGAACGTGTTTAACTAACCATATAATAATTTCTACCAGTTTCCATATACTAAGTGGAACTGCAACAATTAACATTACAACCCATGACACCATTAAAAAATTCCAAGTTCATTTAATAAAATGAGTTACTATATTAATATTACTATCTATAAATGTTTCTCCACCATACAGATTGACTATAATATCTTCGGCATCTGTAAGATGTGTATCTCTAAATTTATTCCAATGGCTTACATTAAATCTAACTGGTGGAGATATATAATTCTGATATAACTGTTTATGGAAACAATAATCACAACGTAAGAAGCAATCAAACAAAATAGGATAGTGAATATATATTTCATTTAATGAATATATGAACGTGTTTAACTAACCATATAATAATTTCTACCAGTTTCCATATACTAAGTGGAACTGCAACAATTAACATTACAACCCATGACACCATTAAAAAATTCCAAGTTTCTCTCATCCAACCAAACATAATTACCCTATCCTTTTAAATTTTGGATTTACTTTTAAATCTTTTAAGAATGCTAACCATTCCTTTTCAGTAACCCATTCAATATTATCCCAATGATTTTCTCCCAAGAGGTTCATATTCTTGTTTTATATATACATTTTCCCACCAACGCATTTCATTATTAATTTTTGTAGGTATTAACAAAAATCTTTTAATTATTCTTATATCTTTATTTTGATAATCTATAACTTTAAATTTCATCTCTAACCTCGATTATAAAATCTTTATTAATGTTATCTCTATAATATTTTTCTTTTTCTATATTCCAAGAAGTCGAACAGTTGTAAACGGAATAAAATGATTCCCAAGAAAAACTAACAATAACATTCTATCTCCAACAAGATTATATTGATATGTTTCACCATCATTCCATAATATGTAGTATCATATTCCACAAAATCAAATTTAAGTTCTTCTAACTTTATTGGTAAAACCGCAAGAAGTTTAGCATAATTTTGTTTATGTAATTTAGGATAATGATGTGAAAATTTAATCTTCATGGATATTGCCCATGTCGGTCATGATAAGGCTTATCAACTTTACCATCTATCTTTCTTTCAATACCATCAAGCCTATCCGCAAAGCATTTTTAACAGAAACATATTCAGTAGTTTGTTTCTGCATCTTACTTTCTGAACGCATACCATTGTTCTAAACTATTAGCAAGCAGAATCATGCAATAATGGTCTTTGTGGCTTATTAGGAACTGCTGTAGTAGTTATTACAAGTGAATCTAATTCAGCCAATCTCTTTTCTACATGCGCTTCCAATTTTGTAAAGTCACCCATTCTCCTGCTCTCATAGCTTTACATTCTTCTTTATTACGCATAAGATTAAGATCACCATCAGTAAGAAGCTGATGAAGAAGATCAATAATCGGAGAGTATGGTAACTCATTTTAACATCATATCCATGCTTCTCATATAAAGGAATACGATTTGAATTATCACTCATAATTTACCTCCTGTCTTTTTTATAGTAGTTCAGCGGCCCTATTCACCTTTGATGAGAGCCCGCTTTTTGGTGGGCCGAGTATATGGAGAAGGTACTGGTATGTCAATTAAATATTGGACAGAAAGTGTTAGGCAGTGTTGATGTTTGTCATCGGGCGTGAATTGCGTTTATTCGTGAAACTCCAATTCTAATGAAACGCAGATATTACAAACGCAGTGCAGTAATATCTGCAAGTTGAATTATCCCACGTGCGAAGCTAAGTGGGATAATTTTAATGAGACCCAAGTTTCAGAAACAGAATGCATAACCTAAAGGTCACTGCCGCTGAAGCTTGCAGGTCGAATCAATGAAACTTCCCGTAGCCTCCGGCTATGGGATTAGGTGAATTGATCCCGCTAAGCGGAGGGAATACAATAAAGCTTGCTCTGGGATTCATCCCCTAAATTAGGGATTGAATTAGTGTCTTTTCAAAAAGAAAATTATTTCTTCTCGGCGACTTTCACGGAACGCACCGGAAGTGCGCGGGCGTAGTAATCGTTCGATTGGCGTTGCCAATCCTGTGTGCCAATATCGAAATAGAAGTAAGCGGCGGCGGAACCGCTTGTCTCCGATGTCCATAGACGGAAACAGGTAATATCAATCAATTCCGTCGTCAGATGAATGAAAGCCGTTCGCTCGCATGCGACCGGGCGGGATTTGTTCTTATCATACAACCCCGCGAGTTCATTCTGAGTCGGCATCCGCCAGTCTGTGTGGTTGCCACCGCGATATTTCTCACAATAGAACTTGGCCTTCGTCCAGTTTATATCGCTACCATTGTCCTTAGCTGCCCACATCAAATTAGTCTTTGTGTCCAAAACTGTCCCGTCGTCATAGGCGATGAAAAGACCGTCCCTTTTAGTTTCTCCTGCTGTGGAAGACATCGCCGTAATAAAAGTCCCTGTTAAAATCATCACCGCACTTATTGTCGCAAACGTTCCCAATGCCTTTTTCATTAGCTTTCACTTCCTCTTCGCGAAGATTTGCTGAATTATGCCGAGAAATCCATCCGGCTTTAAGGACGCGCCGCCGACCAGCGCGCCGTCAATATCTTCCATCGCGATTAATTCGCCGATATTATCTTTGGTGACGCTTCCGCCGTAGAGAATGCGAATATCGTTGGCTGCGTTGCCAGTAAATTTCTTTTAAGATGCCGCGGATAAAGGCATGAACTTCCTGTGCCTGCGCGGATGTGGCTACTTTTCCCGTTCCTATCGCCCAGACCGGTTCGTAGGCGATAACAACATTATCAATTTTTTCCACACCGCTTAATCCATGTTTTATCTGTCTGTCGACAATCGACCGCGTGATTCCTTTTTCTCTTTCTTCGTCGGTTTCTCCCACACACATAATAGGCTTTAAACCCGACAGTCAATGCCTTTTTGACTTTTAAATTTACATCATTATCCTGTTCGTGAAAATATTTCCGGCGTTCGGAATGGCCGATAATCACATAAGAGCAGCCGATATCTTTGAGCATTCCCGGCGATATTTCTCCGGTGAATGCTCCCTTGTCTTCATAATACATATTTTGTGCCGCAAGCGATCACGCGTGAACCTTTAATGGTTTCACGCGACACTGGATAAGGCGGTAAAAGGCGGAGCTAAAACAACTTCGCCTTTTTTATGGCTTTAACGCCCTCTTTAATTGCTTTGGCCAGGGCGATTGATTCTGCAATGGTGTTGTGCATTTTCCAGTTACCGGCAACAATCCATTTTCTCATTTCTTTCCTCCTTAACTTGCTTTGGGGTATTTATGCCCGTGATTCCAGCGCGGCAATTCCCGGCAGGGTTTTGCCTTCCAGCAATTCCAGAAACGCGCCGCCGCCGGTGGAAATATAAGACATCTTCGCGCTCAGGCCTGCTTTTTGAATAGCCGTATCCGTATCGCCGCCGCCGATGATGGAAAGCGCTCCGGAATTGGCCACAGCATCGGCCAGCGAAAATGTTCCTTTGCTGAAAGGCGCAAGTTCAAACATGCCCATAGGGCCATTCCAGACTATTGTTTTTACGCCTTGCAATGCGTCGGAGAACAAAGAAATTGTCGCCGGGCCGATATCCAGCCCTATCCAGTCTTTCGGGAATTTCTTTTATACCGCAGATTTTTACTTCGGCATCTGCCGTGGCGCTTTGGGCAATCACGGCATCTACCGGCAATAAAAACTGCACATTTTTTTGTTTGGCTTTTTCCATAATCTTTGCGCGCCAGATCCAGCATGTCTTCTTCGCACAAGCGATTTGCCGATTTCGTAACCTGCCGCTCTTAAAAAGGTGAAGGCCATGCCGCCGCCGATAATGAATTTTATCCACTTTTTCGATAAGATTTTCCAAAACACCGATTTTATCGGAAACCTTCGCTCCGCCGATAATCGCGACCAGATGGCCTGCGCCGGATTGACCATGGCTTTTTTGAAATATTCGACTTCATTTTTCAACAGGAATCCCGCGGCGCAGATTTTCACAAATTCGGTAATGGCCGAATTGGATGCCGCCGCCCGGTGCGAAACGGCAAAAGCATCATCAATGTATATATCGCAAAGAGCGGCCAGTTGTTTGGCAAATTCCGCATCGTTTTTATCTTCTCCCGGATGAAATCGGAGATTTTCCAGAAGAATGATATCTCCTTCTTTCATTTTGCCTACGGCCTGTTCGACTGCTTTTCTCCGACACAATCATCGACAAAAACCACGTCTTTTTTCAGAAGGCCGGAAAGAATTTTTACCACCGGCTTTAAGCGACATTTCCTCAACTCTTTTGCCTTTCGGTCTGCCCAGATGGGAGGCGATGAATTAATTTCGCTCCTTTTTCCAGCGCGTAGTTTATCGTCGGAAATGCGCCCGCACACGCTTATCGTCGGTGACATTTCCCTCTTTATCCATCGGGAACATTAAAATCCACCCGCAAAAAAACTTTTTTACCTTTCATTTCTATTTGATCAATGTACTTCATGCTTTCTTATCCTGCCTTTTCTATTTCATTATAAAAGAAAGCAGTTCCAGCATTCTGTTGGAAAAACCCCATTCATTGTCATACCAGGAGAGAATCTTCACCATCTTGCCGCCGATTACCGCTGTATTGGGCATATCCACTATGGAGGAATAGTGGATTGCCGTTGAAATCACGGGAAACCAGCTCTTCATCCGAGCACAGCAAGTATTCCTTTCATGGCGCCCTTGCGCGTATTCTCTGAACTTCGCGTTGATTTCATCCTTGTTTGTGCTCTTTGAGAGTGTTGCCACAAAATCCACTATAGAAACATTGGGTGTAGGCACCCGAATAGCCAGCCCGTCAAGTTTGCCCTTCATTTCCGGAATAACTTCCGCGATGGCTTTGGCCGCGCCTGTTGTGGTGGGTATCATGGAAAGAGCGGCCGCGCGGGCTCTTCTCAAATCCTTGTGCGGTTCATCCATGACAACCTGATCATTGGTGTAGGCATGGATTGTGGTCATCAGGCCGTATTCAATGCCGAATTCCTGATGCAATATTTTGACTATCGGTGCGAGGCAATTGGTGGTGCATGATCCCATGGATATGATGTTGTGCTTGTTCTTATCGTATACTTCCTGATTGACGCCAAAAACAAAGGTTACATCCGGATTTTTTGCCGGAGCTGATATGACAACTTTTTTAGCTCCTGCCTTGAGGTGTCTTTCCGCGCCCGCCCTGTCGGTGAATTTCCCCGTGCTTTCCAGAACAACATCCACGCCCAAGGTCTTTCCAGGGCAATTTTTCCGGCTCTCTTTCGGTAAAGGTTTTAATTTCTTTGCCGCCGACTATAATCGAGTTGTCTGTTGGCTTTAACTTCGGCATCCATAATTCCGTGCACGGAATCATATTTTAAAAGATGAGCCAGAGTTTTGGCATCCGCGAGATCATTTACCGCCACGAATTCGACATCTTTGCTTTTATATCCGGCCCGAAACACAAGACGGCCGATTCTTCCAAAACCGTTAATGGCAATTTTTACAGGCATATCAACCTCCTTTTTTTAATTATTAATCAAAAGATGGATTCATGTCAACCCATTGTGGAATATTATTTATCTGTGTGGCGAGTGGTGAACTAAGTATTTATCAAACGTTTTACCTGCAAAATATTCGTAGATCCCGTAAGCCACTGGGAATGGCCGAGCGTCATAACCATCAAGTCGCTCTTGGATAAAGCGTCTTCAGATAAAATGGAGCGGACGGCATTTTCCACGAAATCATCAGGGACATCGGGATTTTCCGCCAACCGGGGAAAGCAGCCCCAAATCATAGCCAAACGCCGAACAGTTTTTACTTCCGGCGAAAGGGCGACAATTGGCTGTTTAGGGCGGAAACGCGAAATGAAGCGCGCCGTGGCCCCCGAGAAAGTGCGGGAAACAATAACTTTCGCGTCCAGGTGATCGGCCAGAACGCAGGCGGCATGGGCGACGGATTCAGATACGTCTTTTTTCGGCACCATTTCCAGAAAATGGTGATAAGGGAACCCGGTTTCCGCAGTGCGGCATATTTTATCCATAAATAAAATAGCCTCGGTTGGATAATTGCCCGAAGCCGTTTCTTCAGAAAGCATTACGGCGTCTGTTCCATCCAGAACGGCATTGGCTACGTCTGCCGCTTCCGCTCTGGTCGGCCGCGGTGCATCCACCATAGACCTAAGCATCTGTGTTGCCGTAATCACAAATTTGCCCCGGGCGTTAGCCGCGCTAATGATTCTCTTCTGGATCAGGGGAACGTCTTCGAGGGGAATTTCCACTCCCAAATCACCGCGCGCCACCATAATGCCGTCGGATGCCGCGATGATTTCGTCCAGATTGTCCACAGCCTCGTGTTTCTCGATTTTGGCCACAACGGGGATGTCTTTGCCGCTTGCACCGATCAGCTCTTTGACGTCGAGGATATCTTGCGCCGTCTTCACAAAAGAGACAGCTACATAGTCCACATCATTTTTAATACCGAAGAGCAAATCATCCCGGTCTTTATCGGTAACGGCAGGGGTGCGAATTGTTCCCGTGGGCAGATTAATTCCTTTGTGCGAGGTGAGCAAACCGCCGGTAACCACGCGGCAGAGAATTTCCGTAGGTCTTGTTTCCACAACAGCCAGTTCCAGGAGGCCGTCGGCCAGAAGCAATCTGTCTCCGGGACGGACTTCTTCAGGCAGGGAGTCATAAGATACGGAGACGTGCTCCTTAGTTCCTTCCTGCTTAACTGTTGTCAAAATAATAGCGGCGCCGGGCTGGAGCAAAATGCCCGGATCAGGAATATGGCCGATGCGGATTTTCGGGCCGGCGAGGTCCTGCAGAATAGCGACGGGACAATTTAATTTTTCCGAAAGTTTCCGAATAAATTTGATTTTCTTGCCATGATCTTCAT
Source organism: uncultured delta proteobacterium (assembly GCA_963762595.1). Lineage (GTDB taxonomy): Bacteria > Desulfobacterota > Syntrophia > Syntrophales > Smithellaceae > UBA4810. Next base: position 7,247 of record CAVXLI010000018.1, read on the forward strand.
GGTTGCCGTGGGAAAAATTCAGACGGGCAACATTCATTCCTGCCTTGATCATCTTTTCAATTTCAGCCGGCGTTTCGCTGGCCGGTCCCAGCGTGCAGACTATTTTCGTCCGGCGGATATCGTTGATTATTGCCTTGGTGAAAGTTTCTTTGCCCATATTCAATTAATTATAGTGAAGCGGCTAAAAAAGCCGCACCTATCGCTCCGTTAACCTGAGCGTATGGCGACACTTCGATTTTCACACCCAGTTTTTTTTCGAGGGCATGGACTACTCCGATATTGCGCGCCACGCCTCCCGTTACCATCACCGGCTCTTTCACCCCGATGCGGGCAATCATCGAAGAAACTCTGGCCGCGATAGATTCGTGAATGCCGGCAATGATATCCTGCCGCTTTTCTCCCCGGGCGATAAGAGATACTACTTCCGATTCCGCAAATACCGTGCAAAGAGAGCTTATTTTGGAGGGATTTTCCGATTTTATCGATATTGCTCCGAACTCATCGAGGTTGACTTCCAGCGCCCGCGCCATGACTTCCAGAAAACGCCCGGTTCCCGCGGCGCATTTATCGTTCATGACAAAATTTTTAACCTTGCCGTGCTCATCAAGAAGAATGGCCTTACTGTCCTGGCCTCCTATATCGATGATAGATCGAACGTGCGGATCTAAGTAATGTGCGCCGGCAGCATGGCACATAATCTCCGTGAAAGATTTATCGGCAAATTTTACGCTGTTTCTGCCGTAGCCGGTGGAAATAATCCTTTCAATCGATGCTTTATCCAGACCGCACTCGCTCAGAATTTCGTCAAAAACCTTTGAGCCTGCAATCTCCGCGTTATATCCGGTAAAAATAACTTTCGTGCCGAGGATTTTTCCGTTTTCGACAATTGCGGCCTTCGCCGTGATGGAACCTATATCTATGCCTGCTGCACGCATGTTTTTCCTAGCTTCAGTTATCGTTAACTTTCTATTGATTATTTTTTGGAAGTCGCTTTTCTTTCTTTGATGATTTCCATGAAGGCATCAATTCTCGTCGAAATCTGGCTTTCGGAAAAGCTCCTTTCATCCACCATATCAGCCTCGAGCATCAGACACGGTATTCCCCTTTCTTTTTCGACAATTCTTTGAATATCGAGCTGGCCGAATGAATACGGCTTACAGCTCCGGTTCGAATGCAGGACAAAGCCGTCCACATCGTATTTATCGATCATCTCGAGAACCATCTTGGCCATTTTATCGATACCGATATTCAAATAAATTCTGGTCTGGGCTTCGGCCAGGGAATCAAGGAATTTGGTTTCATCGATATATTTTAATGCGCCGCACCAGGCCGTGGTATAAGTATCGGCAACAAGGCAGGCGTTATGCGAAGCAAATTTTTCGGAAAGCCACCTGGTGCGATGCCAGATGGGGATGTTATCCCAGAGCAGGCGGTATTTTTCGTTGGGCACTGCGCCGATGCCGCGGGCAATGCGGTTTTTCATGTAAGCCACAAGCCAGGTGTAGTAGTCAATGACATCTTTGGTGCCTCTGAGGGTGACAATAAGGGCCAGATGATAAAAAGCGTCGAACGCGCTCATGGGAGAAGGCTTGTGCACTGCGGTATCCAGAACAGCCTGCCAAAGAAGTTGTCCCTGATGGGAAAGATGGCCGACTTCTTTCAGGCGCTCGAAATCGAACTTTCTTTTGCAGGCTTTTTCCAGAAAAACAATGTATTCGTCAAGCTGGGCGCGGACATATTTGGCGGTTTCTTTCGTATATTCCGTATGGCAAAAAGGAGTGTCGAGAATGAACAGAGGCACGTTAAAATATCGCGCTTGAATTTCATACCATTTAAAAACCGTTCCGCAAATATTGTTACAACAAACAAGCATATCGGGTTTGGGAAGCCCGCCTATCGGCCCGCCATTGACGGTCGCGCAGGCGATATCGGAGCGCGCGTAGGAGCATAAATCGGCTGAATAGCCCATGGCCTCCGCCTTCTCGCAAAGTCCGCCGCCCATTTTGCTGGCTCCGATCATGGCGCCGTGGTTTTCCGGATAAATGGGGATAACGTTCATGGCAACCAGCGGCTCAACAGGGCCGCCGCTGGTTATCCATGCCACTTTTTTGCCCGTCAGCCTCGCCGATTTGGCATCACTGTAATAAACCATCATGTAATCTTTCATCGTTTTCGATTTTTTAAAACGCATGGTGAACTTTTTGAATTTCCCGGCCAAGAATATCAAAACCATTTTCAAAAAGTCGGATATTGATTTTTTCATTTTCTATTCCTCTTCTGTATTGTTCATTGCGGTTTATAGTATTTGTGTAAATGTTTCAAAACGTGTCTGCAGCTGCCCTGCCGGAGGAAGCTCGGCTTCCATATCCAGGAGCATGCAGGGAATATTTTGGGCCTCCAGCATTTCCTTTATATATGGATAATCGAAGGCGTGGGGATCGCAGAATTTTAACAACAGAAACACTACTCCGTCGGCATTGTGCTCTTTAACCATACGGATAAGGTTTTCGCCCCGGTCGGTGAGACCCGCGTGTTTGGCGGGACAAATGACGCGGCTGTAGATATCTTCGGGCTATTGCAGTAAGAGGCGGGGCCGCTTCATCTATTATTCCTTCAAAGTATCTTGATCCTGTGCATAAATCATCCCAGACAACGACACTTCCCGAATTTTCGATTATATCGTATATATCCGGATGATTGCAGACACTGCCGGAGAGCACGAGCCTTTTGGTGCCGGCTTTTAATTTTCCATTGCCGGCTTTTTCCAACTCGCCTATGATTTCCGCAAGCGTCTTAACAAATTTATCTCTATCCACGGTCATTGCCGCTTTGATTATACTATGGAAATCCCGGCCGGTTATAACTCCCGGTCTTTGAGAACGGATTTTATAGAGACGCATCATCAGCTTACGGATTTGGTTATAAGTTTTGACGGCGCTCGTAAGCATCGCGTCCGTAATATTTATCCCTAAAACTTTCCCCAAATCGTTTTTTAATTTTTCCAGAACATCGATAAAATATTGTTTTGCGCTGGGTGTATCGAGTTTTACCGGAAGAACTAAATCAAGATGAAACTGCTTAGTGACGTTGAGCCGCCAGATATCGGAGAGCCTCTGGAAGGAATCGCACGTATGCGGGAAAATAACGCCGTCAATGAAATTCAGGCGATTGGAGAGAGCCTCTTCCAAAATTCCCCGCACCAGCGAGCAGCAGTAGGATTGAAGGTGCGTATCGGCTAAATGAATGCCTTCATTCGTGCCGAACATTCTTAAGGGAAGCGATCCAGCGGCGTATATCAGTTCTTCGGGAGCATAAGAACAGAAATATCCGACCACTTTTTTGCCGCTTTCCTGCTTGTATTTTTTGGCATAGGCGTAAGGATCAGCGGCGGCATTTCTTAATTCAGTTAGTTTTTCCATTGTTGTTTATTCCTTTAATGAGACTTCAATTTCAATAACGAAATGTATAACCTAAAGGTCACACGTTGAAATTGATAAGTCGAATTAATCCCGTAAGCGAAGCTTATCGGGATATGTTAGAAGGTTTTTAATTTCCTGCGTATTTACCGGCAGCTTTTAATTTAGCTATTTCCTCCTTCTCTAACACATTGAAGGCAATTTTTCCAACAAGTGTTTTCGGCAGGCTGTTGCGAAACTCTATTTCCCGGGGACAACTCCATTTGATCAGATGGTCACGTATGACTCCCGGTAAGTGGTTCATATATAAAAATCAGGAAATGATTGTGTAGTCAATAAAAAAGTGATTTATGGCAAATTTAAATTTGCCCGCCGGCAGCTCTTTGAATTAAATTGTTGACATAGAAATGAAATTAGCGAATATTAAATTAAATAAATGACCTATTTAGCCCGAAGGTTAGGGCGGGATAAGGAAAGGAGCGGTTAAATGAAAGGGTACGAAGAGTTGTCTTTTCTGGATGCCACTGATCTGGCAAAACTAATTAAAAAAAAAGATATTCAAGCAAGCGAACTCATAGAAATCACCATAAAACGGATAGAAAAAATTAATCCGCAGATCAACGCTGTTGTTACCCCTATGTATGATGAGGCGCGGAAAGCAGTCCGCGGTCCGCTTCCCGAAGGGCCTTTTGCCGGCGTGCCGTTTTTGATTAAGGACCTCTTAGCTTCATACAAGGGTGTACGCATAACTTTTGGTACAAAGAATTTGCAGCACGTTATCGCCGATCATGACAGCGAACTTGTAAGCCGTTATAAAAAGGCGGGACTTATCGCGGTGGGAAAAACAAACACACCGGAACTGGGACTATTGCCCACCACTGAACCCCATCTATTTGGACCCTGCCGTAACCCCTGGAATCCAAGCCGCACAACGGGAGGCTCGAGCGGCGGCTCGGCGGCGGCTGTTGCCTCAGGTATGGTCCCCGTTGCGCACGGAAACGACGGTGGTGGTTCTATCCGCATTCCCGCCTCCTGCTGCGGATTATTCGGTTTGAAACCCACCAGAGGAAGAAACCCTCTGGGGCCGGACTTTGGAGACCTGATGAGCGGATTTGTTGCGGAGCATGTCCTCACTCGCTCGGTGCGGGATTCCGCGGCCATTCTTGACGCCACCATGGGCTACGAAGCAGGTGACCCCTATTGCGCTCCCCAACCCGTGGGGCCGTACAAAAAAGAAGTCGGCAAAAAAACCGGGCGGCTCCGCATTGCCTATATGAGCCAAACACTGGGAGGGGAGACCATTTCCGATGATTGCGTAAAAGCTCTCGTGGATGCCGCAGGGCTTTGTTCTTCTCTTGGTCATGATCTTATCGAAGTGAAACCGAACCTTGACGCGAAAAGTTTGGCTATAGCTTTCACCGTCATCTGGGCTGCCGGTTGTGCCTCCACAGTCGAGGGGATATCTTATGCGACAGGGAAGAAACCGTCTTCTGATCAGTATGAACCTCTCACCTGGGGGCTCTATGAAATGGGAAAACAAACTACCGCGTCGAATTATCTTTTTGCCGTCCAGACACTGCAGAAAGTTTCACGCGAAGTTGCCCGCTTTTTTTTAGACTACGATATTTTTATGACGCCTACACTTGGCGAGCCACCCGTTGTGCTGGGAACTTTCGATTCCCCCGCGGATGATCTCCTCAAGGGGTGGAGGAGATCCGCTCAGTTTGTTCCTTTTACTCCACTCTGCAACGCCACGGGACAACCGGCCATGTCCGTTCCTCTTTATTGGAGCGATGAAGGGCTGCCCATAGGCACACATTTCATTGGACGCTTCGGCGATGAGGCCACTCTGTTTCGATTGGCGTCCCAGCTGGAAGAAGCGCGGCCCTGGGGGAACCGTAAACCGCCCATTTCAGTATAAGGGGAAACAGATTTACGATATTTTGATCCTTGATGGTCGCCGGATATTCAGGCTGTTTAAACAAAAATAGAAAAGTGTCAACAGGCTACTTAGCTATTCAAGTGAGCATTCTCTTTTAAGCGATGAAATGGTTTATAATGTACTTTTCGAGTAAATCATTGGCTTCTTTGTCTGAATATTTTCCCAAGAGCGTCCAGCCCCGTAATGTAGGGAACACTAACTGATGGAAAATCATGCTGGCTGCGAAAAAAGGATCCTGGACATGGAAAACCCCTTGATCAACTCCCTGACGTATAATTTTTTCGAGAGCTTGTATTTGCTCTAATTCTTTTTTCATAGCTCTTTCCAGGTTTTTCTTGGGCAAAAGTCTGGATTCCCGATACATTAATATAATCTCATCTCTGAAGGCGTGCACATTTTGTAAAGAACTACGAATAAATAACCTGAGCAGCTCTTTTGGATCATCGGTTTTTAATGTCTGTTCGTCATCAAGACGTTCCTGCACATACTGATGGTAAACATCAAATGTGAGGCACAGAACATCTTCTTTTTTCGAAATATAATCGTATAGATTTCCTATGGCCATACCGGTTGCCTTGGATATCTCGCGCATGGTTGTCTGGTGGTATCCTTTTTTTATGAATAACTTCGATGCATTTTTAGCGATATGCAGGTGTTTTTTCCGGACCAGTTCGGGGTTTTTGATCCGGCTGGAAACAGTTTCAGATATTTTCCCCTTACTTACAATTCTCTCGATATGTTTCATTTTGTTTCTCCAACTTCCATTATCTTACTACGCAGTTCGCGTCTTTGAGTTTTGCGTTTGCCACAAACAGACTGTTTTTATACAGTTCACTATATATAAAAAAAAGCAATAAAAAAATTTATCTTGCACTGATAATTAATGCATGCTAGACAGTCATGGAAAAAGCGAACGCTTGTTCTTTATTTAAACTAATATGGAATTTAAAGAGACTCTCTCATGCTTTTTTTATCAGGATGCAAAAACTGTTTGCACCAGCGTTGTGAAGCTAAAGCAAGGGTCATCTGCAAAGTATGGTCTCGCGAGAAGATATTAACTGGATTGTTGTCGTACCGATTATGGAGAAGCGCAAGCAATGATTTTTGAATAATAGTTTTCTGATTAGGTTTTCTGTCGGAATGGCAATTTTCAGGCTTTTTGCGGTGTCATAAAATTCAATAAAAAAAGGAGGAGCTTCAAGATGAAAAGTATTGGTAAGAGCGTTTTAGTTTTTTTGTGTATTTTTTCTCTTTTCTCTCTAACAATCTATAGCCCGTCCACAGCCATGGCTGCCAAAGCAGATAAAGCAGTCAAGGCCGGAAAGAGGTAAGGGCCTAAAGTTAATGCTGCTTTTGATGTCAACAAAATGGGGAATATGTCCGATTTCGACCCGGCAAATCCTGTAATTCCAAAAGGAGATACCATCAAGATAGCTCTCGTGGCCTCATTTTCCGGGCCAGCCGCTTTAGTCGGGCAGATCTATTGGGCCTCTGTTCTCTGGGCAGCTCACGACATCAACAAAAGGGGAGGAATCCTGGTTGATGGAAAAAAGAAGCTCATCGAAGTGATCCAGGCCGATCACATGTCCAAAGCGGACCAATGCAAGAAAATCTGCGAGCGGATGGTTCTGCAGGAAAAGGTTCATGTGCTGTGGGGCACCGACGGCAGCAACATGATGAAGATCATCAACGAAGTCGCCAATAAATATAAGGTCATTGCCATCAACACCGCGGCCCTGTCCGATGATCTTATGGACGCCACAAACTTCTCCCGCTATGCCTTTATGACCACGTATGCAGACTGATCAGGTCGGCCGCGGGATAGCCTATTACTATGGCCAGATTAAGAAGAAAGAAAAGAAATTTTACATCCTCTGCCAGGATTATTCATTCGGCCGGGCGATGGCGGATGGTTTCAAGAAGGGTCTGAAAGAATTCTACCCCGAAGCAGAGATAGTCGGCGAAGATTATCATAAGCTCTTTTTAACTGATTTTGCCCCCTACCTGGAGAAGATAAAGGCTTCCGGCGCGGAGGTTATTTACACCGGCGACTGGATTCCCGACGCGGCCAACCTCCTCAAACAGGCAAGACAGATGGGAATCAAACTTCCCTTCGCCCATATCTTTCTCGATGAACCCAATTTCCTGCACGAGGTCGGCGTGGAGGGTACAAATGGATTGGTCCAGCTCAGCCAGTATGGAACTGAAAACCCGGCTTTCAAGAATCGCGAAGCAGAATCAAATACTATAAAACCTGGAACAACCTGTGGAAGAACAAATGGAAGACATCGCCTTACAACAGCCGGCTTTTCGAGCACGGAACGGGTAACATCGGCTCTTATATATCTCAGACCTATTGGCTCCTGAGTGTGATCGAACGGGCCAAGAGTACGGACCCGGAAAAGATCATCAAGGTTTGGGAGGGAGATACCTACAAATATCAGCAACGAAAAGATCATGACGATGAGGCCCTGCGACCATAAGGCCATCCAGGATCTTCACATCTTCGAATTTGTCCCGCCCGAGCAGCAGAAAGTGTCATTCAATATTGAGCCCTATTATTGGTTCAAGGGTTGTTCCAATGCAGGCCCAACATTCACGATCCCGGCCGCGACAGTTGCTGCCTCTCATGGATCAGAAACTGGATCGGTGTGCGGGGAAGGATAATTGGGGAGAAATAATTAAGTAATGCATAACAGCCGCATAGTGCACAACTCTTAACATCATCAATTTGCGCATTATGCGGCATTTCTTTACGAAAGGACATACCAATGGATCCAACAACCTCGATGTATGTGGCCCAGGGAATACATGGGCTCGCCTACGGCATGATTCTTTTTCTCATCGCCTCCGGACTCAACGTCATCTTTGGCATGATGGGGATTCTTAATCTTGCCCATGGGGCATTTTTTATGCTGTCCGCCTATTTTTGTTACCAGGTATTGTCCATTACGGGAAGTTTTTGGATAGCCTTGTTTCTGGCGCCGATCTTCACTGCTTTTTTCGGGATTCTTCTGGAGAGATTTTTCCTCAGAAAAGTGCATGTGATGGGGCATATGGGCGAATTGATTCTGACGGTGGGAATTGCGGCGATTATTCTGGCAGGGGTGAAGATCTTCTGGGGTACTGAGAGCCTTCCATTAAGATGCCGCCGATTCTGGACAGGGATGGTGTCCATAGGCGGTCTGGATTACCCAATCTATCGGCTTTTCATGATCGGACTGGCGGTTGTCGTTTTGGCTATCATGACTTTGCTTTTATACAAAACCCGTTTGGGTAAAATTGTTCGTGCGGCTGTCTCTGACCGGGATATGGTTAATGCTCTCGGGATCAATATCCCCGTTGTCTTCATGATTGTCTTCGGGGTGGGCACCTGGATGGCCGGTGATCGCCGGTGTAGTCATTGCCCCGATTCTGACTGTATTTCCGGGCTTAGCCGATCAGGTAGGAATGGATGCTTTCATCGTGGTTGTTACCGGTGGATTTGGAAGCCTTCTGGGGGCATTTATCGTATCCATCATATTCGGTCTGCTTAGCTCCTACGGTATCCAGTTTCTTTCTCAACTCGCCCCGGTTCTCATCGTCGGCTTTATGGCTATAGTCCTGGCGATTCGTCCTCATGGTTTATTTGGAGTGAAGGAATGATGAATAAAATAATGCATTGGATTTTATGGGTGGCATTGATAGGCATCCTGGCGATATTCCCCAAAGTATTTGGCGCATACTATACTAACATGTTTGTAACGTTTGCGGTTTTTGCCGTTTTATCAGTCTCTCTTAATCTGCTCCTGGGTTACACGGGACTTCTCAGTTTCGGCCATGCCATGTTTTTTGGCGCCGGCGGCTACGGTACGGCCCTGGCTCTGAAGCATATTGAAGGTTTATCCCTGTTACCGGCCTTCGGAATCGGCGTGTTATCGGCAATTGTCCTGGCTATGATATTGTGTCCATTGGTTGTCCGGGTCAGCGGCACCGCTTTTGCCATGCTGCACCTTGCTTTTGCGCAACTCATGTATGTTCTGGCGCTCAAATTGAGAGCGATCACCGGCGGGGAGGACGGTATTGGAAATTTCCCCATACCCGCATTCACTATTCCGGGTGTGGTATCGTTTGATATGAAAGGAGTACCGGAGAACTTTTATTACTTTGCCATCATTGTTCTCGGGATCAGTCTCTGGCTGATGTGGTTCTTTACCAAGACACCTTTCGGTCAGATCCAGGTCGGTATTCGCGATAATTTCAAAAGGGTCGACTATCTGGGATTTAAGGTGCCCCATACAAAAGCTGTAATTTATATTGCTGCCGCTGCTTTTGCCGGGGTGGCTGGTTCCGTTTACGCAATGTTTCATAACCTGGTTTCGGCAGATGGTTCTCTGGGAGCTTTAGTTTCTTTTGCCCCGATTATAAATACTATGATCGGAGGCGTCGGCAGCTTTTTTGGTCCGATCTGGGGCACGGCCATCTTTCAGATTATAGAGGAAGTGGTCTTGCGGTTTACGGATCGGGTGGAATTGGTGATAGGTGTGACCCTCATTCTGGTCATAATGTTTGCTCCGCTGGGGTTTTCAGGTTTGATGATGAATTTGAAGTTTAAATGGCTATTATTTAAAAGTAAAAGGATGGGGAAAGTTTCATGATTAATATGCTGGAGACAAAAGGACTGTATCACGATTTCAGCGGGTTGAAAGTGCTGTTTGATGTCAATCTGCAAGTAAAGAAAGGCGAGCGGCACGCCATCATTGGACCAAATGGAGCGGGGAAAACGACTCTTTTTAACGTCATAACCGGAACGTACAAGCCGAGCAAGGGGAAGGTATTCTTCAAAGGGAAGGAGATAACCGGATTAGAGCCTTGTGAGTTGTGTCGTATCGGCATGGGACGCTCTTTTCAGATTACCAGCACATTTAACCGGCTGACAGCTTTTCAGAATATTCGCTTGGCCATTCTTTCCAAACGGGGTGTCCGGTTCAACCTGTTCCGCAATGTGGATAAGATCGAAGAGATCACCCGGGAGACGGATGAGGTCTTAAAACGGATAAATCTAATCGGGGAAAGAAATTTTCCTGCCAGTGCGCTGTCCTACGGTAAACATCGTGCCCTGGAGATCAGCCTGGCCATGGCGACGGACCCGGAACTGGTCCTTCTGGACGAGTTTGCGGCCGGTATGTCCCGTGATGAGACCCATAATGCCGTGGCGCTGATCAGAAAACTAACTGAGGGTAAAACGGTGGTCATTATCGAGCACGATATGGATGTTGTATTTTCCCTGGCGGATCGGATTACCGTTCTTCACTATGGGCGGATTCTGGCAACGGGAACGCCGGATGAGATTCGGCAAAACCAGGAAGTAAAAGACGCCTATTTGGGAGATCTTGAGGTTTAATGCGGGATGCGCATGACGTCCTTTATATGAGGTGAAAAAAGATGTTATTGGAAGTTGAAGATCTGAATACTTACTACGGCGCGAGCCATGTGTTGCAGGGTATATCCCTGAATGTTGCCGAAGGGGAATTAATTGCCCTTCTGGGCAGAAATGGTATGGGGAAAAGCACAACCCTGAAGACTATTATGGGGCTGGTCAAATCAAAATCGGGATCGGTTGTCTTTGAAGGCCGGGAGATTACGGGTTATCCGCCGTATAAGGCAGCCCAGGCGGGCGTTGGTTATGTTCCTGAAGATAGGCGGATTTTCCCCGAACTCTCCGTGCTGGATAACCTATTTCTGGGAATCAAAGGGGGTAAAATGGGTGACCCCAATGACCCGAACTTATGGACAATTGACAGAATTTTTAGCCACTTCCCGATGCTCAAAGAACGAACCCACCAGAAGGGGAAATTTTTATCCGGCGGAGAACAGCAGATGTTAGCTATTGGCCGTTCGCTCATGGGGAATCCGCGGCTGCTTGCTTGTGGATGAACCCACGGAAGGCTTGGCGCCGCTCATGGTGCAGGAAGTGAGGAATGTGCTGGAAGAAATCAACAAGGCGGGTGTTTCCATCCTGTTGGTGGAGCATAACCTTAAGGTGGCCTTATCTCTGGCCAGCCGGGTTTATCTGATGGGTAAGGCGCACATCGGATTCAAGGGCTCCGTAGAGGAGTTGAGGGACAACAAGCAGGTTCGGGAGAAATATCTGGAAGTCTGAAATAATTCCTGACACTCCCTTAATAAAGCCCCGGCTCGTTATGGGTCGATGCGGCATTTTAAACTCAGAGGGTGGCGATATTTGCCCTGTTGCGAGTAGAGGAAGATGATTTGCTTAAGATACCCTGTAGCTTGCTGCGGGGTATCTTATTTTTTAACTCGAAACTTAATGAATATTTCATAATTTCTTCAAAAAGGAAAGGAGGCATATATGGCGGAAGCAAACGGCAAAATCATGACTGCGAAAGAGGCAATCAGTAAGTTTGTGCATAACGGTGATCATCTGATTATCGGTAATTATACCGTGGGAAGCTGTGCCGAGCTTGTTTATGAGGTCATCCGACAAAAGAAAAAGGGCTTTACCCTGTATTCGCAATCGGGAATCTTTGATGTCGAGGTTCTCGTCGGAGCCGGATGTGTTGACCGACTGGTTACAACCTATGTCATACGTGCAGGCGGTAGAAAAGGCGGTTCCGCTGTGGAGCGGGCGTTGAACGCGGGTACTCTCGAAATGGAGGACTATACGAACTTTGACTACAACGCACGGCTGGTTGCGGGCATGCACGGTCTTAGCTTCATCCAGGTATTGGAAGGTGTTATGGCCACGGATCTTTTCCGCAAAAGAAGTTTTATGGGTGAAGATAAATTTCGTGTGATCAAATGTCCCTACACCGGAAAGAATTTGCTGACGGTACCGGCGGCAAATCCCGATGTCTGTATTGTCCATGTGCAGAGGGCGGATAAAGATGGAAACGCCCAGTATTGGGGAGCCCTGGGTAGTGTGGCCGCCGCGGCTCTGGCCAGCAAAAGGATTATCGTCTCCTGCGAGGAAATAGTCGAGCATGATGTAATTCAATCAAGTCCCCATTTGACTATTATTCCTGCCTATCGGGTCGATGCGGTGATTGAGGTTCCCTGGGGCGCACATCCTACGGAGGTTCTGGGTCACTATAATATAGACTTCTTCATGTACGGTTTGTTTATGATGGCCGATGGTACGGCCGACGGACTTAAAGGCCTGGATGGACGAGTGGGTTTACGGCTGCGAAAACCGCGCGGCCTATATTGATCGTTATATACAAAGATTCGGAAGCAGTGTCCTGGACGGCATCAAGGCCAAGGCCTTTTATTCCGCTCCTGCCAACTACGGCTCCGCCTTCACCACGAGATGGGACAGGGAGGGTAGAGAGAGAAATATGGGCCTGACAATGGAAGAGTTGGAGAAGACATTGAAAGAAAGGGGGAAGCTTTATGAGTAAACCGTATACGCTGCAGGAACTTTTGGTGATTGCCGTTGCCAAGGAAATACGCGACCATGAAAATGTTATCCTGGGCGTGGGATTGCCCACGACTGCCGGAGCGCTGGCCAAGGCCTTGTATGCCCCCCATGCCACCCTCATGATGGAATCGGGGATCATAGATTTTGAACCGCTTCTACCCTTAAATCATATCGCCGATGCCCATTCCTGCCGCGGATTTTCCTATGCCACCGATTTGTTTTCCGCCTTTACCATGACCTACCGCGGTTTTGTCGATGTTTGTTTTCTGGGTGTAGGCCAGGTTGATAAATATGGCAATGTCAATACCACGGCTATCGGCGATTATTACAAACCGACAATGAGGCTGCCGGGATCGGGCGGCGCTGCCGATTTCATTTCGTACGCGAAAAGAACGGTGCTCACGATGCTGGGGGGAAATTTTGTGAACAAGCTGGATTATATGACCTCTCCCGGATACCTTGATGGAGGAGACAGCCGGGATAAATCCGGACTTTTTCCCAAAGGTTCGGGACCGTCTATGCTGTTAACGACAAAAGGTGTTTTTAGGTTCGATCCTGTTACCAAAGAGATGTATCTTGCCCAGATTCATCCCCGAGTGACTGTGCAAGATGTAAAAAAAGATGTGCCGTGGGATTTAAAGATTGCCCCCGATTTGTCACGAGACCCCTCGTCCGACGGATGAAGAAATAGAATTCATCAGAAACTTTGCGCCGGCGCAATCTGCGGGAAGGGAACTGGCGCTGGAATTGACGATCACCAATATGATGAATAAGGCCAAAAAGCTTTAGTGCCTTTAAAATTATGAATATTGATATACGGTTGGCATAAAGTAAATAGCAAAGCTCAACAATTATCTTTTCTGTTTGGAATTAATTTGCAGGCTTGCCTCTTGTTATGATAGAGGCAAACATATTCATTATAATAAGGAGGATGGCAATGAAAGGGTCTAGGCTGGTCGCCATCGTCACAGGATCATCCCGGGGCGTCGGCGCCGCAACTGTAAGGCTGCTTGCGAAAAATGGCTATAATGTTGTGGTTAATTATTCTAAAAGCGAAAAGGAAGCCAGGAAGGTTCAGGAGACGTGTGAATCCTTAGGAGCTGATACTTTACTCTGCAAAGCTGACGTTTCTGAGGATAAAGATTGCCGTCGCATGGCTGATGAGGCTGTGGCGAAGTGGAACCGCATCGACGTTCTTGTGAACAACGCCGGGACCACGAAATTTAATGCCCACGATAATCTCGAGGGGCTATCCAAAGAAGACTTCTTGCGCATATACAGCATTAATCTGGTCGGCCCCTACCAAATGATCAGAGCAGTAGCCCCGCATATGAAGACTGTCGGTAAAGGGGCTATTGTTAACATAGCCTCAATCGCCGGTGTATGGGGAATCGGCAGTTCTGTCGCCTATTGCGCCTCTAAGGCTGCGCTCATCAACATGACCATTGCGCTCGCCCGTGTTTTGGGTCCGGAGATTCGAATCAACGCCATATGCCCCGGTTTCATTCAGGGTGAATGGCTGCAGGCGGGAATGGGTCAGGAAAGATATAAAAATACAAAAGATTATCTGGAGACTACACTGCCCCTGCGGATGACAGCTACTCCGGAGATGATTGCAGCTACTGTCCGCTACTTCATCGAAGACGCCGTGCTCGTGACCGGTGAGACACTATTGTTGGACGGTGGGCATCATCTTATGTAAACATGGGCAGGAAATAAGAGAACAGAGGTAAATTCTATCTGCAATTAGAAAAAAAACAACCTCCCCCGGTAGTATATGAGAAATAGGGATTTAAATTGAGCAGGGAAAAGCGGCATCCAAGTTTCGAGAAAGTTCATGGTTCCCCGGGGAGTAACAGGCTTTTTCTTAATCTATAAATGCGTAATTTGGAGATTAACATGATCATAATTGTCGGCAGTATTCTTGCCAAAACCGACTCTCTAAACGAGCTTCTTGCTATGAGTCTGGAGCATGTGCGGCGTTCACGGTCTGAGCCGGGTTGTCTTACTCATGCGGTGCATCAAGATGCTGAAAATTCACTGCGCCTTGTGTTCGTTGAAGAGTGGTCCGACCGCAAAGCGCTGACGGCACATTTCACTCTGCCTGCTTCCCGTGCTTTCGTGAAAGCGGTGTCTCCGCTTGCCGCCGAGCCACCGAAGATGAATATCTACGAGGCCAGTGCTATCCATGTATAAATGTTTTATGCGGCATCCTTAAAATATCGCTGTAAACACTCCAGGAATAATCCGGGTTGCTACGAAAAAATATATTGTATTGGCAAATAATTGAAGACCATGCTTGACTTGCGATATTGGGAATTATATACGCCTTAGCCTTTTAAAGCAGATGTTGTGGTAATTGCCGCTTTGTTCAACCGGGTGATCAATTTTCGGCTGTATTTTTACTGAGACTTGCTGAAATGACGAATATTACAAATGAAGGACAATAGCTGAAATGGATAAAAAAAACGGGAATGGCGATATATCGGCTATGGAGTATTTCTTTAACCCTCGCTCTATCGCGCTCATAGGCGTGTCCAAGGATATTCGCAAGCCGAGCGGCAGGTCTTTGAATGCTCTGCTGAAATGGAACTACGCGGGCAAGTTGTATCCGATAAATCCTAATTATACGGAAATCCACGGTGTTAAATGCTATCCTTCATTATTGGATATACCCTACGATGTGGATATGGTCATTGTCAGCATTCCCGCACAAGCAGTGCTTGCGGCATTGGAACAGTGCATAGTTAAAAAAGTCAAGGCGGTGGTGCTCTTCACTTCGGGATTTTCTGAAGTGGGCCCGGAAGGCAGGGCACTTCAAGAACAGGTAACACAACTGGCCAGAAAAAATAATCTGAGGATATTAGGCCCTAATTGCGTCGGACTTGTCAATTTGAGCAAGTCGGTTATGGCTTCCTTTGCCAACATTGTTGATTTAAAACCGGTCTATCCGATGTCTCTGGGGTTCGTCACGCAAAGCGGCGCTTTCGGGACTTTGATATTCGCTCAGGCAGTTCAGGCGGGTGTCGGTTTCAGTTCATTTGTCAGTGTCGGGAATGAAGCCGATACTGAATTTTCCGATTTCCTTTCTTATCTTTTGACCACTCCCGAAACTAAGGTTATCGGCGGATATTTGGAAGGCGCCAAAAACGGAGCTAAATTCCGTAAGGCGGCGCAAGATGCCCTGGAACTGAAAAAGCCGATCTTGATAATGAAAGTAGGCCGGACAAGTGCCGGCGCGCGAGCGGCTTCATCCCATACCGGATCTCTGGCCGGGGATGATCAGATATATGACGCGTTTTTCCGGCAAATGGGAATTATTCGTATAGAAACGTTGGGTGAACTGACATCTTTCGTTATCGTTCATCGTAGCGGCCGCATGCCGCAAGGGAATAATATCGGTATTCTTTCCATTTCCGGCGGCGCGGGAGTTATGATGGCCGATAAAGCTGAGGCTCTGGGATTGAACGTGCCGGAATTCAAAGGTGAGACGCGCCGCATGTTGGAATCATACCTTCCCCCATTTGGTTCCGCCAAAAATCCGGTGGATCTGACATCAGCGGCAGTAGCCGAACCGGAAATGCTCGGCCGTTGCCTGAGAACCCTTGTGGCGGATGATAATATTCATATGATAGCGGTGGCCATGGGATTTATGCCTCACAGCGCACCGATTCTGGCGAAAGACCTCATCGAAATTTATCAATCAACGACCAAACCTATCGTGCTCACGGTTCACAATATCTCTTCTTCAGAGGTTATAGCCAAGGCCATTAAATCGATTGAAGACTCCGGTATGCCGGTGCTGAGAGATCACTTGCACACGATACAGGCGTTGAATAACCTGGCCTGGTACAGCGCCAAGGTCAGACAAGCTGCAGACGCAGGGACGGACAGGCAGGATATAAGTCCAACTAAAGAGACGGGAATGTTGATAAACAACCCTGATGCTTTATCGGAATATGAGGCAAAAAAAATTTTGAGCGGGTATGGGATATCTGTAACCCGTGAAGAGCTGGCTACATCCGCTGATATGGCGGTAGAGTCGGCCCGGCAAATTGGTTACCCGGTGGCTTTAAAGATTCAGTCCGCACAGATTTTCCATAAGACGGAAGCCGGAGGTATCAAGCTGAATATAGCAAGCGACGCGGAGGTTCGCGCGGGTTATAACGAGATCATCTCCAACGCCAAAAAATATATGCCGGAAGCTAAAATACAGGGCGTTCTGGTGCAGGAAATGTTAAAGGATGGAGTAGAGGTAATTATCGGCACGACGGAGGATCCGGTGTTTGGTCAGGTGATTATGTTCGGTCTCGGTGGTATTTTTGTGGAGGCTCTGAAAGACATCTCTTTCCGTATAGCGCCGCTTAAGCGCAAAGATGCCCAGGAATTGATAAAAGAGATCAAAGGTTATCGTGTATTGCAGGGGATGAGAGGCAAGCCGCCTGTGGATATGGATGCGCTGGTGGATGTTATTTTGAGGGTTTCGCGTTTGGTGACTGACCATAAAGATGTCATAAAAGAGCTGGACATCAATCCCCTGATGCTTAACGCTTGCGGCGCGAAAGTTGCAGATGCTTTGATTATTAAAAAATAAAATACTGACAATCTTGCAAAAAGTAAAAATGGAGCAGTAAAAATGTTTGATAAAGATGAAATGAAAAAGACGAAAGCTGCCAAAGATAAGTGGGGAAAAGAAATACTGCAAAAATTTCTGGTCCGCGAAAAGGAGCGCAAAGAAGTCTTCACCAGTATTTCCGGTACACCCATAGAGAGACTTTATACGCCGCTGGAAACCGCAGACGTTAACTATAACGACGAGATCGGCTATCCGGGTCAGTATCCCTTCACCCGCGGTGTTCAGCCCACAATGTACCGCGGGCGCTTCTGGACGATGCGCCAGTACGCCGGATTCGGCAGCGCGCAAGAGAGCAATGAACGCTATCGCTATCTGCTCAATCAAGGTCAGACAGGTATCAGCGTCGCCTTTGATCTTCCCACCCAGGCGGGGTATGACAGCGATCATCCGCTTTCCATGGGCGAGGTCGGCAAGGTCGGTGTGGCCATAGACTATATCGGAGACATGCGCGTCCTGTTCGATAAGATTCCTCTGGATAAGGTTACGACATCCATGACGATCAACGCTCCGGCCACGCGTGCTTCTGGCCATGTATCTGGCGGTTGCCGATGAGCAGGGTGTTTCCTACGATAAGCTCGGCGGTACGGTGCAAAACGATATCCTCAAGGAAATTACAGTCCGCGGCCAGTACATCTATCCTCCTCAGCCGAGCATGAAGCTTACGGTGGATTTAATCGAATATTGTTTCCAGAATGTTCCCCGGTGGAATTCGATCAGCATCAGCGGGTATCATATACGGGAAGCGGGCGCAACCGCGGCACAGGAAGTGGCCTTCACCATAGCGGACGGCATCGCTTATGTTCAGGCCTGCATTGACCGCGGCCTTGATGTTGATACTTTTGCCCCCCGCCTCAGTTTCTTTTTCAGCGCCTTTACTAATGTATTTGAGGAAACGGCAAAATTCAGGGCTGCCCGCAGGTGCTGGGCGAAGGTGATGAAGGAACGTTTCGGCGCCAAAGATCCGCGTTCCATGATGCTGCGCTTCCATGTGCAAACCGGAGGCGTTACTCTAACCGCGCAGCAACCGTTGAATAACATCGTCAGGGTTGCTCTGCAGACCTATGCCGCAGCGCTGGGCGGTTGTCAATCACTGCACACAAATTCCTATGACGAGGCCCTGTGTCTGCCCACCGAGAAGGCCGTAACGGTTGCACTCCGCACTCAGCAGATCGTGGCCGAAGAAAGCGGCGCCACAGATACGATAGATCCACTGGCCGGTTCGTATTTTATTGAGGCCATGACCGACAAGATTGAAACACAGACGGAAGAGTATATTAAAAAGATAGATACCATGGGCGGAACGCTAGCCGCCATTGAACAGGCCTTTATTCAGAAGGAAATTCAGCAAAGCGCTTACAGCTTTCAGAAGGAAATCGAAAGTCAAGAACGTGTATATGTCGGCATTAACAAGTATACAATGGAGGAGCCGCCTCCGACGAATCTTTTGAAAGTGGATATGAAGGTGGGCGAGACGGAAGCGAAAAAGCTTCGGGAAATGCGCACTAAACGCGACAAAACCAAGTGGGAAAAGGCAATGGAGTATCTGAGGAAAGTTTCCCCGACTAATGAAAACGTGATGCCGGCCGTAATCGAAGCAGTAAAAGCCAATGCGACAATCGGCGAAATCTGTAATGTATGGCGAGAGATATACGGCGAATATAAACCAAAACAGTTCTTTTAATCAGGTTGCTGAAAAACGCCCGTCTACGGCGTTCCCTCAACCTTAGTCGCTACGACGTACGCCCAAAAGTACGCCTTCGCTCCCCAGGTTTTCGGAGGCCTTGTATCCGAGCATTTTTGAGCAGCCTGTAAAGTTATGGCGGGAAGATATTTATCGGAGGATTATTTAAATGGGAAGTAAAAGGAAAATCAGGATAGTTATAGCTAAGCCGGGTTTAGACGGGCATGACCGCGGGGCGAAACTTCTGGCAAGAATATTTATGGAAGCGGGGATGGAAGTGATTTACACGGGATTAAGGCAGACTCCCGAAATGATCGTCGCTACCGCCCTGCAGGAAGATGCTGATGTGGTCGGATTAAGCAGTCTTTCCGGCGTGCATAATTATTTTTTTCCCAGAGTCATGGAACTGCTTCGTGAAAAAGGATTGAATGACGTTATGGTGGTAGGAGGGGGCATCATTCCTAATGAAGATGTTGCGGAGTTGAAGAAATCCGGTATCGCGGAAATTTTTGGACCAGGAACATCCACCAGGGAGATTGTTGAATTCATCCAGACGCACGCGCGTCAGCGTAATTAGAAAAAATATTCAAGGAGAAAACATGAAAATTCTGAAAGTTGATCATATCGGTGTTGCCGTGAAAAGTATTGACGCGGCAAAACAACTTTACAGCGAGCTTCTCGGCCTTAGTCATGCCGGAAGTGAAACTGTCGCGGAGCAAAAGGTAACCACAGCTTTTTTCCCGGTTGGCGATACGGAAGTCGAGCTTTTGGAATCCACATCTGCCGATGGCCCCATCGCGAAATATATTGAAAAAAAGGGAGAAGGAATTCAGCATATTGCCTTTCGTGTGGAAAACCTGGAAGAAGCTCTGGCTGAACTCAAAGCCAAGGGTGTTCAGTTAATTGACGAAAAGCCCAGGCGCGGCGCGGGCGGGGCAAAAATCGCCTTTCTCCATCCCAAATCTACTTTTGGTATGTTAATTGAACTTTGCGAAAAGGAAGAATAATGGCTGGGTAAAAAGATCTGCTGTAAGAGGTGTTTTCCGATTTGTTCAATCACACTCAATTTCGTGGGTTGATGTCCAGATGTACGGGTCACTACATACCGTTTCACCGCCCACAGTAACATCCCAACCAAATAAATAGCCGGTGTCTCCTACAATCTTTGCTGCGGCAGCGCTGATTGCGACACCGAGACAAAGACCCACAATCAGTCCGCAGATGAATCGTTTCATTATTTTTTCCTCCTGAAAATAATTGGTTCTCAATAAGACATTCTAGAAATATCTAAGCCGGACTAATTAGCAATTATTTCATGTTTATAATTTGTGTGAAACATCCCATGGATTTCCTCTTGCGTCTAGTTCATTGCTTGGTTATTGGCTTTACAATGGATTAGATTCATTCTTGCCATTTCTTATCATCCAGGTTAGATACTCCACACCTAAGTTTGTTATATGATAAATATTACCTTTAGTAGTAAGAAGCGAGCGTCCTATAAGGAAAGCCAGATATTGATCCAGTGTCCAATTGCCTAACTGTTCTGGGAAAAGGCCTTTTACGCTATCAAAATATTTTGCTACAAATTCTGCTGGCTTTCCTTGTCCCGCTACTTCGTTGAGTTTTTTCAGCAAGAAAATCTGGCTACCAAAAATTAGATTGTGAATCTGTTCAAATTCCAAAAGCACTTTTGTCCCAGCAAAGTGTTTTATTAACACTTTTATTGTATCACCATCTGTTTCTAAACCTTTTTCCTTTAAATCCGCTTTGATACGACCTTCTATATCCCGGAGCACGATTGAGTCACCAATCGCAAGGAGTAACTGTTGGACAGTCTCCTTCTTTTTCTCTTCTCGCTGTGCTTCTGGTGTTTGAGATGCTTTTATTCCGCTTTTATCAATTGAAGTAATACGAGATATTAGTCCGACTAACGGCTTTCTAAACAATAGAAAAAAGAACACGGTTAACAATAATGCAACGTGTGGCCAGCCTATAGCTTTAAGTATTCCTTCTGCCATATGATTGTCCTCCAACTATTATATGCAAACTTAGTTTATTCAAACCGATGGTTAAAATATAGCGCATACTAATATTTTATCAAGGACAAAAAATACATAAAATCAACAGGTGTCTGAATTGAGCGCGTTCAGGCGTAGGGCTTCAGCTCGAACAGCTTTTTATCCTGCATGGAGACAATGTGATAAAATTCGTCCTGCGGAACATAGATGTAAGGTACATCATCATCGCGCCGGTAAAGAAAATGAGCAAGAATCATCCGGTTTACCGCCTGATGGCCGACAATCATGATGTTGTCGGAGTGACGGTTTAAGAAAAATGCTTTCTTGAGTCCCGCTTCGATGCGCGGTTTCATTGTCTCGTAGCTTTCCCCTTGCGGATAGACATAGTGGTATTTATCCGCTTTTCGCGCGTGATAAACCTCGGGCACGGTCTTTTCAATATCTTTGTAAGTCATGCCTTCGCAAATGCCGCCGTTGATTTCATCGAATTCCTTGATGGGAATAATCTTACAATTCTTCTGCATTGCGCAGATGGACCGAGCCGTCTGAATTGTCCGTTCTTTGTTGCTGGTAAAGATATAGGATATTTTCCGGCTTTGAAAAAACCGTCCCAGGGCTTTGGCCTGAAATATCCCTTTCGCGGTGAGAGTCGAATCTCCGCCGATACGGTCGATGGTGTTGAATTTCGTTTCTGCGTGCCGGATAAGAAAAAGATTTTTGACCACGTCAGTAATCAGGATGTCCTTAATCAGCAAATAAAGCGGGATAGGATCGCTTTGTTTTTCTTCCAATGATCTTGTTTTGCAAAGAGTCTATGCGAAAGTAATTTCTTTCGGTTTTTAATGGAGTGTAAATCATTCGGTAGTTATCTATCCGTTTCATGAATTCCGCTTGTGCCTTCTGGTGACCGAGCCGGGAAAATTCCGGTAGTCTCGTTTTTTCCAGGATGCTTAAGTGGAGTATTTCCTGATCGTCGTTAATGCACTCGATAAAAAGAATCGGGTGGTTATCGAGGTTTTCCTCGATCATTTTGCGCCGCGCCCTGCTAACGTTGGCCGCGTCGAGTATCGCCACCCGCCCTTTGCCTTCCAGATAAGTTTTTGCCCGTTTCATGTTCATGTGAGCGAATTTTTTTCTCATTTCTACGGCGGAAGTATTATCCGGATGATAAAAGTTTGCTGAGGAAGTTTCTTTTAGAGGAAGATATGCTCTCCGGAGATTGCCGTTGTTGAATATCTTCGCGGAAATCCGGCTTTTTCTAAAAGCATCTTGCAGGCGTATCGCCAGCGTTGATTTTCCTCTTGCCGGAAGACCCATCAGGACCAGATATAATTTATCATCGCTCATTTTGCTACTCACCACTGATCATTCGCCGCAGCTATTTTTTCTTAGCCGTTATCGGTATGCTTTTATAGGATTCGTCAACCTTGGGCATTTTTACCTGATTTTTCTTCGATAAAAGTTTCCCGTAAGTTGCATCGTCCTGCCAGCCGTCAATGTTTGCTGCCCGCATGGCTGCCGATTTCAGCTTTTTCCAATCGGCGCTGCCATACAAAAACATTTCCTGTGCGGCCATGGAGCCCTCGCCGTGAATGGTGTCGACCTGATAGTGATTTCCGGTGATGTCCTTGATGAGCCGCAATATGCGAAGCCGGTTCTCGGTGGGTACACCGTCTTTTGCCGACAGATATTTTTCAATAAAGGGCTGTATTTCAGGATTCTTCCAATCCCGGTAGGTCGGCACGGTAGTGGTCAATCCTCCGCCGATATCCTGCATGTGCTGGCACATCGTGTGAAAATTGCTCGCATAGGTGAACTTCGACGCATTAATGGCCATCCGGTTGGGCATCATGACATCCATCCCGAATTCGGTGATAGGCTCCAGACAGGCCTGTTTACCAAGCATCTGCACCGTTTCCGTAATATAGGCCATCCAGGCCAGCTTTTTCCGGACATGTGGGACATTCTGGACGCCGTTATATTCAGCGATCAGGCTCGCCGCCCCGGTCATGACTTCGAGGGTTCCCGTCATTTTGCAGGTGCCGAAGAGGCGGTGATAACTGGCAAAGGCATAGGCCAGGATCTGTGAGAACTGCCACTCGCCGCACATGAACACCCTTTCCCATGGCACAAAGACGTCGTCGAAAATGATCAGGGATTCCGACGGCTGCATATGGTTTGACATCGGATAGTCGAATTCACATTCATCATCGTAGAGCCGCACATTTGGCTCAACACCCAACAGCTTGACGCCGGGCGCGTTGACGGGTACGGCAAAAGCAAGGGCATAGTCCTTGTCCGCTTCTCCATGCGTTCGGCAGGGCAGGCAAAGCAACTCATTGGCACAGGGAGAGGCACTGATATGTACTTTGGCGCCCCGAACCACGATGCCGTCCTTCTGCCGATCCACGATTTTCAAGTAAAAGTCCTTGTGCTGTTTCTGCTGTGAGGGATGAAGGCTTCTGTCCCCTTTCGCATCCGTAATGGCGCCGGTGATAGCAAGGTCGTTCTTTTGCAAATGTCGGCGATACTGTTCGACACGTTCCATGTACCCGGTGCCCAGCTTGTTGTCCATGACCTGGGCGGCAACGGTAAAGGCGGCCAGCGCATCGGCGCCCATGCAATGCACAATCACGCCGCCGCCGGATCTGATTCCAACGGTGTAGCATTCCCGCCTTCGGAGCATGTCTTCCGGCGTTTTCGGAGAGGTAAGCAAGAAATTAATATCCTCCCCATCCTTGTCCTGCGTGACAAAAAGATGCCGATAATCGGGATGGTTCGGCAGGACATAGTCCATAGCAGCCGTTCTGATTATTGTACTCACCGTCGGATGGGTCCTTACATCGGCTACTTTTTCTCCCATACACCATACTTTTCTGCCGTCATTTAAGCTTTCCAGATATTGTTCAACTGTTTTTATCATCGTCGATTCTCCTTTCTTATGAATAAGTTATTTTCATGAATGCATAGGTATGTTTTCATGTCTCGTTTTGTAAAGTGAATAGTGAAATTATGTGATAGTGAATAGGATGGATTTTGTCAATCTTATCTTAATGCAAACATTTTTTTCTCGATTATAATGATAATCTTATGCAGAAAGGCAATAGCCACCGGGCCTGGCTTACCCGGTGGCTATTTAATTTGATAAAATAGGATTTACTGTTAGCAAAGAGCAATGTGCGTCGCCTGTGCCGCCACCATATACCATGTTATGAAGATGGCATTTACGAACGCACCGGTATAGATAAGCCCCGTTTTTTCGTAAAAATAGGTCGATATTAAAGTGACGATAATGAACAACGGGAACAACTGCATCGCTACAATCACGAACAATGTCTGGTATATTGTATTGATGAATGGGGCCACTCCTCCTGCTAAAATGGGTATGTACATAACCAGAAGCAATATGAGATAGCCCAGTGATCCCAGTATCGCACTCATGAACATTTTCTTTTTTAATGAACCGGTCAGAGAACGCAACTGCCCGTGCAGAACAACTGCAAACATCAGGTAAAATAGAGCCAGAGGTATTACGTAACGTAATGCTATTTTAAACTGTGTTGCACTCATGGGTTTGATGGGCATAATCCAGAATCTGAAATCCACGGTAAAGAAATAAGAAATCACCATAACCGACAAATATGCTACGGCCGTAACCAGGAAGGCAAACCAGGCGGAAAGTCCGATCTTTTTCCACGTAGAACCACCGGCAGCTTTGAGGCCGTATGATACCGCATTTCCGCCATTTTTCTTGTTAAGCAAATGCCAGATCACAAACAGGATAAGAGAAATGACCGTAATTACCAAGAGCCATAACACGATATCATTTGTAATCTGCTGGGGGAAGAGCCAGGATTGCTTGAACTTGGCATAGGCGATAAGCGTTGACGGGAAATAGGTTAAAGGTCCGATTATAATCATGAGAATGGCAGCGACCCACCACCCGACTCCGCTCGCGGGTTTCGGGTTTTGAGGTGTTCCTTGCAAGGATTTGAAATATCCAGCCTGCAGCAGAAGATTGCCGGCCGCAAATACAAGCAGGATGCAACCGATAAGGCCGATAAGGGTGGCGATTTCCTTCCAGAGCCAGATTTGATTGGAAGGAGCGAGGGTTTTTTCTTCACCCAGTGTTTTCTGGAACCAGGAGATGGCATAACCGATCGCTGTTGGTGACAGGTGATCGCCCGGATGGGTTGTCACAGGCTGATAAAGAACGCGCGCCGTTCCTTTTTCGATGGAACCGTATATTTTGTCGGGTTCGATTGCTCCGGTTACACCGAACACTTTTTTAAGTTTATCACTGTTGACAACGTTGCGTGCTACCGGTACGCCCCACATAAGTAAGGAAAACTCGTCAAATGTGCTGAATACCAGAGCCATGTTTTTGGGATAGGTAGTGCTTCCCTCCGCGGCGAAGGGCGCTCCAGTGGACGATCCTTCCAGAACCAGTGCCTTATAGTCGTTGGGACGAGCCATGGCCGCGGCGAGAATTGCCCACCCACCCATGGAATGACCTTCCATGCCGATTTTGTTCTTATCGACAAAATCAAGGCTGCGGAGATAGGCCAGGCCGGGCAGACCGCCGAAACCGTTGGCGAAAGCCGGAGGGTCGGTATATCCGTGCCCGCTCTGATCGATTTCCAGAACGACCCAGCCACGGCGCGCAAATTCAATCGCAAATCCCGACTGCGTTTCCCGCGAATTAATATAGCCATGAACAGCAAGAATGCCGGGCGCCGGCGTCTTCGGCGTGGCATTTTTCGGGATAAACAAAAGGGCGCTCATGATCGAACCATCAGCCGTCGCAAAACGAACATCGCGAACCTTAACCTGGTAAAAATTGTTTTGCACAAGGTTGGCGATTATTCCGCCGACGATAATCATAATTACAGCGATAAATAAAAACACTTTACCTTTCATAAAATCTACCCCCTAAACTTTTATTTTATGGTACTTGACCACCGGTAATCAAACCGGAATCCACACTGGAAATAAAAATAAAAAAGTTGATTAAAGTATGCCGGCAAGAAACCTAAGCTTTCTTGCGGCAAAAGACTAAAAAGTTTCCATCTTGTTAATGTGTCCCTTGCGATTGGCAAATTTATACTCTCCCTGGCTAATACGAGAATATTTTTTGTAATTTCAGGCACACAGTCTAACAATAAACCCCGGGTCAGAATTAATAAACCCGTACGGATCTATATTTATTGCAAATAACTGGTGATAATGTCTCCCCTGCACAATCAGTTACTATGTTGATGAAAGCTTGTTCTTTTATTGGGCGAGTATATGAACAAGCCCCCCCTTTTTGTCAAGAAAATTAAACAACAAAATTAAACAACAAAATGTCAAAACTTACTGAAAAAATCAACGAGGGTGACAGTAAGAATTTTGAAAAAAGGGGTGCTGGAAAATGCCAGCTTACAAATCATCAAAACATGTATTTTTATCTTGACAACAAGGATACTACTGTGCCGATATTAAAAATCAAATATAAAATCGGAATTAATATAAGGAGGTTGAAAAGCGACATAATGGGCGCGAAATTTGTTTATACCTTTTCGGAAGGATATGGAAAAGATAAGAATTTATTGGGAGGCAAAGGCGTCGGCCTTGCGGAAATGGCCCATCTCAAAATTCCTATCCCGCCGGGTTTTACTATTACTACGGAAGTTTGTACGGCTTTTTACAAAAATAAAGGTCGTTATCCTCAAGGTCTTAAGAGAGCAGGTTTATAAAGCCCTGCAAAAAATGGAGCGGGAAGCCGGCATGAAGTTCGGTGATCCGAAGAATCCTCTTGCTGTGTTCAGCGCGTTCCGGTGCGCGCAAAAGCATGCCCGGTATGATGGAAACAGTTCTGAATATCGGTCTTACTTCTAAAACCATTTCCGGCATGATCGAGAAGACAAAAAATGCCCGCTTTGTCTGGGATTCATACCGCCGCTTAATCCAAATGTATTCGGACGTTGTCATGGAAAAAGCCGAAGGCCTTGAACCCGCGGAAGGCATGGGTGTTCGCCAGCAGTTGGAGCGGGAGCTGGCGGCTATGAAACAGCGCCGCAAGTCACGAACGGATGTCGATCTTACGGAGCATGATCTGGCCGAACTTGCCGAAATTTACAAGGACAAGGTAATGCAAGTCATCGGCAAACCCTTCCCTGATGATGCCAATGAACAGTTATGGGGCGCTATCGGCGCTGTCTTTAAAAGCTGGAACGGAAAGCGCGCCATTTCCTACCGCAGGATTGAAGGAATTCCCGATGAATGGGGTACTGCGGTCAACGTGCAGGCAATGGTGTTCGGCAACATGGGTGAAAACTCAGCCACAGGCGTGGCCTTTCACCCGTAATCCGGCTACCGGCGAAAACAAATTCTACGGCGAGTGGCTGCCGAACGCTCAGGGCGAAGATGTTGTTGCCGGTATTCGTACGCCGAATCCGATCAATGAAGAAATGCGACAGTCGGACGATACTGAAGGGCATCCTAGCCTCGAGAAAGCCATGCCCAAAGCTTATGCGTTGCTCAAAAAAATCCGCCAGAAACTGGAATCCCACTTCAAAGATATGCAGGATCTGGAATTTACTATTCAAGACGGCCGCGTCTGGATGCTGCAGACGCGCAACGGCAAGCGCAACGGTCCGGCTGCCGTACGCATGGCAGTGGAGATGTATAAGAGTAAGATGATCAGCGCGGGCGAAGCGGTTATGCGCGTGACCCCATCCCAGCTCGATGAACTGCTCCACCCGATGGTTGACCCGACAGCGGAAATGAAGGGAGATTTTCTGGCCAAGGGTCTGCCTGCCGGTCCCGGCGGAGCGGTAGGACAGGTTGTGTTTACTGCGGACGACGCAGTGCAGTTGTAACAAAGAAGGCAAGAAAGTTATTCTCGTACGTGAGGAAACTAATCCCGAAGATGTCGAAGGCATGCGCGCGGCTCAAGGAATTCTCACTGCGCGCGGCGGCATGACCTCACACGCCGCATTGGTTGCTCGCGGTTGGGGCAAGATGCTGTATCGTCGGCGCTGGATCTCTACGCATTGATATACAGCAGAAGACAATGACGGTTGACGGAAAAATCGTGCGCGAAGGTGAAACAATTACTCTCAATGGAACCAATGGACGTGTGTACAAAGGCGCATTAGCCATGATCAGCGGGACAAAAGATGATAAGAATTTTGTTGCCTTCATGAAAATTTGCGATTCAGATCCGGCGTCTCAAAATCCGCACAAACGCCGAAACACCAAAAGATGCCGCCAGAGCCATACAATTCGGCGCCGAAGGCATCGGCCTCTTCCGCACCGAACATATGTTCTACGGAGAGAATAGTGAACAGCCGTTATTTTATCTGCGCAAGATGATTCTATCTGACACCGATGAAGAACGCCGCGCGGCATTGAATGATTTATTTCCGTTTGTCAAAAACGACATCAAAAAGACAATGGAAGTGATGGCCGGCAGGCCGGTGACCATTCGCCTTTTGGATCCGCCGTTGCATGAATTCGTGCCGGAGAATCCTGAAGAACGTCAGCGTCTCGCTGAAAGCTTGAATATTTCGATAGACAAACTCAACAGCCGGGCGGAAAATTTGCACGAGACCAATCCGATGATGGGTCATCGCGGCGTGCGTCTCGGCATTACCTATCCTGAAGTCAGCGAAATGCAGATTCGCGCTATTCTTGAAGGCGCGGCGGAACTTCTGAAAGAAGGCAAAAAAGCGCTTCCCGAAATCATGATTCCGGTTGTCTGCGATGTGGCCGAATTCAAAAATCAGGCGACATCTGGTTAAGAAGGTTTATCCCGAAGTGTGCGCCAAATACGGTCTCAAGAAAATACCGCACATGGTAGGAACCATGATTGAGATTCCGCGCGCGGCGCTTCTTGCCGATCAGATTGCCGAAGAAGCGGAATTTTTCAGTTATGGAACAAACGATCTGACCCAGATGACTTACGGCTTCAGCCGTGACGATGTCGGCGCCTTTGTGCCCGAATACGTGGAGAAGAAAATTATTCCGGTTGATCCCTTCCAGATTCTCGATCAGGACGGCGTCGGTCAGCTGATAGAATTCGGTATCGAACGCGGACGTAAGACACGTCCGGATTTGAAAGTCGGCATCTGCGGCGAGCACGGCGGCGAGCCGTCCAGCGTTATGTTCTGCCACCGCGTGGGTATGGATTACGTCAGTTGTTCGCCCTATCGCGTACCGATAGCGCGTCTGGCTGCCGCGCAGGCCGTGATAGAAGAAAAGAAGAAATCAGCAAAGAAGGCATCAAAATAAGTTAACGTTAGCGAAAATATGAAAAGCCGGTAATTATTCGAATATAGAGCCGGATAAGACTAAATTTAGCAAATGAAGGAAATATTATTTTATGGAAATGGATGTAAAAAACGAAAAGCTGAAAAAGTGGGTTAAAGAAGTTGACCAGATGTGTCCGCCGGATACAGTATATTGGTGCGACGGCTCCAAAAAGGAATATGACCGACTGATGTCGCAGATGGTAAAAAGCGGCAGGCTATAAAACTCAAGAAAAGAAAAAACAGTTTTTTGTTTCGTTCCGATCCTTCTGATGTGGCCAGAGTGGAGAACACGAACCTATATCAGTACTCCCTCTGCAGATTGAAGCTGGTCCCACAAATAACTGGGTTGCGCCTGATGAATTAAAGGCGACGATGAAAGCTCTTTATAAAGGATGCATGAAAGGGCGCACGATGTATGTGATTCCTTTCTCCATGGGGCCGATTGAATCACCGATTGCCAAGATCGGCATAGAAATAACAGACAGTCCTTACGTTGTCTGCAATATGCACATCATGACCCGCGTGGGGAAAAAAGTTCTTGATAAACTGGGAAAGAACGGCGAATTCATTCCCTGCCTGCATTCCATCGGTGCTCCGCTTGCGAAAGGACAGAAAGATGTTTCCTGGCCCTGCGCGCCCATGGAGAAAAAATATATCAGCCATTTTCCGGATGAAAATCTGATCTGGTCTTACGGTTCCGGTTACGGCGGCAACGCGCTTCTTGGGTAAAAAATGTCTGGCTTTGCGCATTGCTTCGGCTATGGCCAAACGGGAAGGCTGGATGGCGGAGCATATGCTTATTCTGCGGCTGACCAGCCCGGAAGGAAAACAGTATCATATCGCGGCGGCATTTCCTTCCGCGTGCGGCAAGACCAATCTGGCCATGCTGCAGCCGACTATTGAAGGCTGGAAATGCGAATGTATCGGCGATGATATTGCCTGGATGAAAATCGGTCCTGACGGCCGTCTTTATGCGATCAATCCCGAAGCCGGATTTTTCGGTGTGGCGCCGGGCACATCTTATGATTCCAATCCCATGGCGATGGATACCATCAAAGAAAATGTCATTTTTACCAACTGCGCTCTAACCGACAACGGCGATATCTGGTGGGAAGGAATGGATGGCAAACCTCCCAAGCACGCCATTGACTGGAAAGGTCGTGACTGGCCTGCGGAGAATAAGGAAGTGGCGGCTCATGCCAATGCGCGTTTTACCGCGCCTGCTTCTCAGTGTCCGGTCATCTGTCCAAGATTGGGAAAAACCCGAAGGTGTTCCCATTGATATTTTTGTTTTTGGCGGACGCCGTGCGGGTGTTGTTCCTCTGGTCAATGAAGCCTATAATTTTGACCATGGTGTTTTTCTGGGCGCGACCGCTTCATCGGAAACAACAGCCGCCAATATCGGCGCGGTGGGAAATTTAAGGCGCGATCCTTTCGCCATGCAGCCTTTCTGCGGATACAACATGGGCGATTATTTCCAGCACTGGCTGGATATGGGCGACAAACTTAAAAGATAAAGCCCCCAGAATTTTTTATGTGAACTGGTTTCGAAAAACTCCGGATGGCCGATGGCTCTGGCCCGGATTTGGAGAAAACAGCCGCGTGTTGAAATGGATGTGTGAACGGGTGGAAGGAAAAGTTGACGCGGTCAAAACCCCGATTGGGTTACTGCCGACGGCTGATGGTCTTGATATGAAGGGTCTTACCATTGACGCGCAGGATATTAAAGATTTGCTCAAGGTTGATATGGATGCATGGAAAGCGGAGATTCCCGATATTGAAAAACACTTTGCCCAGTTCGGAGATCGTCTTCCGGAAAGGCTGAAAAAACAATTCGAAGCTCTTAAGTCTAGGCTGGGGTAAGTTCCAAAAAGTGAAGTTTCCTGTTTTGTCCACGAATATCATTTGACTTTATTTTGGTTATGTGTTTTTTACGATGACGAACAGACGAAATTAAAATAAACGTTTTTGGTGGTTTCTATGAGATCCGTCAAAATAAACGTAAGATTCGCCCAGAGCAAAGAATTGCCATTCGAAAGTCAGACTTTCTCGCCCTCTATAATCTTTATATTCGAAAATATTTTAACTTCCTTTCAGGTCTCATTGATTAACCGTGCTCCTCCCTGGAAAAGCCGAAAACTAAACAAAATTGTTGATTATCAGGTTGGGAATATTTCTAACAATAAATAATAACTTAATACCAAAAGATAAAACAACGCGGAGGAAATATGAATTCAAAAAAAACCAAATGGATATTGATAATAGCTCTTTTATTGATTATAGGCGGTGGTTTATTGGCGTATTTTATTCAGACCGGCGGGAATACAATTAAAATACAGGATATTCGCTTTGAAGGATCCAATGGTAAAATAATTA
Source organism: uncultured delta proteobacterium (assembly GCA_963762595.1). Classification (GTDB taxonomy): domain Bacteria; phylum Desulfobacterota; class Syntrophia; order Syntrophales; family Smithellaceae; genus UBA4810. The sequence goes on from CAVXLI010000018.1 coordinate 39,033, forward strand.
GCGCTTTATTGTACATTCCCCGGGGTGTCACCAAAGAGAAACCGGCTCCGGGCATTGTTGCCACTCACGGATACATCAATTCCCGCGAAACACAGGATGGTTTTGCCATTGAATTTGCCCGCCGCGGTTATGTCGTTTTAGCAGTCGATCAGACCGGGCACGGTTTTTCCGATCCACCGGCATTTGCCAATGGTTTTGGCGGAACGGACTCGCTTAAGTATTTTCGTACTTTGGATATCGTTGATCCCCAAAATATCGGACTGGAAGGCCATTTCATGGGTGGCTGGGCATCAGTTCTTGCTGCAGCATCAAATCCGGACGGAT
>CAVXLI010000019.1:0-12417 GCA_963762595.1 uncultured delta proteobacterium
TTAATGTATCGCTAAATTGATTTCCTGTACTAGACGCTTGGCTATTAGTGTATAGCATTGCTGTATATTTTTTCTTTAACAAACAGCTCAAACAAATCTGCATCAATATGATTATTATTTTAGCCATCGTCTCCATAATTTTTAGCGCCTCGGGGAGCTCTTACCTTTTTTATATGGCCTATCCTTGGCAGTGAGCGCTTCAAAAATATCGGCAATAGCGATAATCCGCGATTGCAGGGAAAGCTTGTCCCCCGTAAGACCTAGCGGATAGCCTGTGCCATCAATTTTTTCATGGTGAGCGGCGGCGTATTCGCAATGCGGCGCATCTTCTTCGGAAAAGGAAGTTGCGAAAGCATCTTTTGCGTGACGGCCGCGTGATTTTTGACGATATTTCTTTCCTCTTTATTTAACGTTCCGGAACGAACAGACAAATTATAAATTTCGTCTTTAGTCAAAAGGGCTTTTATTTTCCCATTTATTTTCCACTTGCGCCCGGCAATTTCTTTAATCTAATTGCCTCATCTTTAATAAATTCCTTGCTCTTATTAATTTTTTCCAGAAACCGGTATCTTCATCAAGCGTTTTATTTCTTTACGAACATTTTTGCTTAACTTTTGCTTTAGTTTTCACCGCCGCCGGCTTGGTCAACAGATAATCTTTTTTAATAAATTCGATACGCGTTTTAATATCGTTAATGCGGTCATAGAACTTTTTGCAGTTCTTCGCTTTATCCACAATATGCTCAGGCGTTGTAATTTTCCCTACATCATGCAGCCAGGCAGCCATGCGTAATTCTTTTAGCTGATCCGCCGAAAATTGAATATCGGCAAAAGGCCCCTTCTCGCTTCATTTACCTTACGGGCGATGGCCATGGTCAATTGGGCGACACGCCGGATATGGCCTCCGGTATAAGGCGATTTCTCATCAATGGCCGTAGCAATTGTCTTGATAAACGATTCGAGTAAGACTTTCCAAATCATGAATCAGTTGATTGTTGGTCAGTGCTACCGCGGCCTGCGATGCTAAAGAGAGCGCCATCTCCTGCGCCTCAAAAGAAAATTTTATCACTTCACCTGTTTTCGGATCAAGCGCGTTGAGAAGCTGGAGTACTCCGATTATGTCTTTTTCATGGTTACGCATGGGAATAACCAGCATGGACTGGGAACGATAACCGGTTTCTCTATCGAACTTTTTCGTCCCCCCAAAATTGAAACCGTGAGCGTCGTAAACATCGCTGATGTTTATCGATTTACCGGAGAGGGCGACGTGAGCGGAAACATTTCATGGTTGGGAGAACCATCGGTATTCTTCAATTTAACGGAAGGCCAGGTAATTTTCCTGCAGTTCCTCCCATGCGGACATTCAGCGAATCATTTTGGATAATGGTAAAGAGAAGTTCGGTTTCATCATCGGACATGATAGTAAAGCGTTCCACCATCGGCATTGGTGAATTTGCGGGCTTCCGATAGAATCATTTCCAGGAGCCGGTCGATATTCTTTTCGGCGGAGAGCGCCACACCTATTTGTGTCAGTCGTTTGATATGATCCTGATAGGTAAATAGGCCGCAATTATTTTCTGAATTTTGGCTCATTACACGTATCCTTCAGATTCATTCAGATGTTTATCTGACTATAACAGAGGGAATTTCTTTTTCAAGGCGTTTTTTTATTTTTTCCAATTCATCATCCGGGTAAGTTTTTTCTTTAAGGAATTTTTTATCCAGCGTTTTTGTAGGCACAAATTTCTGTAAGGCATAGCGCTTAGCGCCGGAAATCAGTTTGGCAATTTCCAGAATATCTTTTTCTGTAAGCTGTGATTTCACCACCGTTGTGCGAAATTCATGCGGAATTTTTGATTTTAAAATAAGTTTGATACTTTCTTCTATTGACTGCGTATCGACAGGAACTTTCACGATACTCTTGTATTTTTCCAATGGCGCCTTAATGTCCATAGCGATAAAATCCAGTAGTTTTTCATCAAGAAAATCTTTAATAACTTGCGGCTGTGAGCCGTTGGAATCAAGCTTAACGGCAAAACCCATTTTTTTGACTTGCTTAATGAAGCGCATTAAATCTTTTTGAATTGTCGGCTCACCGCCGGTTATCGTTACCGCGTCGAGCTTTCCAATCGCGTGTTGCCAAAAAATTCCAGAATTTTTTTTTCCTCCAAACAGGGACTGAATAATTTTGGCTCCACCAGTTGCGGATTATGGCAGTAAGAACACTTGAAATTACACCCCTGTAAAAAAACAACGGCGCAAATCACATCCGGGTAATCAATGAGTGATACTTTTTGCAGACCGCCGATTTTCATTTTCCCATTTCTTTACGGTTATGGAATCAAATATTAAAGCCCCACCCGACTGGCGGGGCTTTCCGATAATTATATTTTTACAGATTATCTTTATTACTGTAATTTAAATACCTGTCGCGAGTTAAATTCCGCTTGTTTTCCTTTGTTCCATTGCTTGACCGGACGCAAATAACCGACAACGCGGGAGTAAACTTCGCAATCATCGTCACAGGTCGGACACTTCGTCTTTTCGCCTTTAATGTATCCGTGGGATGGACATACGCTGAAGGTCGGCGTAAAAGTCAAGTAAGGCAAATGATAATTAGAACAAATTTTACGAACCAATGTCTTTACCGCCTGGGGATTATCCACTCGCTCACCGGCAAAAGTATGAAATACGGTGCCGCCGGTGTATCTCGTTTGAATTTCATCCTGCAAATCCAATGCTTCAAAAACATCATCGGTATAGTTAACCGGCAATTGCGTGGAATTCGTGTAAAACGGCTCTCCTTTTTTCGATTTGCCGTTACCGTTACCGGCACAAATAATATCGGGATATTTTTCTTTATCTATCTTGGCCAAGCGATACGAAGTCCCCTCCGCCGGCGTTGATTCCAGATTGTAATTATTCCCCGTTTCCTTCTGAAAATCGATGAGCTTGTTTCTCATAAAATCGAGAACGCTTTTCGTAAAGGCCTGACCTTCTTTCGAAGCAATATTTCTGCCTAATAAATTCAGGCAGGCCTCGTTCATTCCGACCAGTCCGATAGTGGAAAAATGGTTTTTCCAATATTCATCAAATCTTTCTTTCACATTGCGCAAATAATATTTGGTGTAAGGATAAAGATCGCTGTCGGTAAACTTCTCCAGAACTTTTCTTTTTGTTTCCAGACTTTCTTTGGCCAATTCCATCAGTTTTTCCAGGCGCTGCATGAAATCCTTTTTTGATTTGGCCAAATAACCGATCCGCGGCATATTGATCGTAATAACACCAATTGAGCCGGTAAGCGGATTGGAACCGAAAAGCCCGCCGCCTCTCATTTCCAGTTCCCGATTGTCAATCCGCAGACGGCAGCACATACTGCGCGCGTCTTCCGGATTCATGTCGGAATTGATGAAATTGGAAAAATAAGGCACGCCATATTTCGCGGTCATTTCCCATAAATCCTTCAAATTGGGATCGTCCCAGTTAAAATCACGCGTAATATTGTAGGTGGGAATGGGAAAAGTAAAGACTCTGCCCTTGGCGTCGCCTTCGGCCATCACCTGCAGGAAAGCCTTGTTGAAGAGATTCATTTCTTCCTGAAATTCTTTATATGTTTCTTTTTGCGGTTTGCCGCCGATGATTACGCTCTGATCCGCGTAATATTTGGGAACGGTAACATCCAGAGTAACATTGGTAAAAGGAGTTTGAAAACCGACTCTGGTCGGCACATTGATATTAAAAATAAATTCCTGCAGCGCCTGTTTTATTTCCGTAAAATTTAAACCATCATAACGAATAAATGGCGCCAAAAGCGTATCAAAATTGGAAAAAGCCTGCGCTCCTGCCGCTTCTCCCTGCAGTGTATAAAAGAAATTAACCACCTGACCCAAGGCGCTGCGCAAATGTTTGGCAGGCTTTGCTTTCCACCTTGCCGGACACGCCCCGGAAACCCTGCAGGAGCAAATCATATAAATCCCAGCCCACGCAATAAACGGAAAGCAGACTCAAATCATGAATATGAAAATCGCCTTCGTTATGTGCCTTTTTAATTTCCGGTGTATAAATTTCATTTAACCAGTAAACTTTGCTCACTTCCGAAGAAATATAATTATTCAACCCTTGCAGTGAATAATCCATATTGCTGTTTTCATTTATTTTCCAATCAGACTTTTTTAAATATTTATCAACAAGATCAACTTCCATTTTGTTGGCAATATCCCTTAAACGGGCGTGCTGATCACGGTATATGATATAAGATTTGGCTGTCTTGGCGATAAGTGGAATGCAGGAGAACTTCTTCCACGATATCCTGAATTTCTTCGACAGAAAAAACATTGCCGTCAAATAGCTTTTCGGCGAGATTTAAAACTTTGATGGTCAGTTTTCTCGCTTCTTTAATATCAAATTCACCGGTGGCAGCGCCGGCCTTGGCGATGGCGTTGGTGATTTTTTCCGCATTAAATTTAACTAAACGGCCGTCTCTCTTTTTAATTTTTGTGTTCATGAACTCCTCCATGAGCAGATGAAAAAGAAATATGTTGCCCCTGTATGACGCTATATATTGTGGTTTTGAAGGATAATACTACTACATATAGTAATTATCAAGAAAAAAATAAAAATATTTTTCCGCCTATCATAATAATAGCAGATAAGGTAAATAAATCAGCTGCTATAAATCTTGCTTTTTACAGCGAGAAGCTTATGAAATGATAAAATCTCTTTACGCGGAGTCTGTTTAAATTGAAAATAGATAAAAGAAAAATAGATAAAATAAAAGGGTTTTTGGATGAGCGTGAAGCCAGATATCTTTATGAACTTGCTCTAAAAGCCGGCAAAAAAGGTCCGTGCCTGGAAATCGGCAGTTACTGCGGCAAATCAGCTGTTTATCTTGGTACAGCCTGTAAAGAAAATGACACAGTTCTTTTTTCTCTTGATCATCATACAGGCTCGGAAGAGCAGCAGCCCGGCGAAGAATATTTTGACCCTGAATTACTGGATCAAGAAACCGGGAAGATAGATACATTAAGTTTTTTTCGTAAAACTATTGCTGAATTTGACCTGGAAGATACAGTAATTCCAATTATCGGCCGCTCGGAAATAGTGGGACGCACCTGGCAAACCCCTCTGAGCTTGATTTTTATTGACGGAAGCCATGCTTACGAATCCGTGCTTAACGATTACAAGATTTGGGCAAAACATTTAATCATTGGCGGCTATCTTGTTTTTCACGATATCTTCCCCGATCCGGCCAAAGGCGGACAAGCGCCTTATCTGGTTTATCAGATGGCTGTAGCATCTGATCTGTATGAAGAAATGCCGATGTGCGAATCTCTGGGAATATTAAAACGCAAAAAGTAAAATCTAGTCGCCTTTATTAGTCATTGTATAATTTTATCGGAAGAAGCCCAACTCCAATTACAGCCCCGATCGGACATTGCTGCTTGTAAATATCCGCGATTAACAAAATCATTGAGCGTATTATTGACTATACGTGAATCCGCATTTGTATTGACAATTATTCTCCGGCAAAGTTCTCGCAAGGCTCTATCTTTAGAACCCAGAAATAGAGCAGGTTCAATAAAACCTATTTTTTTCGATTAAATCACCTTTCAAAAGCTGATATGTTAACTGCATGCGCCAATGACCTTCCACACGCAAATTTTCCATAGGTGTGTTGGTTTTCTTCTCGTAACCTGTCAAAACTTTTTGCCAGTTCGTGTCCATCTCTTTATCGTAGCCAGCGACAAATTTGCGCATATCTTCCGGCAGCAGAGCTGATGTTTTTACAATAGCATCATTGGCGTCATACTTTGCCCAGTCGTCGGTCAATATTTCCAAATCATACTGATCAATTTTTTCCCGCACGCTCGTGCCGGGAAACGGCGCCAAATAATGATAACCGTAAAGTATGTTCAAACTTCGCGCTAATTGGTCGGTTTGAACCAGAGTATCTTTTGTTTCACCCGGCAGACCAACCATAAATGACGCATGGGCAATCATACCCGCCTGCTTACACATCTTGATTGCCGCATGAACTTGTTCGAGCTTTATCCCCTTTTTTATTCGTTTGAGCATTTCCGGATTACCGGTTTCCACCCCGAAACTGACGCTGTCACAGCCTGCATCGACCATCGCCTCCAGCATTTCCTGATTCACAGTATCCACGCGGGCAAAAGCGCTCCAACTGAATTTTAATCTACGTTCTTTGATTCCGGCGCATATTTCTTTAACTCGTTCTTTATCGACGGCAAAAAGGTCATCGGCAATATTGATACGTTCAAAACCATAATCAATTATTTGCTGCATTTCGTCCAGAACACACTTAGCCATTCTGCGGCGAATTTTTGATCCTACCATCTTGCGCCCCAGACAAAAAATACATGAATTAGGACAACCCCGTCCTGGTAATTATGCTGACTGGAAATCCCAATGCCCGGTAACGCGAAACGGGCAATAAATGACGGGCAGGCAAATGGATTCTATCTACATCAGTAATGAAATCTCTTTTACCCGTAATGACGATTTCACCATCCTGCCTGTAGGCGATTCCACGGATATCGTGCCATTTGCTTTGCTGTTTTAATACTGGTGAAAGTTCGTGCGATGGTATCTTCGCCTTCGCCTATAACAATCAAATCTATTTCCGGATATTTTCGTAGCGTTTCCAACGCCGTAAATGACACATGCGGCCCGCCCATCATCGTAATAATTTCCGGATTGCAGCTTTTTACATCCCGCAGAATTTTCTGCGCCTCATAAAAATTCATCGTTACCGAAGTAGCCCCAACGGCATCAGGCTGAAAAATCTTCCAGCTGCTTTCTTAAGTTTTTCCTGGGAGTAGCCGGATACAATATAATCAAATATCCGTACCTCAGCTCCGGCAGCTTCAAATGCAGCGGCGACATAAGTTACACCCAATGGCGGCGAAGGAATTTCTTCCAGAGGATAGGGGGTAGCCACGATAGCGATACGCAAGGAATCAATCTCCTTTACGGGGGAAAAGTAATGTTCGAAACCAACCCAGCAGTGTGTTGCCTTCTCGCATCACACGTTCCACAGAATCATAAAATTTAGTAAGCTTGTCAGGCTCGCCCATCCATTGCGATCTTGATTTGAGCGGTTTGTCCGGATCCAAATATCTTATCACCGCCGCGGGATTGCCGGCAGCAATGGCGTTGGCGGGAATGTCTTTCACCACGATGGCACCCGCTCCGATAATGGCATTATCGCCAATAGTCACTCCCTTGCAGACAATCGCGCTGTCGCCAATCCAAACATTATTGCCTATTTTAACTTCATGGGTGTTTCCGACGGATAAAGTGCGGTCATACAAATCATGCCAGTCGGAATCGGTGATATAAACATCCTGCGCCAGCATGCAATCATCACCCAGTGTAATGGATGATGCTGATGATATTCTCGTACCGGGACAAATCAGGCAACACTTCCCGATTTCAATTTTCCCTGAACGTTCATCTACCGACCAGGAGCTGAACCTGATTTTTTTATCGGATGTGGCAATTAATGTGGTAAAATCTCCGATAGAAACCTGCCTGCCGTATATCTCCACCTTCCAGGGTTTCATGAGCGCCATGCCGCGGCCAAAATATTCGCATTGCGGCGCCAAAAAATGTTGCGCGTACCATTGTTCAAATTTGTAACACAATCGCTGGAGATAATATGGGCGATGATCTTTTCTCACATTTTACCTTTTTTGAATAGCTTTGAAAAAAGCCGAATTGATTATTGATAAATAATCGATTAAGGGCATAACTTGCATACAGCCAAAAACGGGCGGATTGTTCACCACTTCCATGAATCCCAGAATTTATGATTGAAAAGTTTTCCCGCCGGGGTTATTTCATTTAAGGCGTCCCAGGCAAGCATTACCGCCGCCGCGGTCCAGCCTGTTTTTTCCTCCGGCCAGATAATGCCGTCAGGGAAGGTCACTCCCATCCAATAAGAATCGTCTGAAAATTTTTTGTCGGAAAGCCAGCTGAATATCGCCCGCGCCCGTGAGTAATCTTCAATTGCCGCTAAAGTCAAAACCAGTTCCGCCGTTTCCGCCATGGTTATCCAGGGCCGGTCGCTTACACAACGTACCCCCCATTCGGGAACGACAAATTTTTCCCATGATTTGTCTATTCTCTTTTTTGCCTCTTCTCCGTAATGGCGCCGCACAAAACGGGATAATACCAATCCATGGAATAGCGCGACTTGATCATATTAAAGAGGTCGGGCTTATATTTAATCGCCTCGCCCAAAGAAGCGTTGGCTTTACGCCAGCCGGGACGTTTCTTTCCCAGAAGCCCGGCAATAGCCAGGGCGCATTTGATACTCATGTAAACCGAACTGGACCCGGTGAGCAAAGACATTTTGTCCGTCTTGCCCTCTTATTTTTAGCCCAGTATATCTCGCCCTGAGGCGCCTGCAGCTCAACGGCGTATTTGATGCCACGATCAACCACCGGCCACATCTTCTTCTAAAAAATCCAAATCAAGAGTTATGAGATAATAATGAAATAATCCCACCGCAACATAAGAAGAAAAATTTGTTTCTTTGGTGGAGTTGATGACTTTCCCGTTCAAGAGTTTCCGACCACCAGCTACCGTCGGCCAGCTGAGTGGAAGCCAGCCAGCGGTAAGCGCGTTTCGCCTCTTCATAAAAACCGCCGATACACAAGCCCATCGCGCTTTCGACATGATCCCACGGATCGGTCTTGCCGCCTTCCGACCAGGGAATTTCGCCGCTTTCTTTCTGGATGGAGACGATGAACGCGCCCAATTTTCTCCACGATAAGGATGATTCAGACTTTTTTCTTCAGAAGTCGGGGAGAGGTATTAATTTCCATAAATTTCAGCCCTTCTTAAAATAGAAAACAATGCTTTTGCCCATCAGCGGATTTAAAAATTCTTCCAGCTTGCGCACCCAAAGAGGCTTACGCATGATATCCCATTCCAGAAATTTTTTGTAATATTTAACCAGCAAATTTTTTTCATTTTTGTGGCCAACCATGCATTTAATCCACCAATAAGGCACGTGCAGAGCGTGCTTGTAATTAATTTTCCAGCATTTAAATCCGTGCCTCTTTAACATTTTGGGGAGTTTCTTTTTTTTGTAAATGCGCACATGTCCGCCTTCTTCATTACGATAAGCGCGCGAAATAAACCAGCAGATTCTTTCCGGAAAATATCGCGGCACGCTGATTACCAGAGAGCCATCGCGGCTTTAACACACGCACCAGCTCCTTTAGCGCTTGTTCATGCTTCAGGAATATGTTCCAAAACTTCCGAACAAATCACGCAATCGAAAAAAGCCGTGGCAAACGGTAGATTGCTGATATCAGCGTTGTGCAATCAAATAATTATCCGGTACGGCGCCGGGAATTTCCTTAAGCGACGCGGCCGCCTTATCCAGATCTTCCTGTTTTTTATCAATGCCGAAATATTTTACACCCGGAATTCCCGCCAATCCACGCAAATGCCTACCGCTGCCGCAGCCGGCATCCAGCACTGTGCTGCCCGGTTCTAATTTCAACTCATGAAAATCGACGGTGAGCATCAATTGCCTCCCGGTAAATTTCGACAACTTCCTGCGCGGCTTTCGGCCAACTGAAAACGGAATTGACGCGCTCAAGACCGGCTTGGCGCTAATTTTTTCCTCTGCTCACGGATTATTCAATAAATAAGTTATTGCTTCGGCCAGAGCCGACGCGTCGGCCGGCGGTACAATCATCCCCGCGTCTGCCCACTACTTCCGGCAAAGCCCCGCCGGATGTCGTAATCAGCGGCACACCGCAGGCCATTGCCTCCACGGCGGGTATGCCAAAACCTTCATATAACGAAGGAACAACGGCAATTGTTGATTTGGCGTAATAATCGGCAAAATCTTCGTTGGCAATGCGTCCGGTAAAATTGACGATGTCGCCGATTTTCAGCTTGGCGACCAGCTTTTTGATTATGCCGTTTTTTTTCGGCTCGCCGATAACCGTTAATTTTACGGATTGTTTTTTTCTTATTTCGCGCGACCGCTTTCAACAGATAATTCAAACCTTTCAGCGGCATATCCGCGCTATTGGTGACGATGATGGAATTATCCGGCCGCGTCCCATTTTGAGCGGGATAAAAATATTCGTTGTTAATTCCATTATGGACAACACGAAATTTATTTTCATCAATGGAAAATTCCCTGGCGATATCTTTTTTGGTAAATTCCGATACGGTGATTATATGCGACAAGCTTCTGCGCCACTTTCACCTGCATTTTTATAAAAGTGTACCAGCGTGAAATCTTAAATTTTTGATACAATCGTTTTTGCCGCCTTATATTCTTCCCGGCGGTCAACGGTTATCGGATGATGAATTGTCGCTACTGTGGGAAAAAGTTCGTGCGCGATTTTTTCGATGCCGTAAGCCAGGCACTGATTGTCATGAACAATGTCAAAATTCATTTTCTTTTTTCGCAAATAGCGATAAACTCGCTGCGCCGAAGGTGTATGGTTCCGGAAAACTACCGGTGCACATATTTAAAAATTCATACATGTTTAAAGGATGAAGAAGATCGCGTAATTTTTTCACATGGAAAAAATGTTCGGGATTGTAAAGATCAAGGCTGGGCAATTTATGCAGGTGAACTTTAGAATCGAGTTGCGGGTAAGGCGGACCGGATATTACATCAACTTCATGCCCGATATCAGCGAGCGCCTTGCTTAAATGTTTGATGTAAACACCCTGACCGCCGCAAGTGGGATTTCCCCGATAGGTAAGAAGACAAATTTTTAGCGGCCGTTTATCATGGCTTTTGATCACGCGCAGACCCTCTGCACAAGCTTTTTTGAATTTTCGAACATGGCAACAACTTCATTATCGGATAATCCCGCACCGCGGGCAATATTCGTTGCCATTTTACTACCGACAAAGTCGACTGGAGGTATGAGCATCGTTATTGAGAACAAGTTGCGCCTTAAATTTTCTGGCCATCGAGCGACATGCCCATTGCTCAGGCTATGGTTCTTCCTGGTGGTAATCTCCAGGTAAATTCCTTTTTCGGCGGCAAGTTTCGTTTCTTTTTCGGTCAAAAGTCCGGGATGAGCTAAAATATCTATGGAGGAGTTAAGCGCCGCCAAATTGGTGCCGGGAGGAACAGGTTCAGCCAAAGTCTCACCATGCACAATAACTATTTTTGCTCCCAATTTTCTGGCCTCATCAGCAAGCGCTGCTATATCTTTAGGGTGAATATGTGTAAGTTCAATGCCGGGAAGAACGGTAATATTCCCTTTTTCCGTTATCTTTGAGCAAACCTTGATAATCCTTGGCAGAATGAAATCAATATTGGAATGATCGGCATGATCGGTAATGGCTATGGTTTTATACCCGGCCGCAAAGGCGCGTTGCGCCAACTCCGTGGGGATTAAGTCGCCGTCGCTGAAAATGGAATGTGTATGCAGATCAATCACTTCGCATCCATCGAGAAATTTGTTGAAAACAATTAATGAAGAACTTTTTAACAAATTTACGACTGATAGTCAACAAGGATATGGGTGCGTTGAATCTAAAAAATCATATGGCTTATAATTATAAATAATATTTAAATATAAAAGCATTAATGCACAAGAATTCTCCTGTTGACATAAAAAAAGGTTGGGCTTACTATTCCCTGCCCATAAATTTCATGTCTTTAAAGAAATGCGGAGTCAATGTTATTCAATTCTCTTGAATTTATTATTTTTTTGCCAACAGTATTTTTACTGTACTGGTTTGTTTTCCAGAAAAACCTGAAATTACAGAATTTATTTATTCTTGCGGTCAGCTATATTTTTATTGCTGGTGGGATTGGAGATTCTTATTTTTAATCATTTTGTGTTCGGGAATGAACTATTTCGCGGGAATACTATTATCTTCAACTGAAAAAAGAAAAACAGAAAGCTTATTCTTTTTCTATCTTGCCTTTTGAGCTTAGGATTACTGGGCATTTTTAAGTATTTTAATTTCTTCGTTGACAATTTTATCAATGCTTTTGCTTTAATTGGTATTCATTTACAGGCAAGAACCTTAAATATCATCCTTCCGGTAGGTATCAGCTTTTATACTTTCAAAGCATTAAGCTATACTATTAATGTTTACCGGAGAAAACTGGAACCGACAAAAGACGCTGTCGCATTTTTCTCGTTTGTCGGTTTTTTCCCTCAATTGCTGGCAGGTCCAATTGACCGTGCCACAACTCTTCTTCCTCAGTTTTATGCCAAACGTACGTTTGAATATGATAAAGCTGTTGACGGACTTCGCCAAATTCTTTGGGGGGTTTTTAAAAAAGTTGTCATTGCTGATAATTGTGCCACATACGTAAATCAAATATTCGCGAATTACGAAACCTTGCCGGCCAGCTCATTGGTGTTGGGGGCTGTTTACTTCTCTTTTC
>CAVXLI010000020.1:0-20370 GCA_963762595.1 uncultured delta proteobacterium
CCCATGTATCGCTAAGGAGGCCCAAGAGAGATACTTCTTCCGGCGATTGCCGATGTTATCCGGCAAATAGATATTCCTCGCGGTATAATGACTGTAAAAGTGCCAAAAGGTCTATAATAAAGTGATTAGATTTGACGTCCTTTCTATTTTTCCCGAAATGTTTTTCTCCTCTCAATTTCAGCCTGTTAAAAAAAGCTCAGGAAAAAGGTCTTCTGAAGATTTCCCTGCATGATATACGCGATTGGGCGGATGATAAACATAAAATGACCGATGATGCTCCTTATGGCGGCGGTTGCGGAATGGTTATGAAAGTGGAACCGGTGGAAAAGGCTCTGGCGGCTATTAAAAATCCAAAGATGAATTCCCTAGTGGTCTTGATGACTCCTCAGGGAGAAACTTTAAATCAGAAAATTGCCGCAGAATTAGCCGAAAAAAGAACAAATAATTATTATTTGCGGCCGTTATGAAGGGGTTGATGAAAGAATAAGAGAACATTTGATTGATCGGGAAATATCCATTGGTGATTATATTTTAACCGGCGGTGAGCTTTCCGCTTTAGTGTTAATTGATGCTGTTTCCCGTTTTATTCCTGGTGTTTTGGGAAATTCGGAATCAGCGCTTAGCGAATCTTTTTCGCAGGGGCTTTTGGAATATCCTCAATATACAAGACCTGCAGATTATAAAGGCTGGAAGGTGCCGGATGTTTTGCTTTCCGGAAATCATGCGGAAATTGAACGATGGCGAAAGAATGAATCGCTCAAAAGAACATATAAACGACGGCCGGATTTACTGGAAAAAATAGAACTTTCAGAGGAAGATAAAAAAAATCTGGAGAAAATTAAGCTGGAAGAATATAAAGTCTTGATTTTGAAAGCTGTTTGAGGTAGTTAAATCAGCTCTAAAATATATAAACTCAGAAAAGCACTTATGCTTTACATAGCTCTTTTACATTATCCGGTATACAATAAAGAAGGAAAAGTTGTAACTACAGCCATCGCCAATATGGATATTCACGATATTGCCAGATGTGCAAGAACGTATGACGTGCAGGGTTTTTATATAGTTAATCCGATAGCGGCGCAGCGCGATTTGGCGCAAGAAATCATCAGCCACTGGCAGGAAGGTTACGGAGCGAATTTCAATGAATTCCGAAAAGAAGCTTTTGAACTGGTTAGGTTAAAGGAAACTCTTGAAGAAGTTTTGATGGAAATTAAAAGGCAAGCGGGATCTATCCCGAAAACAATTGTTACCGGAGCTAACTTGAAAGGCGAGCTTTTAAAATTTGCCGAGCTGAAAAAGATATTAAGAAAAGATGATTTGCCTTATCTTTTAATTTTTGGTACAGGTTCGGGAATTGCTGAGGAAGTGGTAAATAAAGCCGATTTCCGCTGGAGCCGATAACAGGAGTTAAAAATTATAATCATCTGGCGGTTCGTTCGGCGGTGGCTATTATTTTGGACAGAATTATGGGTAATTAGGATAAATTATTATATATAAGTCGAGGATTGCAGGAGGAAACAGAAAATGAATATTTTGGAAATGATTGAAAAAGAACAAATGAGAGGCGATATTCCCGGTTTCAAAACGGGTGATACGGTAAAAGTATACGTGCGCATTATTGAAGGTCAAAAACAGAGAATTCAGGCTTTTGAAGGGATTGTCATCCGCAAACGACGCGGCAACAGCCGGGCAAATTTTACGGTAAGAAAAGTTTCTTACGGTGTCGGCGTGGAAAGAACATTTCCTTTGCATTCGCCGATTATTGACCGGATTGAAGTTGTCAGCAAAGGGAAGGTGCGCCGTTCACGTCTTTATTATTTGAGAAGCTTGAGAGGTAAAAAAGCAAGGATTAAGGAAGCGACAAACAATAATTAAGCGTAAGTTATTTTTAAATTTACACCGAATTTTCGGTAAGGAAAAATTAATTGTCGGTATCTGTTATCAATGGATACTTTTGAAAAAATTGCCCACCAGGAAGGATACAAACACATTGCCGGCATTGATGAAGCAGGCCGGGGACCACTGGCGGGACCGGTTGTGGCTGCGGCGGTAATTTTTCCCGTTGCCTATAAAAATTCAGAAATAAACGATTCCAAAAAGCTTTCCGCGCGCCAGAGAGAAGAACTCTACGAAATAATTCTAAGCGAAGCAATTGCCGTCGGCATGGGAGTTGCTGATGCAGAAATAATTGATAAAGTTAACATCCTGCAAGCGACTTTTCTGGCTATGCGCGAAGCAGTTCTGGAACTTTCCATTCCTCCGGATTTTCTTTTAATAGACGGTCTTCATTGCATCCCCATGCAAATCCCCCAAAAACCATTGGTAAAAGGTGATACCCGCAGCGTCTCCATCGCTGCCGCATCAATTATTGCCAAAGTATCACGCGACAGGATTATGGAAATGTATCATCGCCAATTTCCCCAATATAATTTTCTGCAAAATAAGGGTTATGGAACAAAAGAACACTGCAGCGCCGTCAAGCAATTCGGCATGTGTAAAATTCATCGTAAATCATTTCATATAAAAAATTTTGATTTGAACCAAACCATCATGGACTTGTTTTAAGTAAAATGAAAGATAAGACAAAAATTACTACCGGAAAAGAAGGCGAAAAAATTGCCGCGGATTTTCTGAAAAAAAACGGTTATCGGATTATCGAAAAAAATTTTCGTTGTCCTTGGGTGAAATAGATATAGTGGCGCGGGAAAAAGGCGAAATTGTTTTTATCGAAGTAAAAACCAGAAAATCAAGCAAATTAGGCTATCCCGAACAAGCGGTGGGAATAAGAAAACAAAAAAAGATGTCTCAACTGGCTTTGTGGTATCTGCAAAAGAAAAAAATTATCGATGCCAGCGCGCGATTTGATGTGGTGGCCATAACAATGCTTTCTTCCGGAAACGAAATTAAACTTATCAAAAACGCTTTTGATTATATTGGTTCTTAAGAGTTGTTTTCGGTCTGAAAATGGCTCAAAGCCGGTTTACCGATAGGATAAACATTAAAGCCGATAGCAAAACATTTCTTATGATCAATAATATTGCGTCCATCAAAAAGAAAAGCCGGTTTGACCATGGACTTATATATTTTCCGGAAATCCAGTTTTCGGTATAAATCCCAATCGGTAAGAATGGCTAGCGCATGACAGCCGGAGGCGGCCCGGTAAGGGTCTTCGACATATTTTACACTTCCTTTAACACCGGCAAGATCAATAGCCGCATTTTTCAGAGCTTTGGGATCGGAGATGATGACTTCGGCATGTTCCGCAAGTAGTTTACTTGCAATATAAATAGCCGGACTTTCTCTGGTGTCGCCGGTATCGGCTTTAAAAGCAAAACCTAAAATACAAATTTTTTTCCCGGCCAGGGTGTTAAACATACTGCGAAGGATGTTCGCTATAAAGCGTTCCTGCTGGTATTCGTTGATTTTCACTACACTTTCCCAATAATCGGCAACTTCCTGCAGGCCGTAATAACTGCATAGATAAACAAGATTTAAAATATCTTTTTTGAAGCAGGAGCCGCCGAATCCAATGCCGGCTTTGAGAAATTTGCTTCCCACACGGCTGTCCATTCCCACGGCTTTGGCTACTTCCGAAATATCGGCATCGGTTTTTTCACAAAGAGCGGAGATCGAGTTTATGGATGAAACACGCTGAGCAAGAAAAGCGTTGGCAACTAATTTGGAGAGTTCAGCGCTCCAGATATTGGAGGTGATTATTTTTTCTTTCGGAACCCATCGGGAGTAAATATCTACCAATTCCTGACGGGCTTTTAAACCGTTTTTTGTTTCATGGGAACCGATTAGCACGCGGTCGGGATTTTCCAAATCTTCAATAGCGGTGCCTTCGGCCAAAAATTCCGGATTGGAAAGAACATCAAATTTGATTTTGCCCTTTGCCGAAGTCAGAATTTTTTCCATGGCCAGGGCGGTTTTCACGGGCAGAGTGCTTTTTTCGATTACGATTTTCGATGATTGGGAATTTTCCAGAATTTGCCGGGCTGTTTTTTCCCAGTATTGCAAATCAGCGGCCATACCCGCGCCGGTGCCGAATGTTTTCGTCGGCGTATTGACGCTGACAAAAATGATGTCGTTTTCTTTGATCTGTTTTTCAATATCTTTGGCGAAGAATAAATTTTTGCCGCGGGTTTTTTTTATAATTTTATCTAGTCCCGGTTCATAAACGGGAAGTTCAATGGAATTCCAGGCGTCAATACGTTCAGGATTAATGTCCACTACAGTTACTTTGCAATCAGGGCATTTATAGGCAATCATGGCCATGGAAGGGCCGCCGACATAACCCGCCCCGATACAAAGAATCTTCTTTTTGAATTTCATTTTACTAATGGGGCCTCCGCAAATTAAGTATGTTTTAGAATATCACGAAAATATTCGATTGTGTTCTTCAAGCCTTTTTCCAAATCTACTTTGGGTTTCCATCCCAGCTTATTTCCGGCCAGAGCTATATCCGGTTTGCGTTGAGTCGGATCGTCCATAGGCAGCGGCTGGAAAATTATCTTCGAGGCGCTTTTTGTCAGTTTAATTATTAATCGCGCCAATTCCAGAATGGTAAATTCTTCCGGATTGCCGAGATTGACCGGGCCGTAAAAATCATCAGCGCAGTTCATCATCCGGATTAGTCCTTCAACCATATCGTCCACGTAACAAAAGGATCTGGTATGACTGCCGTCCCCGTAAACAGTAATGTCAATCCCTTGCAGGGCTTGAATAATGAAATTGCTGACCACGCGGCCGTCATTAATTGCCATGCGCGGTCCGTAAGTGTTAAAAATACGAACTATTTTTGTATTGACGCCGTTTTGCCTGCGGTAATCCATCATCAGGCATTCCGCAGCTCTTTTCCCTTCGTCATAACAACTGCGAATTCCGATAGGATTGACGCGTCCCCAGTATGATTCATTTTGCGGGTGCACTTCGGGATCACCGTAAACTTCCGAAGTGGAAGCCTGTAGAATTTTTGCTTTAGCTCTTTTGGCAATACCCAGAACATTTATCACTCCGATGACGTTAGTTTTGATTGTTTTAATCGGATTGAGTTGATAATGAACCGGTGATGCCGGACAAGCCAGATTATATATTTCATCAACTTCCAGATAAACGGGATTGATTATATCGTGGCGAATCAGCTCAAAATGGGGATTTGCCAAAAAATGGGTTATATTATCTTTATTACCAGTGTAAAAATTATCCAGACAGACAATGTCGTTATCTTCGTTGAGCAGCCTTTCACAAAGATGAGAACCTAAAAATCCAGCGCCGCCGGTAATTAATATACGTTTTATCATATAATTTTATTATTCATTGTGGTAATTATCTTGTGGTTTTGCTATTAAACTTAAACAGGCCTCAGATGTCAACTTAAAAATATATTTTGTGCGGATTTTTATGGCTGAAAAAACAATTGCCAAAAAAGGGGTTCTTTATGTTGTTGCCACTCCCATCGGAAATCTCGAAGATATTTCCCTGCGGGCAATCCGCACATTGAAAGAAGTTGACCTTATTGCTGCCGAAGACACTCGCCATACGAGAAAATTACTTAATGCTTATAAAATATCAACGCCCTTGGTCAGTTTGCATGAACACAATGAAAAGGAAAAAAGCGAGCTGATTATTTCCAAGATAAATTACGGAATGAACGTGGCGTATGTGTCCGATGCAGGTACTCCCTGTGTTTCCGACCCCGGCCATTACCTGATCGGTTTTGCCCATGATGAAAATATCAGAGTCATTCCCATTCCGGGGCCATGCGCGGTAATTACCGCTTTGAGTGCATCCGGTTTTTCCGCGGACAGTTTTTTGTTTTGCGGATTTATGCCTGCCCGGGAAAATAAAAGACGAAAATTTATGGAATCTCTGAATGATGAGGAAAGAACGATTGTTTTTTATGAATCGCCCGTGAGATTTTCCGACTCGCTGAAAACTTTACAGGAAGTGCTGGGCGATAGGGAAATAGTTGTGGCGCGCGAGCTAACCAAGATATTTGAAGAACTTAAACGGGGTAAAATATCGGAGTTTATTGCCGGCAAAAAAAAACTTAAGGGAGAGATCACAATAATTATTCAGGGTGGACAAAAAGCCCCGGTCACTTTAGGTGATGAAGAAATAATAAAAAAACTAAAGTCATTTTCGAAAAACAAGCAGTTATCATTGCGCGATGCAGTGGCCGAAGTTGTAAGCCAAACAGGTATATCCAAAAAGAAGGTTTATGATCTTGCACTTAGGTTTCGTTTGGGGCAAAAGCGACTAAAAGGGTAGGGTGACGTGTTTAAATGGAAGTGCAGGAAAGAATACCCGCACCTCCATTATTTTAGCGCTTTCTTTTCCGGCATTACACTTTCAGTGTATTTAATTTAGCCAGAGTCGCTTCCGCCTCGCTGATAATGCGGCTCATAAGTTCTTTTGTTGTGGGTATATCAGTAATGCCGCCGCAGCACTGGCCTGCAAAGAGGATGCCGCCTTCCACGTCGCCTTCGTTAAGAGCCTTCAGATGCTTCATATTTCCCACAGCCTGGCGGGCGAGCACCATAAGCGGATGACCTTCTTCAGCCCTTAACATTTCCACGCTGATACCCATAAATTTCAAAAAGGATAGATTCATCAGGCGTTTGACCAGAAGCGCTCCTCTGACGGCTTCGATAAGCGGAAAACCGCGTTTCATCATTTTTTCCGCTTCCTTTGTTTTCAGCACACGGCCGTCCATGCCGTCAAACACATTACCGTAGAGCGTGTCTTGTTCCGTTGCCTGGATGCACAAGCGCTTGAAGTTTTCATGAACCATGCTTTCTTTGACTACCATAAAGCGGCTGCCCATGGAAATGCCGTCCGCCCCTAAAGCCAACGCCGCCGCTAATCCCCGACCATCGTAAAATCCTCCCGCCGCGATTAAAGGCACCTTCACCATGCTGGCCACGAGAGGAATCAGAACCATGGAGGTAGCCGCCGCGCCGTGCGCCGCCGCTTCATGACCAGTTACCACCAGAGCATCACAGCCCAACTGCGCTGCCTTAGCGGCGTGCTTGGCGATGGCAATCGTTCCTACTACTTTGCCTCCATAGGCATGCACATCGTTGACAAACCAGGGCTTACCCAGCGAATAATTGATAATGGGCACCTTTTCTTCAATCGCCACGGCAATATTTTCCTTTGCCCCGGGGCCAACCAAAATCTGGTTTACCCCGAAGGGTTTATCGGTCATATCTTTTAACTGGCGAATATTTTCCTTCGTTTCTTTAGGAGTGCATCGCGCTATAGCCAGTATGCCCAATCCTCCTGCGTTGCATACTGCCGATACCAGTTTCGGCTCCGTAATCCAGTTCATTCCTGCGAGCATAATGGGATGCTCAATTCCGAACAGCTGAGTCATTCTTGTTTTGAACATAATTTTCTCCTTTATGATTCTTGTAAGAACAACATAGAAGAACAGCTTTGGTATGTCAAAACAATTTTGAGGCAAGAGGAGAAACATGCATTACGTACTCACCAAACTGCTTAATAATTATTGACAAACAACAAGTAAAATAATTAGATAATTCGGAAAATGGTTTCGCATGAAAATCAATAACGTGGAATTGAATATCAATGTTAAAGGTGAGGGCATTCCCTTTATCTGGGCGCATGGTCTTATGGGAAGCATGTCTCTGGACGACAGCACCGGTTTTTTCCATTCGGATCATCTTTCGGAAATAGCAAAACTTGTATGCTACGATGCCCGCGGCCACGGTCTTTCTCATGGAACTCTTACACCGGAAGATTATAATTGGTCTAATTTGGCCAAAGATATGATTGCAATCGAGGATAAATTGGGAATAAAGCGATTCATTGCCGGCGGTCAATCCATGGGGAGCATGACCGCGCTATATACCGCTCTGGCCGCTCCTGAACGTGTCAAAGCACTAGTTCTCGCAACCCCTAGTACCATATGGGAAACACGAAAAGCCCAATCAGCTCTGTATAATACATCCGCGAGTATCATAGAAACGAAAGGCGTGGAGGCCTTTGTTGAACTTCTCCGAAAACGACCATTGTTACCTAATTGGTTGTTACAAGCGAAACCGCTGGAGAATGAAAAATATATGAAGAATATACTGGCAATGGATGCAAAAGTACTTCCACATATTCTTCGAGGCTCAAGCATTAGTGATTTGCCTGCCCGCGATCAGTTTAAAGCTCCTGCAATCCCGGCGCTGATTTTAGCCTGGCCTGACGATACAACTCATCCTATCGAAACAGCAAAGGAGCTAAAAACACTAATGCCAAAATCGCAATTGCTTATCGCCAATAATATAAATGATTTGACAAAATGGCCGCAGATGATATCCAAGTTCATCGAGGAAATATCTTCTCAAAAAGGTAGCGCTAAATAAGCATAAATCGTTGCCTACTGACACAAAATTAAAGGAGAAATTATTTAAAAATGATAAAGAAAATTTTGGCATCATTTATAATAGTTTATTTTACGCTTATTAGCATTTCAGGAGCAGCAAGCACAACTGTAGAAACCGGAAACCTTATAATTAGGGATATTACGGAAAATCTGACGCCGGCAAGGTTCGAGCTATTTTCAAAAAAAGTGGATTCAACTTTCGCAGCTGTCCTTAAGTATTGGTCAGCCGACGCGAGAATTAATGAATTTGGGAAGATTATAGTTGAACTTGACCGTCCCTTACCAAAGGCGGACAGCTCTTTTTTCTTTTGGAGAAAACAAGAGGGCAGAAGGGTTCGCGTTGTTAAGGTCTTTGGCGGCGACGAGAATCCGCATCTTTTGGCACACAAACTAACCAGCGCTTTGTTCCCCAATACCGATAAGTTAATTCGAAACATGATGGGTGAAGCAGCAGAAAGGCGTTTCGGCAATCCGCTTTCCTTTCCCATGTGCGGATTTGATAAAGATCAATGGATCATGGCCTTACAGAAAGAAGGATCATATATTCCTTTAACTAATATTGGCTCCGAACATGGCGATTGGGGCATGGAAATTATTAATAATGTTCCTGTTGTGAAGGATCGGCCAAAGCAGCATGCTTCTTATCTGGAGGCAGGTTCATTTGGTGAATTCTTGATTGATACTTACGGCATAGATAAAATGAAACAATTTAACAAACTTTCAATAAACAAGCATCGTCCCTGGCAAGATGTATATATGCTTACACTTAAACAGCTGGAAGAAAAATGGCTTGAGATTTTAAAGTTAAAGTCAAAAGGTAAAGAATCGCAAATATCTACTTTATCTATGCTGTTAAGAAGTAATCCTGCTGCTGCGTGCCATTCAGCACAAAATTTAGCCGAGAAAAAATGAATTTAGCGCTTTCACTATTTCGTGCTGACTTAAAAAACAGTATGTTAAGTATTGACAAATACCCGGCAAATTGATTTAATAATGACATTAAGCCTAGTTTCTTTCAGCACGTTACCGAAACCCTGAAGATCCTACACACGTCGATTTTTGTTTATATTATTTCTATATTGATGAAAGAGCTGTATCTTGGTTTGGTGAGTAAAATGACTATTAATATAAATTACTTAGATGATGGAATGGGAGTAGAATTTAATATATCGGGAGCCATAACCGGAACAGAGGTTATTGAGGCCAATAAAAAAATTTATAATCGTGATAATCTTTTGCGTTTGAAATACAAGATAGTTGATAGAACAGATTGCACTGAATATCTAGTAAAACCTGAAGAGATTAAAATAATTGCCGATCAAGAAAAAGAAGCCGCAAAAGTTAAGCCCGATTTTATTATAGCTCTAATTTCTTCATCAACTCTCCAGTATGCGATGTCCAGAATGTGGCAATTATATCTTGAAGTAAATGAATCCGGTTTTAAAACAGCGGTTTTTAAAGATCGCCAAAGCGCAGAGAAGTGGGTAAAAGAACAGTTGAAAGAATCTAATAAAGATAACGATTAATAAACTAAGTTCTTTACATTTTTTCCTGGAATATCTCGTTTTTATCATCCTTCATAAATTATTGACAAATACCAAATAAATCAATTAGATTGATTTAGTCCATTAATTACTACTCTGTTCTTAATGACTTCACATAAAGTATTCACACGCTTCTGAACGAGGAAACATAAGAATGAATATTGCTCAATTGGCTTTAACAAGTTTAACAGCAGGTGAACATGTCAGCATTATCTTTGAAGGGCAGGAATATACAAACGTTCAGATGGATGTAGCCGCCAGGAAGCTGGGTAATGCGCTCAAAAACCTGGGCGTGAAACGGGGTGATCGGGTTATCCTGCAAATGCCCAACTCGCCCGAAGTTTTCCAGGGATTTCAGGGTATCTGGAAAATAGGCGCTATCGCCGTGCCTATCAACTATCAGGTCGGAGCAGTAGAAATAGCCTATATTTATGAGGATTCTGGGAGTAATACTGTTATTACCACGCCGGAATTGTTAGATAAAGTCCGGGAGGCTCAGGCCAAATCTCCCTGTGTAAAAAATGTTATTGTTGTTTCGGAAAAGCCGATCAAGGGCACTTTATCTTTTGCTAAGCTTCTGAATGAAAGTTCCGACGAACTGGAAATATTTCCGACAGACGACGACGAAGTTGCCGCGCTTGTTTACACTTCCGGCACCACCGGCAAACCCAAAGGCGTTATGCAGACCCACTACGGGCTCTATTACACGGCGAAAAAAGTGCAGGAGACCAATAACTATTCGATGAATGCAGTCACCGTTGCTATGCTTCCCCTGTGCCATTCCTACGGCATCGGCAATATGAATTCGGCCGCGCTGCGCACCCACGGAAAAACCGTTGTTTTGCGCCAATTCCATCTGGAGCAATTATTTTCGGCTATCAAAAAATATAAAGTCACCAGTGTGGCGGCCGTTCCGACCATGTATATTTATATGCTGTCTTACCCGGATTACGCGCGCTATGATTTAAGCTCGGTCAAATATTTTATCTGCGGGTCGGCTCCTTTATCCATCGATACCTGGAAGCAATTTAAGGAAAAATTCGGCGGCGAGATTGCCGAAGGCTGGGGTCTGACGGAAGCTTGCGCCAATAATTCGGTCAATCCCATAGACGGTTTAAAAAAAGTCGGATCCATCGGTGTTCCCATGAAAGGGATGGAAATGAAAATATTCGATGATAACGAGAAAGAAGTGCCGCAGGGCAAGGAAGGCGAGATCGTTTTACGCGGACCGATGGTGATGAAAGGGTACTGGAATCAGCCGGAAGCGACAGCCGAAATCATTCGCGATGGATGGCTTCATACAGGCGATATCGGTTATGTTGACGCAGACGGCTACTTTTTTATCACGGATCGCAAGAAAGATATTATCATCAAAGGCGGCGAGAACATTTCACCGCGGGCTATTGAAGAAGTTCTTTATGCTCACCCTTGCATTGCCGAAGCGGCCGTCATCGGCATTACAGACAAGGTCTATGGCGAGGATATTAAGGCCTGTGTTGTTTTAAAACCGGAACAAAAGGCAACTTCCGATGAAATAATGGAATATTGCAAAGAAAAGCTCAAAAGATTCTTTGTGCCGAAAGAAGTTGTCGTCTTACCTGCTATGCCCAAAACACTCGTCGGCAAAATTCTCAAAAAAGAATTGCGTAAGATGTAATAAAAGCTCAGTAAGGAACGGCTGTAATCGTTCCCTACTGAGAGGAAATTATTATCACACCCCTTCGCGGAAGAGCGATGTCCTACCACCATCCACCACCAGATCGTGACAATTGATAAAACTTGCCTCATCACTGGCTAGGAAGAGCGCGGCAAACGCAATGTCCTTATCGAGACCTGATCGGGGGATGGGGGTAGCTTTGGCCAGGCTAATTTTCAGTTTTTCCATCTTGCGTGCGTTTTGTTCCGATGAAAGAGTGTTGTAAACTTGCGAGCCGCCCCAGAAGATCGGTGTGGCGATAGCGCCGGGCGAAATAGAATTAACCCGGATACCGTGAGGCCCAAGCTGAATACCCGCCGACTTGGTTATGTGAGTAATAGCCGCTTTTGCCGCAGTATAAAGATAGCCGCCTTGATTCATGCGGATGGCTGCGATGCTGGAATTATTAATGATACAGCCTGCGCCCTGTGCCTTCATCACGGGAGCGGCATGCTTCATCCCGAAGACAACGCTTCCCAAAAGCAGGTTCATGCTGTAATTAAAATCTTCCGGTGTTACGGTTTCCAGTGTACCACGGTCAGGTCCGCCCGCGTTATTAAACAGGCAGTCCAGACGGCCAAATTTTGTTACAGCCACGTCAATCAGCGCTTTGATATCTGCCTCAATCATAACATCCGTACGCTGATAAATTACATTTGCACCGAGGCGCTTGGCGATTTCCGCCCCTTTGTCTTCCGAACGTCCGGCGATAATTATCTTGGCGCCTTCAGCCGCGAAAACCTCCGCCGTTGCTGCACCGATTCCGCTTGTTCCGCCGGTAATGACTGCTACTTTATTTTCCAATCTTTTGCCCATATCTATACTCCTGAAAAATTTTTTTTATATATTGCAATATAAATTTAACCTTAAACATTGATAGATGGATAATATCGAAATGAAGTATTGTCAAATCAAAATATACAATAATAGCTAATTAGCTGACCTCATAAAAATTATTGACAAATAATGTGCAATTTAATTAAATTAACTTATTCCATTTTTTGCAATGTTCCAGTTGGCTTTGCTTAACGCGTTCACAGGCCGGTAATCGACCGGATTTATCAGATTAATTATTATATATTAAGATGTTACACTTATATGCTTTAAGTGTATTCTAAGCGGTTTTATAGTGTAATTTTGCAGTATTTGGGTCTTTTACAGAGCTATATAAACATTGTGAGGTGTCTTATGGTTCGCCTATTTTCGTTATTTCTGTTTGTCATTTTATGTTTTGCGTTTTGTTTCAATGCTCAAGCGCAGCAAAATGAACAAGTATTGGTTGTATCCAGCTTCTACAAAACAATATTAAAATTCAAAGACGGAGGCGTTCCTACCCGGAAAAACATCGACCGGCTTTCACCATTTATATCTGCAGAATTTCGGAGTCTTTTGCTTGATGCTCGTAGTACCGAAGACAAGCATTTTAAAAAAACTAAAAATTCTGAGCCGCCATTGGTAGAAGGCAGTCTGTTCTACTCCCTCTTCGAAGGCGCGGACAAATATTCTTGCATTAAATCCGAACCAGACAAAGAGACCGTCTCCTATCTAGTCAATCTGGAATATCGAGATCCTAATGGAAAACACGAAATTGTGAAATGGCAGGATAGGGCTATCCTGATTAAAGAAAATAATAGATGGGTTGTTCATGACCTTGAATTGCTCGGTAAATGGCAATTCGGTGCAAAAGGAAAGTTATCGGAGATACTTATGGGAGTCATTAGGGAAGGCAAAGATGAAAATTAACAAAATTAATTTTAAAGAAAAGTTTACCAAGCTATCGGAAGGTGATTATGCGGTGGGAATCATCGCCAAGATGAACAATTATGAATTTAAGATAGTCAAATTTAAAGGCGATTTTATCTGGCACAAGCATGAAGAGACCGATGAAACATTCATCGTCATGGATGGTACGCTGGTTATGAACTTTAGAGATCGGATTGTAGAAATCAATAAGGGTGAAATGATAGTAATCCCCAAAGGCGTTGAACATATGCCTTCATCAGTCAAAGGGTATAAAGCTCTTTTGATCGAACCGGAAGATACGCCAAATACCGGCAACGTAAAAAGTGATATGACCATAAAGAAAATTGAATGGGTTTAATCAGGGAACAGGGCAATGGATGTGGTCATTATTTATCTTTGACATTAAATTAATTTTTAATATATTTTTTTCCATCAAAACAAGTTCTTATTAAATACCGGAGGTTTCCAGATGAAAAAGTTTTCAAAGAAAACAATTTTTTTGACGATTGCGGTTGTTGTAATAGTTATTGCAGCGGTACTCTATTTTGCCGCGCCGGCCTATTTATACAATAAAGCAATGAACGGATTGCGCAAAGACGCCGGGCTGACGATTAAATCGGTGAACATTCCTGATTTTAAAATTGTTTACGCGGAAGGCGGAACCGGCGACACAATAATTATGCTTCACGGTTTTGGCGGAAACAAAGACAACTGGCTGAGGTTCGCGAAATACTTTACACCCAATTATCGGGTAATAATTCCCGATCTTCCCGGTTTTGGTGATAGCTCCAAACCCGAGGACGCGAAATATAACATCATGTCTCAGGTGGAAAGATTGAATTTATTCGTAAAAGAATTGAAACTGACAAAATTTAATATAGTCGGAAATTCAATGGGCGGCAGTATCGCCGGCAATTACGCTGTGACTTACCCGGATATGGTTAAAACTCTCGCGTTATTCGATTCCGCCGGTGTAGTGTCTCCCATAAAAAGCGAACGCGACCTGCTTTTTGAAAAAGGCATCAATCCTCTTGTGGCCAAAGATGAAAAGGGTTATGACAGATTACTGGAAATAAATTTTGTGAAACCGATTCAATTGCCTTCCGTAATAAAAAGTTATTTAGCGAAACAAGCGGTAAAAGCCGCACCCCATAACGAAAAAATATCCAATGAAATTAGAAACACCGATCTTACCCTTCTGGAGACCAAATTAAATAAAATTACCGCTCCCACATTGATTGTATGGGGAGATTCGGACAAAGTTATTCACATATCCTCTGTCCAGATTTTTGAGAAAAATATAAAAGGTTCCAAATCAGCTATTATAAAAGAATGCGGTCATCTTCCCATGCTGGAAAAACCGCAGGAAACAGCTTCAGTATATCAGGATTTTTTGAAGGGAAAAAACTAGCGCAATACCCGCCCATCGGGTTGAGGTAGCATAGCGAATAAAGAGAGGGGCGGAGTCTTCATTCCGCCCCTCTTTGCATTATGCCGGCGGCGTAAAAAGTGACATGACCATAAAGAAAAAGGAGGGTATTATGAAATTAAATGTAAAATCATTTGCCTTGGCGTGTGGTATCTTATGGGGTCTTTGCGTATTTTTTATCACCTGGTGGATTATCTCTTTTGAGGGAATAACAAACGAAGTAACAATAATTGGCAGGTTTTATCGCGGATATAAAATTAGTCCGCTGGGAAGTTTGCTCGGATTACTCTGGGGATTTTTTGATGGGTTAATCGGCGGGGCGATTTTTGCGTGGCTATATAACTTTATAATAGACCGCTTCGCAGCCAAAAAGAGTAAGCCGAAGAAAACAAAACCACAGAAGCGGAAAAAAGCAAGATAAAAAAAGAAATAGGTAATTTTTCAAATTGTTAACCACAAAAGAAGCAATAGAAAAGCGAAGAAGCATACGCAAATTTAAGCCGGATTCTATACCTGATGAGCATATTAGGGAATTGTTGAATTCGGCCCGATTAGCGCCTTCGGGTTGTAACGCGCAACCATGGCGATTCAAAGTGGTAAAAGACGCGGCAACTAAGATCAAGTTGGCTCAAGCCGCTTATGATCAGTCTTTTATCAGCCAGGCCCCTGTAGTGATTGTTTGCTGTGCGGATGTGCATGGTTATTTCGATGGCACGGTTTCCGGAGCACAAGATCTGGGGAAAATAGGGGCTATTGAAGGAAGAATTGTGACAATCCTTGAGGGTAGAGCCGAGGCTTTTAAGACAATTGAGCGCAGTGAGCTTGGCCCTCGAATCGCGTCAAATGTCGCGATTGCCATTGAACACATTGTATTGAGGGCTCTGGATTATGGACTTGGGAGCTGCTGGATTCGTTTGATTGATGAACAAAAGGTAAAAGAGCTATTTGGTTGGGATGACAATATTTATGTTGTTGCCATTCTTCCTATCGGCTATCCGGCAGAAATTCCTGATGCTAGAAAAAGATTAGAGCTTAATGAAATTATAATCGAATGACTTTGAAATCGGCGGCGGAAAAAGTGAAATAACCATAAAGAAAATTGAATGGATTTAGTTAGGCAATTGGTTGTTCTGTTTTGTAGTTTAGTAACAATGAAAGGAGATAGGTGTATGAAATTTCGCTATAGTTCTTTCATATTCATAATAACAGCATCGCTAATAATAGCTGGTTGTGCTGCAAAATCTCCGTTATTAGTTGCTTCTTCGAAAGGAGACATAAACACAGCTCAAAAACTAATAAATAATGGTGCAAATATTGAGGAGAAAGATAAATCAGGATATACACCCCTTTTTCTTGCGGTATGTGATGGCCACGCATCTATAGTGAGGTTGCTTATTGATAAAGGCGCTAATGTAAATACAAAAAACGGTGAAGGCATGACACCTCTGCATTACGCATCACTGCATTTAACACCGGAAACAAGCAACAATGTTATTAAGATATTACTGGACAATGCTGCAGATGCATCTATTAAAGATAATTACGGAAATACTCCGCTAAAATATGCAATGACTTATAACTTGGAAAACCTTATCCTAATAAGAACGAAATACGATGGAAATGATGATGAGGTTTCATTGTCATATGCTGATGCACTAAGAGCACCATCACGTATTAATCCTGAAAGGGGCGCTTTTTTAATCCCTCCGGGTAAAGAAAAAGCTTATACCAATGCAGTAGCAGACTGCAATTATCTCGTTGTTCCATATAAAGGCGGGCTGCTAGCAGTTACTGGGCCGATCGGTTACGGTGCCGCTCTTGCATTTGATGCCGCCACCGTCCCAGGGAAATTTCAGAAATGTATGGAGAAAATGGGATTTCAGTGTATAAAATATTGTTCAAAATAGGTTAGTGGATTTAGTTGAGAAATAGGGTGCTGACTCTAATTATTCTAGAGTTTATTCTAATGATAAAGATACATATAAACTTTATTAGAGCCCATCATGCAACGTTCACAAATCACTCTTGATCACGTAGAAGGAATCGTACTTGATTCTTCTAATCCTCCGTTCAATAACTATCAGGCTTTCCAACAAAATTATTCCGGCTTAAAAATTTTGGCCGACGCAGTACGCGAACAAGAATTAAAGGTAATCACTGATGATCCGTATGCTACTCACGTAGTACTTCAGATGCCGGGCAATATTAATCCAATCATTCCGTGTGCCTTCAATTGGTTCTCAGTGACGATAGTTAATTACCTTAGGTTAGTCGCCTTAGTTGGCTTGATGGTAAAGAACAACTGGAAAACTTCAGCTTTGGTCGACCAAGCACATAGGCAGGCAATAAAAAAGCATTGCACAGACTATGTGAGTAATGTTGTCCCAGAGATATACCGATGGCGAAATAAGGTTGCAGCCCATTTCGCAGCCACAGATCCATTCAGCGATGACACGCTTGGAACGCTGGAGCAGTCAATAATGAACCCCATTACATACAAATATCCTTATTACTACATCGGAATCCTTCAGTGGAATACGCAGGGAACTTCATCAGAACTTCCGAAGTGGGCGTTAACTAAGACATACGAACGTCTTCAGCAACGCTATTGGCCAGAGATGATGCTACGTGAGATTCCAAAAAATGGGCTCTAAAAATGCTTTCCAACCGACGATCCAGTATATGCAGGACAGGTTCCACAAAACAAACAAGACGAATGACCGGTAGCGCATTCCGTAGGAAAGCGCATAGTTAAAAAGATAATTACCTTACCGGGAATTAACGCGCGTAGAGTGGGAGCTTCCATCCAAGTTGGTCTTATTCCAGCAGAGGGGCGTTTGAGTCTTCCTTATCAATTCCCAATTTTTGAATCCGTTCAATTTCGTTGAGCTTCATTTTGATAACCACGATTAGTCCGATGATGGCAAGCCAGAAGACAGCCAGGCTTGTGTAGATGGTGTAGACATCAACAGGTGTAGTCGGGAAGACGGGGATTTTTTCTTCGGCGAAGGCGAGGGAGGGGAGGGTGAAGAAGAGCAATATAAAGATTGCCACCCGGCATACGCTCGGGCAGGCTGAGACATACGGAAAGATTCCTCGCAATCCCCACACGCTTTGTTCGGGGCTTCGGTTCACCGGAATGACAGAGCAAGAGGATGACAATTTTTTATTCATAAGCACTCCTAACTTAAAAAGCCGACAAGAGTCATGGTTATAAAGTAAATCAGATAAATAACGGCGATAATCGTGAATAGCGGGCTTTTCTCGCCTCTGTTGGATTTGCGGTCGATAAACGGAATGAAAAAGAAAAAGATAATTCCGATGGTAACGCACACAATGGCGATAGTTTCGCCATTAAAGCCGTAAATAGTGCCAGGAAAGAGCTTCAGCGTCTCCAGCATAAAGAGAAAATACCATTCGGGCTTGATTCCTTCCGGCGGCGGAGCCAGCGGATTTGCTTTAAGGCCTATTTCCGGCGGCAGAAAAATCGCCAGCGTTACCACAATCCCCAGCACAACCAGCCAGATCATCATATCCTTGTAAAAAACATTGGGAAAGAAAGGCTCTCCTTTGTTCTTCTTTCTTTTCCAGAGAAACGGGAACGCTCATGCCGTGATATTGAACAAAAAGCAGATGCAGGCCGATAAGTAACAGCGACAACACCGGCAGAATCGCCACATGGAAGGCGTAGAAGCGGGTGAGGGTATCGCCGGTTACATCTGTGCCTCCCCTTAAGAAAATCTTGATAAAACTTCCGATAACGGGAAGATTGCCCGCGCCTCCGGTAGCCACACGCACCGCGGCAAAAGCCCGTTCATCCCAGAGCATCAGATAACCGCTAAGGCCGAAGAAAATAGAGATAACCAGAAGAATAAAGCCGGTTACCCAGATAAATTCCCGCGGCTTGCGGTAGGATTTAACAAGCAGTGTGCCGAAGAGATGAATAAAGACAAAAACAATGCAGAGCTGTGCTCCCCAGTGATGGAAAGCTCTAAAAAACCAGCCCATGTTGATTTTGGTGACGATATCGATGATGCTTTCATAAGCGAAGTCAACATGCGGAATATAATAAAAAGCCAGCAGCATTCCCGTTATAAATTGCAGGATAAAAAGGAAAAGAGTAATGCCGCCGGTGTAATACAAGAAATCGTAGCGATGCTGTGGAACAAGTTTGCTTTTGGCAAGCTTCTTCAGTTCGGCAATATCGTAGCGTTCTTCAATCCAATTTTTAAACTTTAGCCAGATCAACTTTAGCTCCCTTCCTGGCGATAATCAGTTTTTCGCCTTTTTCCATTATTTCAAAAAACTCCAGCGGTTTAGGCGGCGGGCCGGCAATGTTCTTGCCTGTTTCGTCAAACCAGCCCTGATGACAGGCGCAGTAAAATTTTTTCTCCTCCGGCCGGTAAGCCACATTGCATTCCATATGCGTGCAGACGCCTCTCAAAGCGGCAATACTTCCGTCTTCTTTTTTTAAATAAATTCCCGGTACTCCACCCCAGGCAAATATTTTAGCTGAATTTTTGGGAATATCGGCAAAATCTTTTTTGGTCTAGAACTACAAAATCCGGCTCTTTGCCGAGGGTAGGGAAGGCGAATTTCGCCAGGGAAAAAATAGTGCCGGAGAAAAAGGCCACAAGCGAGCCGCCGAAAAGTGTGTTGAGAAATTGTCTGCGAGAAATCAGGGAATATTTAAGCTTCATTTTTCTCCCACCCCCAACATTTTCTTAGCTTTGTTTTTCAGCATGGTCTTGCGCAAGCCCACAATGCCGTCGGTCGGACGCACATCTTTCGGGCAGGCATCAATACAGCGAAAGACAGTATCACAACCCCAGACGCCTTTTTCGTTATTGAAGGCATCCAGCGCTTTGGCGGATCTTTCATCACGGGAATCGGATGAGAAGCGCTGTAATTTGGCCAGCGCCGCGGGACCTACGTATTGAGCGTCTCTGTTTAAAACAGGGCAGGCACCGTAACAGCAGGCGCAAAGGATGCAATTGACAAACTGGTCGATCTTCTTTCTATCCTTTTCGTTTTGGAGTACTTCTTTTTCGGGCGTTGCGCTTTTGCGAATGAGATACGGCTGTATCTTTTCATACATCTGCCAGAAGGGCGTCATATCAACAACAAGGTCTTTGATAACCTCAAAATTGGGCAGAGGCTCCAGAATTATCGTATCCGTATCGAAAGTGGCGACCTGTGTGCGGCAGGCAAGGTCAATTTTGCCGTTGATAACCATCGCGCACGAGCCGCAAATGGCCGAACGGCAGGAACAGCGAAAGGATAAAGTTCCGTCAATTTCGTCACGAATACGCAAAAGCATTGCCAGAACCGTGAGTCCCGGGATGACTTTGATCTTATAGGATTCAAAGCACGGTTCTTTTTTCGCCTCTTTGGCATCATAACGCAGAATTTTAAAGGTATAAGTATCGCTCTTAATCAATATTTTCTCTCCATTGGTTGATATTTTGTGATGTTAACGTCTTTATAAGAGATAAGCGGCTCTCCTTTTTTGCCCATCTTGGCGATGGTGTGCTTGAGCCATTTCTTATCGTTTCTG
>CAVXLI010000021.1:0-16483 GCA_963762595.1 uncultured delta proteobacterium
TAATCAAAGAGTTCACGACCAAACTCAGGGGCGAGATATTGATCAGAGGAGCAAAACACTTAACGGATAGCATGAACACTTACAAATACCCGTGTCTGATTCTGCACGGGGGAGCTGACCAAATCGTCACTCCCGATTTGTCTAAGTACTTTTATGAGCATATTTCATCAACGGATAAAGAGCTCAAAATCTACAAAGGCCTCTACCATGAAATTCTCAATGAACCGGAGAAAGACACGGTAATCGAAGATATCCATCTCTGGATCGACACTCGAATATGATAGGGAGTAAGCGAGTTTTAATTTTCTTGACACGCAAGTGCCTTCTTCAATATAGTTAACTCACTATAATAATTTCTTATATTAAATCCATTTCCCCACAGGAACAGGCTCTTTCAGAGTTACAGAATTTTTTATAAAATCGCCACAGCCGTGCTGTATTTAATTCTCTCGGATAATAGAAGATGAAAGATAAATATCGCCAAAACAAAAATATAAAAAAGAAACCAAAAAAAAGCGAAAGTATATGGGCGCGGGAAGTTTTCAGCAACGGCCAGCAATCCCTGCAAAGCATTATTGGAAGCTCTCCTATTCCCGCGTTTATCATCGGTAAGGATCATCTGATTATCTACTGGAATAAAGCGCTGGAAGAACTCAGCGGAATCAAGGCCAAAGAGGTAGTAGGCACCGGATCAGCAGTGGCGGGCGTTTTATAAAACGGCGAGGCCCTGCATGGCCGACTTGCTTGTCGATAAATTTCAGAAAGAGATTCCTCAATGGTATCCAGGTAAATTCATCAAATCAAAATTGATTGACCGGCGCTTACGAGGCTACCGATTTTTTTCCGGAACTTGGGAAAAAAGGACGATGGCTGCGCTTTACCGCCGCTGTTATCCGAAATTCCAAAGGTTCCGTCATTGGAGCGGTGGAAACGCTGGAAGATATAACCCAAGCGAAAAGAGCGGAAGAAGCTTTATTGAAAGCCCATGAAGAACTGGAAATCAAAGTAAAGGAACGCACGCGTAAACTGACCAAAGCCAACAAAGCTCTGAAAGAAACTACGGATCATTTATCTCTTATTCTGGAATTTCTTCCTATTGTTTCCTATACCTGTAACGCCGATGAAAATTTAACAATTACTTTTGTCAGCAACACGCATCAAAGAAATTACCGGATATACACCTCCCAATTTACCGGAAATTCTTACTTTCTGGCAGGAGCACATCCATCCTGAAGACCAGAAAAAATGATTCTCAAAAAATTAAAATCGGCCACGAAAAAAGGAACTCACCAGTTTGAGTATCGTTTTCAGACGGCCGATGGTTCTTATCGCTGGATTTCCGATCATCGCCGTCTGATTACAGCCGAGCAATCGTTCCCGAAGTTACATGGTCGGCGCATGGCAGGATATAACGGAAGACAAAAGAATCCGTCAGGAAGGGGAATTCCGTCTGCAGCAGATGATTCAATCCCATAAATTAAAAGCCCTGGGTGAAGTTGTGACGGGAGTCGCTCACGAAATAAACAATCCGGTTAGTTTTATTGCCAACAACATTACTCTTTTGGAGGAAATGTGGAATGCTGTTGAACCGATTCTGGCCAGTGACGGAGCTTCCCATCCGGACTGGGGCGATAAGGGTATCGGTTATGTGGAAGTCTGCACAAACATGAAAGAAATTATTGAGGAGTTCAAAATAGCTTCTCAGAGAATCAAGCGCGTCATTGCGGGATTAAAAGAATTTGCCCGCACCGATGAAACAGTTGCAAAAGAAACCGGTTCAAAATTGAGGAAGTCATTCAGGGAGTTTTGATTATTGTCGGCGCTCAGGTTCGCAAAACGGTCTCCCGCATCGATCGTTTACATAGACAGCAATCTGCCGCCCATTCAGGGACATTTTCAAAAAATCGAGCAGGTCATTGCCAATCTGCTGATTAACGCGCATCAATCCATTACGCCCGACAGAAAAGGAAGAATAATTATTACCGCCAGAAATATTGAAAGACTGAATGCTATTCTGATTGAAATTGAAGATAACGGCATCGGTATGGAAAAAGAAGTGATGGATCATATCTTTGAACCTTTCTTTACGACTCGCCGGGATATGGAAGGAACAGGACTGGGACTTTCCATATCTTATGGACTGATCAAAGAGCATCAGGGAATAATCGGCGTTCTTTCACGTCCCGATATTGGGCAGCCGGTTTTCCATTTATCTTCCTCTTGATGCCAAGAACACAAATAAATATTCGTCCGGCCATACTTTGCTGTGACAGTGATGCCTCTTATCTAAATGAAATAAAAATGAGTTTTGTTGATGTTATTGATTGGCACTGCGGTTCTGAAGATACCTGCGAAGATGTAATCGCTTATCTTGAAGAGCATCCGGAAGTGGATATTTTCATTTCGGAAATAAATCTGCCGGCAATGAATGGATGGGAACTACTGAAAAAAATCAAGGAACGTTTCCCTCTTCTGCCCGTAATTCTTTACTCTTCCGACGCCCTGGCTTTGAAACAGGAAGGCAAGGATGGCCGGCAAGCCTGATTATCTTACTTAAAAAACCTTTTAGTATGTCGCAATTACAAAATATAATTCGTGAAGTCGGGAAGGCAGAGATTATGAGAATTCTGATTGTTGATGATGAAGAAGTCGCCCTGAATTCGGTAAAACGTCTGCTTAAATGGCGGGGCATCAGGAACGTGGATATCTGTGATAACGGCAGGGATGCCATTGCCAAAATTAAAGAAACGGATTTTGATATTGTTCTTCTGGATTTGCTTATGCCGGAAGTAGATGGTTTGCAGGTTCTGGAATCAACAAAACCTTACCGTCCTCATACGGAATTCATCATTCTCACGGCTATTGACGATATTCCCACCACCGTTAAAGCGATTCGTCTGGGCGCTTATGATTATCTGGTCAAACCGGTGGATAACGATCTGCTTTTTCTGGCCATTAAGAGAGCCTATGAACACAGGGGTTTGCTCATCGGTTTATCGGTAACAGCCGGGGACGACAAAAGAAAATTCCCGGATGCCTTTTCTGAGATTATTACCAAGTGTCCGCGAATGTGTTCCCTGCTATCCTATGCCCAGGTCATGGCCGGAAGCGGCAATCCCGATCATGATTACCGGAGAATCGGGAACCGGCAAGGAACTGGTTGCCAAAGGTATTCATCAGGCGGGACCGATGCCCAAGGGTCCTTTCATTGCTGTTAATGTCAGCGCCATTCCGGCCACTATGTTTGAAAGCCAGTTTTTTGGTCATGCCAAAGGAGCTTTTACCGGCGCGGAAACGCCGCATCAGGGTTATTTTGAACAGGCGGACGGCGGGACTCTGTTTCTTGACGAAATCGGAGAATTGCCGATCGGTCTGCAGACAAAACTGCTCCGTGTGCTGGAAGAAAAATCTTTTTATCCTCTGGGCGCGTCAAAACCGGTCTGGGTGGATGTCAGAGTTATATCCGCTTCCAACAGAGATATTGAACAGGCCTGTCAGGAGGGCAATTTCAGGCTGGATTTGCTCTACCGACTGAAATCAGTTCATATCCACCTGCCTCCTCTGAGGGAAAGAACAGGTGACATTCCTTTGCTTGCTTCTCATTTTCTTCGCAAGGCATGTCAGTAATTATAAAAAGGAAATTAGCGGGTTTAGCCCGGAAGCCATGGATTTGTTAAACAGCAGAGATTATCCCGGGCAATGTTCGTGAATTGGCTCAAATTATTGAAAACGCCGTTCTGCTTAGCCGACTCCAATATTATTCTGCCCTCATCATCTGGGAATGACATCAACCACTCTATCTCCTTTATCACGTCAGTTATGCACATTAAAGGAAAACGATGAAGCGCATCTGATTTATGTTTTAAACAATGCCAATGGTGATCGCGGCAAGGTTGCGCAAATTCTCGGAATCACCGTTCAGGCAACTCCAGCGAAAAATTGCCGCTATGAAAAAAAATCCCCAATGGGAATCAATCCTACGCGACATTTAAGTCATCCGGGGTGACATAAAGGTCTCTATTGGTAAGCACTTGTATTTATAAGACAATTGCTGTTTTCAAACACCCGCAAAGCTTTTTGTGCAAATTTCTCTGCGACATTTATTTCTTATTTGTTTCCTGGCCATCACATTTCATAATTAATCAATAGCATTCCGGAAAAATAAAAAATTATTTAACTTACCGGTCAGAGACGGGAATCCATAACACCTTAAAAATAACTGGATTCCCTCTTTAGCGGACATGACAGATAGAAATAAATTCTGGCTTTATTAAAAGGCGAGCTAGACATCAAAATACAAAAATAATTCTCTATGGCATGGCCGTTGCTCTTACCTGATTATGCAAGGAAAAGAGCGACTATGAAAGCTTTTGCCACAAAACTAGTTGATTTGACTCAAAAGAATGCGGAAACAATTGCCAAACAATGGGCAAAGGATGTGAAAACAAACGCAAGAACTTATACCTATCATGACGCATCAGAAGACAAAATTATTCTTCAAGCCAAAGATTTTTACAGTAATTTTCAAATGATGTTTTTTCACGAATCGCCATATGAACAGGCGGAAGAAATTTTCGAAAAGTACGCGGAGGAAAGATACAGGGAAGGAATTCCTCTCCATGAAGCGTTGTATGCTCTGATTCTGATGAGAAGACACATGTGGTTATACGCGGAGTTTCAATCCATGTTTAATGCAGAGGTAGAACACCGGCAGGCGGTGGAAAGCCTTAGCCGGACAATTCTTATGTTCGACTACATTATGTATGTCATTACCAGAAAATACTGGAAAATAATGAAACTGGAATGGCTGGCAAAAAAAAATACGCAGTGATTGACAAGATGGATTCTATCAATTGGTATTTTTTATCATAATTACTCTATGAAAGGAGGGATAAAAAATGCAAGCTTATGCCTCAAAACTTATTGACCTTATAGAAAGCAAAGCCGAAAATATTGCCAAACAATGGGCGAAGGATGTGATGAAGCATGACAGAACGCCCTCGTATCACTCTCTGCCGAAAGACATGGTGATTGAACAGGGAATCAATTTTTACAGGCTTTTTCGTCGAATGTCTCTGGCCGAAATCCCTTATGAAGAGGCCAAAACATTTTCCTGGAAATATGCCGAAGAGTTCTACAGTGAAAAGATACCTCTCCATGAAGCTTTATATGCGCTGATTCTGATGAGGCGAAATCTTTGGCTTTACGCGGAGTTTCAGGGAACTTTTTTTACCGCTCTGGAAAAACAGCAGGCGGTGGAAAGTCTGAATCGAACAATTCTTATGTTCGATTATGTGTCCTACCAGGTCACAGAAAAATATCAGGAACTGGCTATTGGTGATGCCAATAAGATGCTGGGAACCATTAAGACCCTTTTAATGAGGAGAATCTGATGGCGGTAAAAAGAGTATTTATAAAATCGGCCTGATGGGTATCTTTCTTATTGCTGCTTGTATCCTTACTTATTATAACCATGCAACCCTCGAAAGCAGAAGGGCTTTTTACTCATCTCTTCTATATTCCCATCATTCTGGCCTCGATCTGGTGGGGTAAAAAAGGTATTTCTGTCGCCGTTTTTCTCGGTGCTCTGATTTTAACCAGTCATTCACTTTTCCTAAAAGAAATGCCCTTTTTAGGCGATATTATTCGAGCTATTATGTTTGTTTTAATTGGCGGTGTTGTAGGCTGGTTAATGGAAGGCATTAAAAAAATAGAAGATTTGTATAAGACTCTTACAGCATAAATTAGATTAACAAGAGGAGATAAACGTGGAACGTGAGCAAATCAATCAAGGAAAAGTTTTATCCGTTCGCAGCAGTGTCGTTGATGTCCGCTTTCCCTACGGCGCCTTCGATCCGTAATGTTCTTAAGGCCGGCGATAAGGGAGAGGTGATCATCGAGGTTTTTACCCAGCTGGACAACAATACTGTTCGAGGTGTTGCCCTGACGCCTACCCAGGGTCTGGCCAGAGGTTCGACGGTTATCGATACAGGCAAGCCCTTTGAGGTTCCGGTGGGCAAGGAACTTTTAGGAAGGGTTTTCAATGTTTTCGGACAGACAATTGATAAAAAAGGCCAGGTTGAAGGGGGCGAATGGCGTTCCATTCACCGGGAACCGATTCCTCTGCAGGATCAATCCACCGTGTCGGAAATTTTCGAAACGGGAATCAAAGCCATTGATGTTCTGGCGCCGCTGGAGCGGGGAGGCAAAGCCGGTCTTTTCGGCGGAGCGGGCGTCGGCAAGACTGTTCTCATTACGGAAATGATCCACAATACCGTCAGCGCATCATGAAGGGATGAGTATCTTCTGCGGGATCGGTGAGCGCTGCCGTGAAGGCGAGGAACTTTACCGCGAGATGGAGGAAAGCGGAGTTCTGGGCAATACCGTGATGGTTTTCGGTCAGATGAACGAACCGCCGGGCGCGCGATTCCGTGTAGGCCACGCGGCGCTGACTATGGCTGAGTATTTCCGGGATGACGCCAAGCAGGATGTTCTGCTTATGATTGATAACATCTTCCGCTTCATCCAGGCAGGAATGGAAGTTTCCGGTCTTTTGGGACAACTGCCTTCGCGTCTTGGTTATCAGCCGACTCTGGCCACGGAACTGGCCGAACTCGAAGAGCGGATCTGTAACACCAAAACAGGCGCGATTACATCTATCCAGGCCGTATATGTGCCGGCGGATGATTTTACCGATCCTTCAGCTGTGCATACCTTCGGCCATCTTTCGGCGACAATCGCTCTCTCGCGCAAGCGGGCCAGCGAAGGTCTGTATCCGGCCATCGACCTTCTTCAGTCCAGCTCGAAGATGCTGATGCCGAATATCGCCGGCGAACGCCATTACAAGATTGCACAGGAAATTCGCAAGACGCTGGCTGTTTATGAAGATCTTAAAGATATTATCGCCATGCTGGGTATTTCCGAACTTTCCCGCGAAGATCAGCGAACTGTTTTCAGGGCACGAAGACTGGAGCGCTTCTTTACCCAGCCGTTTTTTGTCACCGAGCAGTTTACCGGTACAGCCGGGAAGATGGTGTCGCGCGAAGATACATTGAACGGCTGTGAGCGAATACTTAATGATGAATTTGCCGAATATCCGGAACGCGCTCTTTATATGATTGGATCAATTGACGAGGCGAAGATCCAACATGATGCTTAAAATTTTATTACCGGCGGAAGTTATAATAAGGCAGGAAGTAAAAAAGATTGTCGCCGAGGCGGAAAACGGTTCTTTTTGTCTGATGCCTAATCATATTGATTTTGTGGCAACGCTTGCTCCCGGTCTTTTTACCTATGAACCGGTTAGCAGGAGGTCAGGAACTATTGGCGATGGATGTGGGAACGCTGGTGAAAAAAGGGTCTGATGTTCTTGTATCCACGCGCAATGCCGTGCGTGCGCCGGACTTGGGCAAACTGAAACAGGTCGTTGTGGAACAATACGACATTCTGGATGAACGCGAAAAAATGGTTCGTTCCGCTGCGGCCAAACTGGAGGCGAGTCTGATCAGACGTTTTGTGGAGTTGAAATGAAACATCTCAGCAAGAAGCCTCTAACATTACCGGCATTCAGAGTTTACCCGGATAATACCGGATGGGCAAGCAGTAGTTGGTAAACATCTGCCTTCGAGGCTATATAGTATTTGGCAGGAATTTCATAAAAACAAAGATTGAAAGTTTTATAAACCGATAGGAGTTTAAAAAGACATGGTTGAAATAAAACGCACAGCAAGTCAACGGCGCAGACAGATGGCCGATCATTTCGCTGAGAGAGTAGCCCAAAAGGAATCTCTGCGCCTGAAGGCAATGCGGCATAAAGATGAAACGGTTTGGTTCGGTCTGGGCATGTTCGGAATTGTCGGCTGGGCGGTGGCAATTCCCACGCTCATTGGAATTGCCGTTGGACTCTGGATTGACCGTACCTGGCCCAGCCAGTTATTCCTGGGCGTTGATGTTCCTTATCATTGGTGTGGTGATAGGCTGCATCAATGCCGCCTATTGGGTAAGAAAAGTCCGGAGCAAAATTATTGAGTGATGATGAATGAATTGAACATGATAACAGTTGTTATTCTTTTTCCGGCATTTGCCGCAGGGCTGGCATTGGGAGCGTTTTACTTTATCACCCTCTGGCGGACAGTAAAGAGACTTCCGGATACACCTCGTCCCCTGCGTCTGATGCTGGGAAGCTTTGCTTTACGTATGGCTGTGGTGCTGGCGGGATTTTACTTTGTCATGGGCGGACATTGGGAACGGCTGGCGACGGCGCTTATGGGTTTTATTTTAATGAGGATGATTCTCACACGCCGTCTTGGAATG
Source organism: uncultured delta proteobacterium (assembly GCA_963762595.1). Taxonomy (GTDB): domain Bacteria; phylum Desulfobacterota; class Syntrophia; order Syntrophales; family Smithellaceae; genus UBA4810. The sequence continues at coordinate 8,314 of CAVXLI010000021.1, forward strand.
GATAAAGCGGTTTAAGGTGTATTGATATTTTTCAACAACCTACTTAGGAGTTCCAATGGAAATTGTAGCGGTTAATCAGATCAGCCCGGATCAGGTCATCCTCTGGAGCTTGGAGTTTTATCACTATCAATGTGACCATTCTCTATACATGGCTGGTCATGGCGATTCTTGTAGTCGGCTCCTGGCTGGTGACACGCAATCTTTCCACGGACATCAATGTTTCTCGATGGCAGCATTTTCTGGAAGTGGTTATCTCCACTATCCGCGGAGAAATCAGGGAAATGACCAAAAAAGGAGCGGATAATTATGTTCCCTTGATCGGTACCCTCTTTCTTTTTATCTGTGTCTCCAATGTGCTTGGTTATTGTTCCCGGATTTGTCGCGCCGACATCATCCATCACCACAACAGCGGCGCTGGCACTTTGTGTTTTTATTGCCGTTCCTTTTTACGGCATTTCCACAAACGGCCTTTTCCATTATCTGAAAGAATATTTTCAGCCCAATTTTATCTTTTTCCCGTTTCACGTCATGGGAGAAATATCCAGAACGCTTGCCCTGACGGTTCGACTTTTCGGCAATATTATGAGTCATGAAAAGGTTATCGGGATTCTTCTTTCTGTCACACCTCTGTTGTTCCCTGTCATCATGCAGGCACTGGGGCTGTTGATTGGCGTGATCCAGGCCTATATTTTTGCGATTCTTTCCATGGTGTATATCGCTTCGGCGACAAGCGCCCAGGAGGAGTCACATAAAGTGGAGGTTAGCGAAGGCATACAGGCCTGATAAATCAATAAATCTATATTAAGGAGGAGTTTTTATGGACAAATTGAGTATAGTTGCGGTGGCTTCAATCATTGCTGCAGGTTTAACAATGGCGATCGGTTCGATTGGGCCGGCTCTGGGACAGGGACGGGCAATCCAGCAGGCTCTTGCTGCTATCGCCCAGCAACCAGATGAGCGTAATTCTTTGACTCGAACCCTTTTTGTAGGACTCGCCATGATCGAATCCATCGCTATTTACTGCTTTGTTATTTCCATGATCGTGATCTTTGCGAATCCTTTCTGGGGCTATTTTGTAAAGGCAGGGGGATAATCCATGCATATCGACTGGTTTGTTTTGTTTTGCCAAATCTTCAATTTTCTGCTGCTCGTCTATCTTTTGAAACGCTTTCTTTACGGGCGGATCATCAAAGCAATGGATGACCGGGAGGCAAAGATTGCCGCGCGTTTCGCTGAGGCCGAAGAAATGAAAGCGAAGGCGACAGAAGCGGCCGAGATCTATGACAGGAAGAACCAGTTGCTCACTGAGAAATCGGAACAAATGCTCAACGAAGCAAGTATGGCGGCCGAAGCCAAGCGGAAAGAACTGATGGAAAAGGTGCGGGAAGATGTCGATGCAATCAAAGCACGCTGGCAGGATATGCTGATCCGAGAAAAGGATGCGTTTTTTCAGGATCTTCGCGAGCGGGCGGCCAAGCAGATTTATGCCACGGCGCGCCGGGCGTTGACGGATCTGGCGGATGCGGATCTGGAGGCGCGTATTGTCGATGAATTTATCCGGCGGGTCCGGGAATTGGATAAGGAAAAAAGCACACAAATTCGCAAAGCCATTACCGGCGGGGGCAATAGAGTAACTGTCCAGAGCGCTTTCGATATTCCGACCAGAAACGCAAGACCGCATAGAGGAGGCTCTAAAAAAGCAGATCACCAAGGTTTTACTATCCGTTATTCAATGCAGCCGGAAATCGTTTCCGGCATTGAGTTGCGGGTGAACGGCCATAAGATCGCCTGGAGTCTGAATGAATATCTGGAGACACTGGTGGAAAATTTGACCGAGACACTCCAGAAAGAGGCACACAGCGGATAGAGGGAATATTGAAGGAGGAGTAGAATGAGCGAGACAAGTTAACACGACCGAAACTCAGGAATTAAAAACTTTTCTTGATGATACCTTTTCGACCATGGACAAGGTTCTAGACAAGCAGAATCCTGAACTGCGGCAATACGAAATCGGCACAGTTCAATTTGTCGGGCAGGGATATTGCCAGAGTCAGCGGATTGCCGAATATCCGCGCGGAGGAGCTGGTGCGATTTTCCGGAAACTATATGGGGCTTGTTTTCAATATAGACCCGGAGGAAATAGGCGTTATTCTTCTGGATCCCAGTGAAAACCTCCAGGTAGGAGAGGAAGTGCACCGCACCAAGCGCGTTCTGGATGTGCCTGTAGGAGAAGGCCTTTTGGGACGGGTGGTTGATCCTCTCGGCCGTCCTCTAGATGGTTTGGGAGAGATTAATACTGTTAAACGTCTTCCCGTGGAAAGACCGGCGCCGGCGGTTATGGATCGCGCTCCGGTGACTGTTCCGCTGCAGACGGGGATCAAGGTCATCGATGCGCTCATTCCCATCGGCCGCGGCCAGCGGGAACTAATCTTAGGCGACCGACAGACCGGAAAAACGGCCATTGCCGTTGATACAATCATCAACCAGAAAGAAACAGGAATTATCTCCATTTATTGCGCAGTCGGCAAGAAAAGCGCCGATGTGGCCAAGGTTATTGCCGATTTGCGCGATCACGGCGTGATGGAATCGTGTATTGTTGTTGTGGCCACCGGCGAAGACACTCCCGGCCTGCAGTTTATCGCGCCCTATGCGGCAACGAGCATGGGAGAATATTTCATGGAGCAGGGACGCGATGTTCTCATTATCTATGACGATCTAACTTCGCACGCGCGCGCTTACCGCGAAGTGTCTCTGCTTTTGCGGCGGCCTCCGGGACGCGAGGCTTTCCCCGGTGATATCTTTTATATCCACTCCCGTCTGCTGGAGCGTTCCACGCATCTGCGTCCGGAATTGGGCGGCGGATCGCTTGACCTCATTGCCGATTACCGAAACGGAAGCGCAGGATTTGTCTTCTTACATTCCCACCAATCTGATTTCGATTACAGACGGGCAAATTTATCTGTCGCCGGTTCTTTTCAACAAAGGAATTCTGCCGGCGGTTGATGTCGGAAAATCGGTTTCGCGCGTGGGCGGAAAAACGCAATTGCCGGCTTATCGTTCCGTGGCCGGCGATCTCCGTCTTTCCTACTCGCAGTTTGAGGAACTGGAATCATTTTCCCGTTTCGGCACGCGTCTTGATGAGAGCACCCGCAAAACCCTGGAGCGCGGCTGGCGTGTCCGGGAAATTCTGAAACAGGGACAGTACAAACCGCTGCGAGCTTCGGAGCAGATTGCTTCTCTGCTTTCCGTGACAGGTGGAGCCTGGATAATGTTCCGACAGAAAAAGTGCGAGAAGTGGAGGCTCGCGTTCTGCAGTCAGTAACGGAGCAACTGCCGGAATTGTGCGGGCGTATTGAAGCGGGAAACAAACTGGAAATGACGGATCGCGAAAGCATTTTGAACAAGGTCAAAGCTGACGTTGCCCCATTTGAAGTTATAGAGGAAGCCAATGCAAACAACTGAGTCCCTGAAAAGAAGGATTAAAAGCGCGGGCGATCTTCTTTCGGTCGTCAAGACGATGAAGGCTCTGGCCGCCGTGAGTATCCGTCAATATCAGCGGGCTGTGGAGTCCCTGACCGATTACAACCGGACGGTAGAGATGGGTCTGCAGATTGTTCTGAAAGAGCGGATGGAGCGCACCGGCACAGACAAAGGCCCCAACAGTGAAACGTCTGGGCGCCATCGTTTTCGGTTCCGATCAAGGGTTGTGCGGCCAGCTCAACGAACAGATTTCGGTTTTTACTCTGGAACATATGAAGAATATCGGTGTTAAAAAAGAAAACCGTATGGTCTTGTCTGTAGGTGCACGGGTGGCTGATTATGTAGAGGACGCAGGACAACCGATCTATGAGGTTTTAACAACACCCAGTTCGACGGCCGGTATTACACCGCTTGTTCAGGAAATCATTATGATCATCGATGAGTGGCATTTCCGCCATCAGGTCGATCATTTTTTGCTTTTTTACAATAAATATCTAACGGGAGCTTCGTACAGCCCACATCTGGTTCAGCTCCTGCCCGTCAACCGGGAATGGCTTAAGGAAATAGCCCAAAAAAAATGGGATTCCAAATCACTGCCCATTTTCCGGATGGATGGCGATCTGATTTTTTCCTCGCTGATCAGAGAATATCTTTTTGTTTCCTTATACCGGGCTTTTGCCGAATCACTGGCCAGCGAAAATGCCAGCCGTCTGGCTTCCATGCAGAATGCGGAAAAAAATATTGAAGAACAGATGCAGGATCTTCATGTGCAGTTTCACCGGCAGCGCCAGATGACCATTACCGAGGAACTGCTGGATATTGTTGCCGGTTTTGAGGCATTGAGTGAAGAAAAAGGTCAAACCATCGTCAGCCAGAAAGAAGGTGATAGTCATGGCAGCAGAAAAACACATATGCGGCATATGCGCCTGGCGCAGGGAATGTCAAAAAAGATTTAAGTTATCAACGGATGCCTTTCTTGGAAGCCATTGTCCTGATTACACGAGGGATTTATCCATTAAAGCCAGTCCTGCGAATGAACTGGAAGATGAAAAAGCTATCATGGACCGGATGGTTCAACAGCAACTGGATAAGTGGCGCAGACTATTGGATAAAGCCTTAAAACAGGGACTCGAAATAGATAATTTCAAAGGTGGACCGGTAATCACTATTTCGAGAGAACCGGGAAGCGGAGGAAGTGAAATCGCCCGAAGGCTCGCCAAGGCATTAGATATGGATCTGATCGGCGGTCAAATAATTCAGCATGTCGCGGATAGCGCCAAGATGAGCAGAAGAGTCATCGAATCACTTGACGAAAAAGAAGTAACATTTCGGGACACCTTGCTTTCATCTTTGTTTGGGGAATATCGCCCCTGGCCGGGCGAATACTTGCAGCATCTGACTCGAGTGATAGGGACTATCGGAGTTTTCGGCAATGTAATTATTGTAGGCAGGGGAGCGAATCATGTCCTGCCGCAAGAAAAGGCATTCAAGGTCAGAATAATTGCCCCTCTGGAATTCAGAATTAAATATTTCATGGATGACAGGGGATATACGAAAGCCGAAGCGGAACAATATGTGCTTAAAACAGAAAATAACCGCAAGGCTTTCGTAAGGAAATATTTTAATGCCGATGTTGCTGATCCCAAACACTATGACATTGTGATCAATACGGGAGGGATGACGCTCGAAGGGGCGACGGAATCAATCATCACCGCCTTCAGGAAAAGGATGAAGTTAGCAGCTTAAAATTTATTACGCGGGAGGAAATCCAAACTTATGAGCAAAACCGCAAATAAACTTCTTAAGCTGATAGTATAACCAGTTTTTGCTTGTTACGTGCGGTAGTGCTGGAATTTATATTATGAATTCTTTCCCCCATAAGGACATACGCATAAGCACATGCCGCACACAGGCAACTGTCCTTTTTTGTCATTGCCGTAAAAGATTCCGCACGGCGCCCTTAAGTTTTTATTTTTAATCTCTTCGTCGGTCCATCCTTCCATATTAATACTTCCTAAAATATCATGGCCTCTATTTTTCAGCTTTTTTTCGATCTTCAACTTTAAGTTCCATGACGATATGTCCCCAGCCGCCGCATTGTATTCCTATATCGCTACAACCTGCTCTTTTAAAGCGCATCTCATTCGGATCAACACCGGCATAGAAGAGTTCATGGGCCATAAAAATCAAAGTCGGCATTGCATTCAATGCTCCGAAACAGATTTTGTTGGGGCAAAGTTTGGTCAGAAGATTGCCTGAGCCGTCAAAGCAAAACTTATCACCCACCTTATGCTGGCTGGCACAACCATGCGCGTCTACAACTTCTATAACAATCGACTTATTCATTAATGCGGGGACATTGGAAATTACATCTTCATTTCTGGGATTTTGTCGGAATTTCTTCATCTCGTCATCGTTGTATCCCAAATGCTTTTGGTAGAACTTCCACACGTCTTCATTGATTTTCATTTAATCTTCTCCTTAAAAGAATTTATTTATCAAAGAAAAATTTGTAATTCCGAAAACATTTGCCGTCGGTGTGCATCATGCAGCCTGTCACTTTGGGTTCCACTTCGTATTTTATGCCCAGGGTGGTAAGCCAGGTATCGATCCGCAGCATAATGCCGCATTCATAACGGTCGATAACGCCCAGCGCTTTTATTCCCTCGTAGGCGAAGCATGACTCCCACTTCGCATGCATCAAATTTTTGGCAGGCGTGCTATATTTATATTTCATAAATTTGCCGGTAGCGATTTCCATTGCTATATCAAAAAAACCTTTAAATTCATTAAAGGTACTCAACTGCCCAACACCAACGGCCTTTTGAATGCGTTTGATTTCTATTGCGGACATATCGCGTACCGCGGCTTTGTTTATTTTATTTGTTTTTTCGATACCGCATTCCTGCAGGCAGTTGTAAAACCACATGGCATCATGCGTCATCCAGCCTTTATTCAAAAGTTCCTTTAATTCATTTTTTTTAAGCGGAATTGAATCAGCATTCATTTTATATATTCTCCTTTTCTTAGATAGTTTTTTCATCACCATAAGGACAAAGAGCAACGCATTTTGAGCAAATATGTAAGGTATGCTCGTCTAGCGCTGTCTGGCTCATGAGCCTTGCGGCCATCTCCGGATTAAATTTACATAGTAGTACAAATTTTATTTGCGACATTAAAGGTGTCCGGGCAGTATAGCCTAAACACCGCATGATAGATATTCGCTTCTTCTCAATTGAAATTGCCTTAACTGGGCAAACATCTTCGCAAATTCTACAACCCGACGGACAACCGGGTTCCTTGCATTCCGGATAGCTGATCCTGGGAAATTCTGCTGTTGTTATTACGCTACCGATCATTAATCTTGCGCCATACCGTAAATTAATAAGAAGTCTATTATTTCCAACAACCCCAATCCCTGTTACTTCTCCCATCTTAAGTTGATTGATATACCCTTCTACATACCCTCTTTTCTTATTAACTCCCATTGGCTGGCAACCAAATATCGGAATAGCCTGCTCTCCGTTTTCTTCGAGCAAATTGGCAAAACGGATGGAAAGCATATCCAGATAACGGTAATTTTCGCTTTGCGACCGGCAGATCATTTCTGCCGTATAAGTTGACATACTGTATATCGCGCGCGGCAAAGGTATAGCAAAACAAAGAAGTCCTTTCGCGCCGGGAAGAAGATCATCCGGGCGGTAACCTGCCGATTCATTGGCCATTGCAGAAGCAGGCCCAAATCCTAGTAGTGGAATATTCTCGGTTGCGGCGATATTTCTGATTTTCTCAATTAACATATCAATGTTTGGCGCAGTTGATTCGGTGTTCATTTTATATATTCTCCTTCTTTGGATAATTTCTACAATGTTGCCGATAAATTATTATCGCCAAAGCTCCTCGGTCATTTCTCCAAGAAGGACAGGTTCAAAAGAGTCAAAAGTAATGTCTCTAGCCCTGGCAAATTTTCCCCACAGAAGTTTATAACCCTTTGTGCCCTTAGCGATGGCAATCTTCTCCTGCCAGGCGGCAATTTCGTCGGGTGTCGCTTTGCGCAATTCTCCCACCGTGCCTGAAAGCCTTACCGCCGGAGGAGTCGTAAACTTTCCTTCCAGAAGCGCTTTGCCCCAGAATAGTTTATCAGCGTTTACGGCCAGGATGCAGACCCGGGAATTTCGTTTCAGATTGGCCGGCATCTTTTTGGGATTTTCTTCAATGTAGAAACCAGTTCGGTCACTACGGAGGATAAGCGCCCCGATAGGGGTTACATGGGGAGATCCGTCTTCGTTAACAGTGGCAAATGCAAAATGAGAGCAGCTATTATAGGCTGCCTCGAATACAGCCCTGATCGTTTCCCAGTGATTACCTGTTTCCATAATGCACCTCCATCAAAACATAATTGTCGCGGTTTGTATTTTCTTAAACCAGCATTCAAAACTGAAATGCTTATATTAGAATATATATTCTAATAAATGCCGTGTCAAGAATATTTTTATCTGGGTGGAAAAGAACAATAAATAGTGCGTAAACAATAGGACAAATAGGAGAAATAAATTATACGTGCAGATTTGGAGGATGAAAAAGAAAGTTCAGTAGAAATGGCAAACAATGGGAAGAGAGAGCAAGCTTTATGCAAATATTATTTTGCTTTTTCTATCACAGTTTCATAGGTTTCCCGGATAAGATCAGC
>CAVXLI010000022.1:0-64211 GCA_963762595.1 uncultured delta proteobacterium
TTGTAGGTGAAACAGATAACAGACAAGGAAATTAAAGGGGACGATTCTATTTTTTTCTAGACTAGTTACAGAATAATCAAAACCACCTCATTTGTTACAAAAATACAAACTGAACCAAACCACGGGCATGAACCCCAGAACGAGCTTTAGGAACACTCAGCAGTAAGCTGCGGGGTGTTATGCCCTCCGCTTTGCGTGATAATTCGACCAGCAAACTTCAGTCGTAGATGACCTTTAGGTTACGCGCTCCGCTTCTGAAGTTTGGGTCTCATTAAAAAATACTTGACTATGAAGACTTTGCAAACAATAATCACACTACAGGAGTGCTTATGAACGATAGTCTTATTCTTCAGGATACACCCGACCTTGTAAATCCATACATTCTGATCGGCTTGGGCGGCTGGTTGAATGCGGGCGAGGTTGCGACCGGATGCATCGACTTCCTGCGCCGCAAACTTAATGCCCGGAAGTTCGCTCACATTGATTCCCGGGGTTTCCATATCTGGCAGGTCCCGGGCTTTGATCTGGCGCAGGCCATGCGACCCCATGCGGTCATCGAAGAAGGCCTGATCAGGTCGCTTGCCGAGCCCGCCAGTGAATTCTTTTTCTGGAAGAGTGGCGCTGAACATGACCTGATCCTTTTTACAGGCTCTGAACCGAATCTGAGGTGGCCGGAATACGCATCAGCCATTTTGAGTATTGCCAAACGTTATCGGGCGCCAAGAATCTATTCGCTGGGCGGCGTTTACGACCAGGTCCCCCATACCCGGGAAACGCGGGTCTTTGCCGTGCTGAGCCGTCCGGAGATGAAGAGCGAATTCAAATCGTTTCCATTTCTGAATTACGCGGGGCCGTGCAGTTTCTCCACGATGCTTTTGAACCAGGCCGGCAAGGAGGGTATCGAGGCGGCCGGCATCACGGCCAGAGTCCCGCCGTATATTCAGATTTTTAACGCAAAAGCATGCTACGATCTTTTGAAAAAGGTGTTCGCCCTTACGCCCTTGAATATCGATTTAAGCGATCTCAAAAAATCCGGGGATAACCTGGTCGAGATGATGGACAAGTCCTTCAGCCAGAATGAAACCGCTCTGAAACAACTCCGGAAACTGGAAGAAATGTTCGATGCCGCTGTGCTTCAGGAATTCGGTTATACCCCGGGGTCGAACATCGACGAGCTTATGCAGGAAATGCTGAATATGAAAAAGGACGGTCAAAAACTGCACTGACGCGAGCTTCGGTCCAGGAAGTCCTCGTTGAATTTGCATTGAATTTGAATTTGGGGTCAAATCTTTACTCTTGATATTTGATCTTCAGAAATTTGGCACTTGCTCTATTTATATATAAAAAATAGAATCGTCCCCTTCTTTTCTCCCTAATCCCCATCCACTTCGCTTCGGGGATAGTTGAAGCCCCTGGTCTTACAGCCAGAGAGCTTCGATACTCAAGGTAGTTGACAGTTTCTTATTTGCCCGCACATCATGTTGCAAGCAACATGGTGCGCATCGGCACTGTATTCAACTCACAAGCTTCAGTCGCAGATGACCTTTAGGTTATGCACTTTGTTTCCTAGAGGTGTTACTAATCCCCATCCGCTTCGCTTCGGGGATAGTTCGACTTACAACTTTCAGTTCGCTATGCTTCTGAAAGTTGAGTCTCACTACATGGTTCAGACGCCGGAGAGCAGACCGCAAATCCTTCACCATACCAGGAATCTTTATAGTCTATCAAAGTTTGATTAAATAGATCTTTTTCGTGTTTATTATAAACAAACTCGATGCCTTGTAAGTGCACAATTTCATCTTCTTCTCTTGGTTCATCCAGAACCATTGCCAATCTGGGGCCGGTTCAACCAAAACCTTGCCGAATTAACCGAATGGATTTGGCATTAAAATGTCTAAGTACCTTGACAAGTTCAATTTTCGCTGTTTCTGTTATCGTTATTTCAATCATCACATTTTCCTTTAAAGTTAGCGTCCTGTCATTTCGAGGAGCAAGGCGATGAGAAATCTAAAGATCCCTCACTGCTTTCGGGACATAGATTTCTCCCTTCGGTCGAAATGACAAAAGAAGTGAGATTTTTGTTCATTTCGTAATCTGAGATTAACATATGTCCGCTTTAAAAAAAATCAAGAGTGATGCGTGAAATTAACACCTCGTCACTCTTTGTCTTTCATAATAAGAAAAATTTTTCAAAAAAACTTGCAGTTGCCTGCCAACAGGGATAATAATTAGCTGCAAATCAATACAGTATCGATATAATCCCATAGGGAGAAAGGACTCTTAAGGCATGAACCAGACTATTGAAGTCATGAAGAACCATAGGAGCATCCGCAGCTTTGTGGATAAGGAAATACCGGATGCGATTATCGACGAGCTGATGGCGGTAGCGCAGGCTGCGCCCAACTCCATAAACGGCCAGCAGATAAGCCTGGTCATTGTCCGCGACAAAGAGAAAAAGCGCCGGATAGCTCAAATCGCCGGTGGCCAGACATGGATTGAGCGGGCGCCGCTGTTCATCCTGTTTGTTGCCGATTTTTACAAGGCAAAACTGGCAGCCGACAAGGTCGGCAGACCGCTGGTTATTCCCGAGAGTGTTGAGGCCACAATTGCCGTCTCGATCGATGCCGGGATATGCCTGCAGAATATCATTACGGCGGCAGAATCCCTTGGCTTGGGGATTGTTCCCATCGGCGGCATTCGCAATGATCCTGCCGCCATGATCGAACTGATGAAGCTACCCGAATATACCTTCCCCATCAACGGCCTTTGTATAGGCTATCCCGCGGACAGATCACGGCAAAAGCCCAGAATGCCGGTTGCGGCCTTCAGGCATGATGAAGTCTATAACTCTGCAAAGCTGAAAGCTTTGATAGATGAATATGACGCACTGATGGAACCATATCTGAAAAGCGTGGGCAGGGAAAACGAGATCAACTGGAGTACAAATACATTGAATTATTATTCGTTTGTTTACTTCCCCGAGGTTTACCCGATCATGAAGCTGCAGGGGTTCAAAAATGATAAATAATATTAATTAGGGACGGCTGTCCGTCTGAGAAGCCAAGGGTAAAAATTAAATGGGGCAATTCATCACTCAGTATACAAAACAAATGATGCGATATTTGGCGGCCATAATGCTTGTTGCCTTTTTATCGGGTTGCGCCATGATCGCCCCCGCCCCGATGGATGTGCTTACCTATGATAATCCCAACAAGGCAGCAGCCAACAAGCGGCTGTTTGTCTTCTTGCGCGGCATGGGAGGGTCTCATCACAGTTTCGAAGAAAAGGGGCTTGTGACCGACGTCTGGGCGCGCGGCTTACCATTCGATATGGTTGCTCCCAATGCTCATTTTGGCTACTACGGAGACCGCAACCTGATTGTGCGGCTTAAAGAGGATGTGATAGACCCCGCCCGGGCCAAGGGCTATAAAAAAATCTGGCTGGTCGGTGTTTCAATGGGGGGACTGGGAGCTTTGCTTTATCTCATGGAACGTCCCCAGGACATTGCGGGCGTTTACCTGATCGCTCCATATCTCGGCTCACAATCGTTCCTTGCCGAAATTGAAGCCGCGGGCGGCGTCCGGCAGTGGAACCCGGGGGCCTACATTGCCGAAGAAGATTGGCAGAGAATGCTGTGGCACTGGATCAAGACAACGATTGCCGACAGTCCGGACAAAATAGTTTATTTGGGATACGGTACCGACGATACTTATAAGAGCGGGCCGCAAATACTTGCGCTCCTTTTACAACAAGACCGCGTCTACATCATTGACGGTGGGCATGACTATAAAACGATCAAAGCCCTGTGGCAAATTTTTCTGGAGAATGATAGTAAATTAAGAAACTAGAATTTAGGGACAGTTGCCTCTAAGGAAATTGTGATGATTCTATTTTTTCTAGACAAATGGCAGAATAACCAAAACCATCTCATTGAGTAGAGGAACTTATGGATCGGGAAACGGCACTGAAAGCCATCAGAGAAAACGTGAAGAATGAAAACCTGATTAAGCATATGCTGGCTGTGGAAGCTATTATGCGGGCGCTTGCCCGGCGGTTCAAGGAAAACGAAGATGAGTGGGGGCTGGCGGGTCTGCTTCACGATATCGATGTCGAGCTGACTCATGCCGATTTGAAAGTCCACAGCAAGCCCGGGGCTCAAATGGCAAAAGAGTTGGGCGCAAGTGAAGCGGTCTGTCGTGCAATTCTTGTCCACAACGAAGCGCACGGAGAGCCCTGCATATCGCTCATGGATAAAGCCCTCTTTTGTGCCGATCCTTTGACCGGACTCATCACTGCCGGAGCGCTAATTCGTCCGGATAAAAAGCTCGCCTCCGTGGAAGCCAAATCCATTCGAAAGCGGTTCAAAGAGGAGCGCTTTGCGGCAGGCGCGAATCGGGCGCAGATAGCAAAGTGCAGTGAAATCGGTTTGGAATTGGATGACTTTATTGCGTTAGGACTTGATGCGATGAAGGGAGTAGCAGGAGATTTGGGACTGTAACAACCTGCTTGAAAAAGACTGAATTGTTATCTCTTTTAGTAGGATTTGACGTTCAGCGAACCATTGAGCCAACTATTATTTAGAAACGATAAATGAGCTCCAACATATGAAGATCTGCGCCCGTTTTGCCCTGCCCGTATATTGCCGCATCGGAATAGTGTAAAAACCTGTAGCCCGCACCGAAATTTTGAAAGAGGGGAATACTTAGACCTGCGGTTAGGGCGAATTGAAAGTACCCGCCAAAATCCTGCGCTCCAAAGCGATGCCTGCTGAGTAAAGCACCGCCTGCTCCCATATCCAGTGTAAATCCTCCGTCTTTACTGCCAAACGTAAGCAAAGGTATAAGAGAGACAACCAGTGCATTGTCACCCACGCCGTTAAGGACGCCAATACCGGATATCACTCTTATACCGCCTCCCCAGCCTGACCGGGAATACCATGCCCAGGGCAGCCTGAATGTGGCAGCCAAATCATATGCGCTAAATTCTTCCGGCGCCACGCTTCCTAAAACATCCAGGCTGGAAAAACGCGCCCGTAAAGCCATGCTAAGCAAACACTTCTTAACAGGACCGTTTTCATCGTTTTTGCATGCATCAAAGATGCTGCTTTGTATTTCTGTTTCTTTTAACGTATCGGATGATACTGTTGAGGCATCAGGAGCAAGAGAAGCATAAATATATGTACGATTCTTACTCGTAGGATATTGTGAAATTTCACCATCACAACACGTTGCCACTGCAAGTTTAGGAAAAAGCAGGAAGGCAAAAGCGATGGATAAAAAACGGATAATACAAGCAGGAATATAACATGAGCGATGTTTCATTCTGCCGTACCTCGATTTTCAATATATTCCCCTGTTCAATTACAGGGGAATAGGCCGAGGGAAATAAGTCAACAGAGATAGTGCTTTAATATTATTTTTCGTTTACAAATTATATCAATATAGTTACATAACTAACGAGCTAGTACAACGGTTCTATTTTAAAAAAGGACAAACTGGAATCGGCCTACGCCGGTATAGCGGTGGCGTCTAGATGCCCGCTGCCGCGGCGTAACCCTCATGAATGGCATCCATGATTGTGCGCGGCTTAGAGCAATCGCCGATCACCAGCATCTGTGGAAATTTCCCCTCCAGTAAAGAGATTATACCGTTATCCACGGTGGGCGCAGGCGAAAGAATTACCGTATCCGCAGTGATGTGTTCACTCGCGCCTGAATCACTGACAATTACTCCTTCCTTGTCAATACTGACGATGGTTGCGCTCTCCCTGATCTTCACGCCGCTTGCCGCAAGAGTCTGCAAAAAAGAATTCCGGGAAGCAGGGCCCAGCTCATGTGCCAGACGGTTTTTGCCCGACATGCGCACGAGGGTAACGTCTTTACCCTGCCGGGCAAGCAACTCAGCGGTTTCACAACCCACCCTTCCGCCTCCGACTACAACCATCTTTTGTCCGACGGGCTTGTTTCCTGCTAAAACATCGCGCGCCAAAAACACATGCGGCAAATCGGCACCGGCAATAGCCGGGCGCTCCGTAATCGACCCGGTAGCGACGATAACAACGTCCGCGTGCAGATCAATTATTTCTTGCGCCGTGGGGGCATGACCGAGCTGCACATCGATCCCTTCTTTATATAACTGCGCACTGAGATAACGGATAGTTGTCTGGAGCTCATCCTTGCCCGGCGGCACCGCTGCGGTGATGAGCTGTCCTCCCAGCGCTTTATCTTTTTCGTATAACGTCACCTTGTGTCCCTTCAGAGCGGCAACGCGTGCCGCTTCCATGCCGCCCGGCCCGCCGCCGATGACAACTACTTTTTTGGGTTTTTTTGCCGGCAGAAGCTTTTCCGCCTCGCGGCCCAGTTCGGCATTGACGGAACAGGCAATCGCTTTTCCCTTCAGCAGTGAATCCATACAATTACAGCAGGCAATGCACATCCTGATGTCGTCATAGCGGCCTTCTTTGGCTTTGACCAATATTTGCGGATCGGTAAGGAAAGGGCGCCCCAGCGCGATGAAATCGGCCCGGCCTTGCGCCAGTACCGTATCGGCAAACCTGGGATCGACAATGCGGCCGGCGACAATCACGGGAACACTTACATTCTTTTTGATTTCTTCGGCAAAAGGCACGAGGCAACCGCGAGGCAGCCAACCCGGCTGGCAAGTCCATTGCCCTCTCTCATAAATGCCTGCCGAGACATCCACACTGTCAACTCCGGCATCCTGCAAGGCGCGGGCTATTACCTTTGTTTGTTCGATATCCAGACCGTCCGGCACGAATTCTTTGGCGCTGATCCGGAACATAATGGGAAAATCGGAACCTAACTTCTGTCTTGCCTTCTTAACGATATCCAGCGCGAAGCGCATCCGTTTCTCCAGACTGCCGCCGTATTTATCGGTGCGTTTATTGGTATAGCCGGAGAGAAACTGGCAGATCAGATAGCCGTGAGCGCCGTGGAACTCCACGGCATCAAAGCCCGCTTTTTTTGCGAGCAACGCGCCCGTGGCAAATTTTTCCACCAGGTCGTCCGCTTCCTCGGTTGTCAAGGCACGGGGCTCCACTTTCAAAAATTTACAGGCTATCGCCGAAGGGGCAACCGGCTCTCCCATGTGCTTCGGTCTCTGCCGGCCGGCGTGGTGTAACTGGATTGCCGCCTTTACGCCGTGTTTGTGGATGACAGCGGCGAGCTTGCTCAATCCTTCCAGGTAAGTATCGTCAAAAATTGCCGGTTCTCTGGTTTCCGATTCCCCGCCGCGCGCCACCGCTGTATTTTCCACGATGATCAAACCCATGCCGCCGCGGGCGCGTTCCTCATAATAAGCAAGAAGCCGGTCCGACACATAGCCATTCTCATTGGCGAGCTGGGTATACATGGGTGCCATGATGACCCTGTTGGCGAGCGTCATGCTTCCAATTTTTGCCGGCTGAAAAAGATGATTCAATTTATCCACGGTTGCCTCCTAAAATTCACTTTCGCGGGCCAGAGCTTCGCGATTGATATTGCCGCTTTCCTGAAATTATTCTTTTACAAATTATACCAAAAGAGCTACATAACTAACGAGTTAGTACAACGGTTCTATTTAATTTGCAAGATGCTTCCCCCGGAAAAACGGACACCTTCTAATTATTACCCCTGGCTCGTCGGCATAATCATGATATCGGCATTATTCACATTATCCGGCTGGTTTAACGCATAGAGCACTGCACGGGCGATATCATCGGCTTTCAAGGCTTTCACGTTTTGAAATCTCGGCCCGATCACAGCCAAAACTTCCTTATCCGTAATAGCCCTGCCGAGCTCTGTGGCCACCATTCCCGGCTCAATAACCGTCACGCGAATATTGCTGGAGGGGCCAAGCTCCATGCGCATCCCCTCGGAAAGTGCCGAGACAGCGTATTTCGTGGCGCAGTATACCGCGGAACCCGGCAACACTTTTCTTCCGGCCACCGACGAGATATTTACGATGTGGCCTGAAGCCTGTTTGATCATGCCGGGCAGCACGGCGCCGATGCAAAAGAGCACACCCTTGATATTCACATCCACCATACGTTCCCATTCTTCCTCATGAAGGTTTTTCATCAGCGACAGAGGCATGACTCCCGCGTTGTTGATGAGGATATCAATATTGCCGAAAGCCTTCAGGCATTCATCAACAGCTTTTTTGACCTCGCTCTTTTTCGTTACATCAGCGCATGTGACAAGCGCCGTTCCTCCCCCCTTCTGAATTTCAGCTTTTAGAGTTTCCAGACGATCACTTCTTCTGGCCATCAGGGCAACCTTTACTTTTTGTGCGGCCAGTACCCTTGCCGTTGCTTCTCCAATGCCGCTTGACGCGCCGGTAATTAAAGCCGTTTTGCCGTTCAATTCCATGTTACACCTCTCAATTCTTTAATAAGTTGTATTAATTTTATATTGTATTATCAGATTTTCTTGCATTACTCCACCATACTTGACGCAATTAGTGGAGATCCCTCCGGTCGCAGATGACCTTGAGGTTACAGGAGCCAGAGGCTCCCTTGGAATTCTGGTTTGCTTATCAGAAGATATTGAGGATTAGATATTTACTCTTGACACGTTGCAAGGTTGGATGTTGTACTTGCGGTGATTGCGGAATATACAAAAAGGATATGCCATGAAACGAGTTGTGACGATTTTGCTTATTTTCGTTATAGCCGTTGCCGTCCTCAGTTGTAACAAAGAGAACGACCAGGACAAGGTTAAGAAGGTCATTACGGACATCCAGGCAGCAGGTGAAGCCAAGGACGTCAGGAAGATCATGAACAACCTCTCGAAAACCTATAGCGATCCTCAAGGTTTCAATTACGAAAGTATCAAAGGGCTGCTCGTCGGCTATTTCTTCCGGTATCCGAAGATATCGGTCTATATCAACAATCTCACGATATCCGTTGAGAACACATCGGCCAGAGCTGTCTTTCAGACTGTCCTGACCAGTGGAGAAAAGACCGGCTCTGTAACCGACGTAATCCCGCAGTCGCTCGGCATTTGGGACTTTGATGTAACACTGAAAAAAGAATCGAGTGACTGGAAAGTTACCTCTGCCAAATGGGAACAAGCGGAAATGATGAAAACGGAGGAGCGATGAAACTCAGGCAGCAGAGGGACACTGTTAACTTATTAAGTTGTGAGCGAAAGGGGACGCTCAATAACTAGTATGGCGTCCTCGGAATATCAAACAAGCCCATCAAAGACCTTATTTACAACATCAACGTAATTATCTCTGTGATGTGTTTTATTTATTTTCTTTCGTATTTTTTCCCCGTTTTCGAAAAAGCCTGCCATATAAGTCCAGATTTCTTTCATTTTATTGACGATATGCGACGGGCCGGACAACATTTTCAAATATTCTGCAAATAACTGATCGTGGAAAGCCCTCATGATTTTGATTTTTTCATCATAAGGTTTTTCCATATGAAATTTAATTTTTTCCGCAAGGAATGGGTTCCCGATGAGGCTTCTGCCGATCATCCACCGCTTAATTGATCCGAACCGAAGCGAGAGCATCTCAAATTTCTCAAAAGAGTCTATGTCCCCGTTATAGACGACCCTGTGTTTCGATAGACCCAGACACTGCTCGAACATATCGAGGTCAACTTCACCTTCATACATTTGCACACCAGTCCTCGGATGGATGATCAGTTCCTCAAGCGGATATTGATTGAAAAGCGGGATAAGTTGCAACACCTCGTCAGGATATTTGAACCCTATCCTGAGCTTGATCGATAAACTCGGTTTTATAGCAGGCATGGTTTTTTCGAGAAATGATTCGATCCTGTCCGGATAACAAAGCATACCCGCCCCTCTGCCCTTCTTCACAACCATGGGGAACGGACAGCCCAGATTCCAGTTTACCGTGCCATAGCCAATGTTGTATAAAGCATTGGCGAGCTTGGTGAAATCATCCGGGTTAGAACTCATGATCTGCGGTATCGTCGGAATACCCGTATTTTTATCAGGGTAAAATTCGCGCAGAAGGTTATTCACCGGTTTCATTTTCTTCGATGAGGAGATAAAAGGCGCAATAGCCATATCAACTCCCTTAAAATAAATAGGGAACAGGTTGCGATAAATCCTGTCGGTTATCCCCTGGATTGGTGCGAGGTATATCATGGGTAGGCTCTAAATCCTTTTTTTGGCGTATGCAAAATTTTAATTAACATTTTCTGATAGCAGACGGTTTGTCAAGAAATATAGTTGATATTAGCTAAGGACATGCCCTATAATTAATTGATTTTTGAGAGTCTGCTTAAGGGAGGAAACTATGAAGACATTACAGCTGTTGGAGTATAGTCAATTTTTAAGGCACAAATATCTGGAAACTTTAAGCAAGCTTCCCTGGGAGGAAGTTAGTCAAGGATCGAGGCGCCAGTTTCCCTTCCCTGAGAGACATCTTTCTGCATATGGTCTTTGTGGTGGATGCCTATATTAATTATGTATTGCAAGGCAATAACAATTATCCGAACGTCAACTATAACGAATACGACAGCATCGAGAAAATCACGAAATATCTGGAAGAGGTGGAATCCAGAGCCAACGCCAACTTAAGCAAAATGACGCCGGAAGAACTGGCGAAATTGAGAACGAAAGACGGTGAAATTACCGTTAGGATGTTGCTCGACTTTTTCCAGGAAGAAACGCATCATCGGGGAGAACTTTTAGGCGTTGTTATGGCAAATGGATGTTGAGCCTCCCCACACGGGATTTATTCAATACACGCGGTCGCAAAAGCGCAAATAATAAATAGCGTCTCTCGTGAAGCGCGAAGCGAAAAAAGAAACATTCCCATAGATATAATAAAAGAGATAAGGAGGTATAAACAATGAATCAGCCATCGGAAACTCAACAAAAAGATAAATTCTCGTATCTCTGGTTGGCACTGTCCCTTATCCTTATGACATTTTCAGATGGACAGTGGATATTCGCGCTTGCTCCCTGGCTTGCTCTGCCTCTGCTTCTGCGTTTCGTAAGATATCAAAAACCGCTAATCGGTTATTTAATCACCGTTGCCGTGATGACAATATCGTCTTCAATCGCCTGGTCTGGCCTGTTTCCGATACCTCTGCCGTATCATATCTTATTTTACTTTATTCCAGCCCTTTTCAAGGCACTTCCTTACCTTGCCGATAGGCTTATGGCCCGCCGTGTGCAAGGCTTCCTGGCGACCTTGGTATTTCCGGTAGCGGTAACAGCAATGCAATTCTTTTCATCATTCAGACCGGATAACGGAACTTATGGTTCGCTTGCCTATACGCAATACGGCATTCTGCCCCTGATACAGCTTTCATCCATAACGGGCATATGGGGAATTGTTTTTTTAATATCCTGGTTTGCATCTATAATCAATTACTGCTGGGAAAATGGATTCGCCTTTACAAGAATCAAAAAGGCAGCCGTAATTTATTTGTGCGTACTTGTGGCTGTCTTCCTCTATGGCGGCGCGCGCCTGCTCTTAATAAAACCCGCTGTAACAAGTGTTCGTGTGGCGGCAATAACTACTCCTTCAGATATCGTAGGAAGAGTAATGGGAATGTTTGCAGGGAAATCGCCGTTTAATCTTCAAGAGTCGCTGACCTTACTGGAATCACAGACCACAAAAGCGGCGCAATCCGGAGCGAAGATCATTGTCTGGCAGGAATACGGCGATTTGATCTCCAGGGAGGACATAGATGTTTTTATTAAACGTGGGCAAAAAATTGCCGCCGCTAAAAAGATCTATTTACTCATCTGCGCAGGCATCCTGGATAGCAAGAAAAAAGAAAAAGGCGAGAATCTTTCCATATTCATTGACCCCGCGGGGGACGTTAAATGGAAACATTTAAAAAGTTACCTTGTTCCAATGATTGAGGAACCATTCTTTAAAAGGGGCGATAGAAAAGTTCCGGTGCTGGATACGCCTTATGGGAGAATAGCGTCGGTCATCTGTTTTGAGTATGATCATCACAGGTACATACGATCAGCGGGGCGAGGGATCACCCTTTTTCTGGTTCCGGCATTAGACGGGAAAACGCTTACCCCCGTGCATTCTCATATGGCTGTTTTTCGGGGTATTGAAAATGGCTACTCAGTGTTGAAACCAACCGGTGAAGGACTTTCAATAGCGGCTGATTACTGCGGAAGGGTTATCGCTGAACAGAATTACTTCACTTCAAAAGAGAGAGTGATGATTGCCGATGTGCCGGTGAAATCGGTCTCTACGATTTATTCGGTGATCGGGGATATGTTTGCCTGGCTGTGCGTTATCGGTTTGATCATTCTGATTGTGGTTGCTGTGATCAGGCGCAAGCGAAATTAAGAACGGCGGACGGGTCAAGTCTTTGCATGGCTCATCTGGCGGTGAAAATTATTTTATAAAAAGATAGCTTCAATTTGATTCCGTGCAAACTGGGAGCATCCTGATTCGGATTTCAGCTGGCTTAGCCAATATAAAGGTGATCATTATTATGTCGCAACAAAAATATTTTTTGGAATGGAAAAATCAGGGGAAAGTTTTCATAACCGGCGCATCGGCCGGTATAGGGGCTGCATACGCGGAAGCGCTTGCAAAAAAAGGATTTGATCTGGTTTTGCTGGCGCGACGCAAAGATAAGCTGCAGGTTCTCGCGAACCGGCTGGAAGCTGATTACTCTATCCATTGCGAAATAATGACCGCGGATCTCGCCAGTCTTGAAGAGATTGGAAAAGCTGCAAATTACATCCGTAAGATCGATAATCTGGATATTCTGATAAATAATGCCGGCTTCGCGACTATAGGTTATTTTGCCGATATACCTATCGAAAAAGCGACGCGGATGTTTCACGTGCATATGGCCGCGACCATCCAATTGAGCCATGCGGCGCTTCAGGGCATGCTTGAAAGAAAACGCGGAGCAATCATCAATGTATCATCTATGGGCGCGTTTATGTTAACGCCGGGCAATGTTTTATATGATGCGACGAAATCTTTTCTTGCCACATTTTCAGA
Source organism: uncultured delta proteobacterium (assembly GCA_963762595.1). Taxonomy (GTDB): domain Bacteria; phylum Desulfobacterota; class Syntrophia; order Syntrophales; family Smithellaceae; genus UBA4810. The sequence continues at coordinate 12,978 of CAVXLI010000022.1, forward strand.
AAACCTTTCGCTTGAAGTGAAAGATAAAGGGATTAGAGTTCAGGCATTGTGCCCGGGTTTCACGCGTACGGAATTTCACGAGGTCGGCGATTTCGAGAATTTTGACAGGAGTGTTGTCCCTGATTCTTTATGGATGATGCCGGATGAAGTTGTAGCCTTGTCTCTAAAAGCGTTAGAAAAAAATAAAGAGATTGTCTATATCCCGGGCTGGGAAAATCGTCTCTCTAAATGGATTATATTGCACAGCTCGATTGTTCGTAAGGCTTTGCAGAAAAGAGTAAAAGAAAGAGACCTAAGATAGTAAATATTATTTGGGGAAAGCAAATCGGATTCAAAAATCGGAAAATATGACATTAATGTATTCATGCTCGAGAACAAAGGGAGGCTGCATGGAAAGTACAGGTAAAACATCGGATATAGAAGATAAAGGCATTACTTTTATCCGGCATGCTAGTTCGGCGGCAGGAAAGCGAAAATGTATCGGCCTTCTTCTGCTTATTTTGTGTTTTTTTGTGATTATTACGGGATGCAGTACCAATTATGCATATTGGAACAGCCCAAAATCGGCGGCACCCTCGTATTTCTTTTCCAGTACTGTTGCCAAGAGTAAACATGCTTCATTCAAAATCACAGATGATCGCGGAAATCAGGATGTGCTGGTCCTACTGGCCCTGTCAGGCGGCGGCAGCCGTGCCGCCTATTTTTCTGCGCGTGTAATGACAACGCTCCAGCATGACAGCGATTTGGATATACTCAAGGAAGTGGACGTGATCTCGTCCGTTTCCGGCGGCTCTCTGGCCGGCGCTTACTACGCCGTTACACAAGATCCTGAATTCGTGATCCCCGTTCCCCGCTGCAAATTGGATTGTGGAGCATTCGCCGGGCAATCGAAAATTGCCTGTCAGAAAACAGGGAAAAAACAACAGCTCGTGATTGGAAAATTAACCGATGAAGAAAAAGAAGCGGCGCAGAAAGCTCTGCCGAAGGCTATCAGCGGTTGTTCCGCAAAGGAGTGGGCATATATCGACCGGCTTTTTAATCTATCACAGGCTAAAGTTACCTCTAACCGGATCTGGATCAGCAGGGAACAATGGCTTGGATGGACGGAAAAAGGATTGCTCAATTTGAATTTGGGATTCAAGAGAGCCCACGTAGAAGATCTTATGTCGCGGGATTATGTGAGCCGGTGGCTCCAGAGTTGGTTCTGGCCGACGAATATAGTCCGCTATTGGTTTACTGCCTATGACCGTTCCGACATTATGTCCCAAACCTTCGAGGATAATCTCTTTGATACAAGAAATCTGGGGTTTGCCCTGAAATTTGGCGATCTGAATCCCGAGCGCCCTTATCTGATTATCAACGCCACGGATGGAACGGAGCCCTATAAAACACAGAAGCAAGAGCTGAAACCAAGGTCTCAAAATATGCATTTCGGCTCTGTCTTCACCTTTACCGATGAGGATTTCACCGAGCACCTGAATTCCGATATCTATCAGTTTGATGTGGCGCGGGGCGTTATGGCCTCCGCGGCATTTCCGGCAGTATTTAGTTATGTGACACTGAAGGATTTCACGGATGAAAATGATGAAAGATATCATCATGTCTTCGATGGCGGCAACGCCGACAACCTGGGCCTGCGCAGTTTATCCAGGGTCATCAAAAGCAATCCCGACCGATATAAGCACATCATTGTCATTCTCGTCGATGCGTTCGTTGAACCCGTTGGAAAGAGCAGCACAAATCCTGAACCAAGAAGTTCTTTCAGTCATTTTCTCGATATGAACTTTATGGATAGCTTCGACGCTTTATTAAAAAGTAACAGACAAATCGGCATCAACGAATTTCTTAAAGATAATATAGATCTTCGTGATAAACTGACTTTCTGGCATATAACCTTCGATAAGGTTGATGAAGACACACTCGACATCACGCCACTAAGAGACGATGACAACAAGACGCCGTTAAGAAATGATGACAACAAGTTGGAGCTAAGAACGCTCAGGGAGGGATTAAATCGCATTGAGACAAATTTACATATCTCCGATGACGACAAAGCAAGGATAGAAGAAGCAGTCAGGATCATTTTTGAAAAGGACGGTCCATGCCTGGAACGGATCAAGAAAATTCTCCTCAACGAAAATCCGGATCCGCCCGGTCCAGCACCTGAAACAGCAGTCTGCCGTTAATCCCGCGGCTTGGAAGCCCCCGGCTCCAGCCGGGGGGAGGAATGCGCCGTAACCCGCGGGAGGTCGCGTTATTACAGGTAGCCTCCGGCTCCTGTAACCTCAAGGTCATCTGCGACCGGAGGGGGCTCCACTGATGAGCAAAAAAATCTGAGAACAAAGGCGCACTATTTTTTTAAAAAATAATATAAAAACAAAAAACCGGAAGAATTTTTTGACGGTGCTTCAATTTAATTCTTGAGCTGCTAAGTGTAAGGTGATATTTTTAACATTCAAACGTCATATATATTTGCAGGAAAGGTCATTATAGTAATATGAAATATTTCACTGCTATCGAAGCTAAACAATTCGCCCAGAAATGGCTGCCGGCCTGGTCCGGAAACAATCCCGAGTTACTGGTAAGTTTCTATTCGGAAGACGCCTTTTACCTCGACCCGGGCGTTCCCGAGGGTGTAAAAGGAAAACCGGAGTTGCTGGCCCACTTCCGCAAGCTTCTGGCCAATAACCCTAATTGGGTCTGGTCACAGATCGAAGGCATTCCGCTTGCGGATGGTTTTCTGAATAAGTGGCTGGCGAAAATTCCGGTAGGCCCTGTTACGTTAGAAATCGTCGGCGTGTGCCTGGTGCAACTGGACAGCGCAGGTAAGATCCGCCGTAACGAGGTGTACTTCGACCGCACACAACTCCTTGCCGAAATTGCCAAGTTCAGGCAGCGAAAATAGTGTTGGGGCAATACAGAGAACACCTGACTCCTATTCCTGTTACTCTCATCGCTTAGAACAATTTCACCCCGCTGCAGAAAGTCCCCGTCTCCCGCCGTGGGTTGAATGCTTTCTGCAAGCCGCGGGATGTCGCGTTTATGAAAAGGAACCTCCGGCTCCTACCAGAGGGGCTCCACTGTTTCACTTAGGAGAAATTCTTTTTCCGAATTTCTCGATTTCGTCTCCGGTTTTTTTCAGTCCTTTCCCAACCTCTTCAGCCATCACAGAGCCTTTTTCCTTCAATTTCAGCGCCAGCTCTTCAGATTTTTTTATAACTTCTTTTGTACCTGTTTCAACTTTCTGGCCGGCCCAGGCAAAGCCTCTCTCCAAATCTTTAGTGGCCGAATCAAGGGCATCGCCGGCTTTTACTTTCTGTTTCTTCGCCCATGCTTCCATTGATTTAGTATGGGAATCGGATGCCAATGCATGATAGGCGCGGGCAAAGGCTTCATCAAGTTTTTTTACCGAGGTTACCGCTCCTTTATTCACATCCTCAGACAGTTTGTTCAATTCGCGAGCCGATGCTGCCAGCGCCTCTTTTCCCGTAACGGACGCTTTCTCCGCCTCGGCTTTCATGTATGCTGAGGCCTTTTGAATCTGTTCAGCTGCGGATTTCAAATTTTTATCCAAGTAGTCTTTTTTTGCCTTCTGAAAAGTCTGTTCAATTGAGGATTGTGATTCTGAGCCGGCAACGGCCGCCTGCGGCAAAATTCCCGTTACGATCAATGCAAAAACAAGAACAACGATGACAAGATTTAAGCGATACATGGTTTTTCTCCTTTCTAAATATTGGATATAAACGAATTTATTTATTCATATACGTTTGTCAAAGGGTATTTTTTTATCGCCCCTGGAAATTAGGATTAAATCTTTGCATGATTCATCTATTATCGGTGAAAAGCATTAATATAATCCAGGGTGCTTCAATTTAATTCTTGAGCTGCTAAATGGAAGATGATATTCCATGACCTGATCCAAGGCGATAATTTTTGCCGCCGGTAATGTCGGGTTAGATTCATGACGGCATTAAAGGTTGCAGCATAAGGAGTAGATGTGTGAATAAAGTAAAAATACTTGGCATCATTTTAATGATTATACTGGTGGCTCAACCGGTACAAGGTAACGAGCGGAAAGCCCTACAGCAGAAAAAAAAATATCAAAATTTTACCCGGATCGACACTACCTTCAAAAGCCGGGGAACAACCTGTGCCGCGTGGCTGTATCTGCCTAAACGCGTCAGCAGGCCCCCTATTGTTATAATGGCTCATGGATTTGGTGGAGAACGAACCTTCCGGTTGCCCGCATATGCAGAATACTTTTCCCGTCAGGGGATGGCCTGTCTTGTATTTGATTATCGCACTTTTGGCGACAGTGAAGGCGAACCGCGAAATTATGTCAACCCTACACGACATCTGGAGGACTGGCAGGCGGCCATAGCCTTTGCCCGATCGCTGGATTCGGTGGATAATAGACGCATAGCGCTGTGGGGAACATCGTTCAGCGGCGGGCACGTGATTGTGACCGCGGCCAACACACCGGGCATCGCGGTTATCGTTGCCCAGGTTCCCTTTGTGGACGGGCGATCAACAGGCCGGAGTTTTGGGTATAAGCTCCAGGCCGTGTATCACGGACTTTTGGATGCAATCGGCGCCCTGTTTAACAGCAGGCATTATGTGCCCATTGTGGCTGACCCTGATACCTTCGCTATGATGAATACGCCGGACGCCCTCGAAGGATCAAAAAAACTCCTGCCCCCGGGTGTCAACCCCGACAGGAAATGTCCCGCAAACATAGCCCTGACCTTGTTCTTTTACCGCCCTATAGAATTTGCCCCCAAAGTAACCTGCCCTGCTCTTATCATCTATGCCCAAAAGGATACACTGATATCGCCGCAAGATGTAAGTCGCGCAGGGGAAAGCATGCGGAAGGCAACGGTGATCGCCCTGCCGATTAAACATTTCGATGTCTATGATGGAGCGGAGTTCGAGACGGTCGTCAGGCTGGAGGCTAAATTTTTAAAAAAACAACTTGCCCATGCGTCTGTCCGTCCGTAGAAAGATGTCGGCATCAAATGAAGTACGCCGCGGCATGATAATAGAGGGAGAGGCTTGAAAAATAAGTTTTCGCTAACACGACACCAGCTCTGTAACTTTTTTTATTTATATCCATCTGGTTTGTGTTAACTTATAGTTTGTTTTTACTTATCTTTTAAATTACAGTACGCATGTCAGGAGGAATTTGATGGATCAGCTTAAGCCTTATCGTTCTTTTGTGAGCTATATCGACCGCAGCAGAGAATACTACGCTGCCCAGGGCTATGATAAACCATACGCATGGCCGCACTATGACAATGTTCCCTTTACTCCCCTGCGAAAGCCGCTCTCGGAGTGCCGTGTCGGATTGGTAACGACCGCGGGTAAGCCAAAGCCTGTCAACCCAATGGAGAACATTATGTATCTTCGGGAGATGTACGCTGAACAGGCAATTCCATCACCGCCATCTCTCTTTACCGATGATTTGTTTTGGGATAAGAAAGCTACCCACACGAAAGATGTTGACAGCTTTTTACCCGTGAACCGCCTGGCGGAGTATGCCAGAAACGGACGCATTGGATCGGCTTCACCCCGTTTCTATGGTGTGCCCACTGATTACAGTCAGGGTAGGACGATGGAGCGTTATGGTCCACAGATCCTTAAATGGTGTCGCGAGGACGGCCTCGATGCTGTGCTCCTTTCTGCGCTGTGACCGGTTTGCCACCAGACCGTGAGTCTGGTCGCCCGTCACCTGGAGGAGAATGGCATTCCAACAGTCATTATGGGTAGTGCGCGGGACATAGTGGAAGAGTGCGGTGTTGCGCGTTTCGTATTTACCGATTTTCCCCTGGGGAATCCCTGTGGAAAACCGTGGGATGCCGAGATGCAAAGCTCGATCGTAGGGATTGCGCTTGATCTTCTTGAGCGGGCCTGGATGCCGCGCACCACAATTCAGACGCTTTATCAATGGAACAACGATGAATGGCGGGAAGCCTTCATGAGGGTTGACGCTGTCAATCGCGAAGCCCTTGCCCGTGAGGGAGAAGCGCGCCGCGAATTTCAGGCCCAATTAAAGAATAATCAGTAATCATGTATGGCAAAAAAAATACGGGTGATCGGTGTAACCCTTGCTGACAGTTTCAGAAATGCAGAGGAGGGTGTTATAGTGAATTCACCAGTTAATGACAATTGTAAGGAAGGAAAAAAAGAATGCGACCCATTCAGGAAATCTTAGAAGCCAAAAGTATTGCGGTTATCGGAGCATCGAGGGATCAGGGGAAGCCGGGGGCGCAGCTCCTTAGAGTTCTGAAAGAAGTGGAATATCAGGGTAGTGTTGCCGGTGTAAATCCTCAAGGTGGAGAAGTATTTGGAACCACTTTATATCGGAATCTGGAGCAAATTCCTTTCAACGTTGATCTGGCGGTTTTGCTTATCCCCCCTCGGTTTGTTCCGGAAGCACTGCGGGAGTGTGCCCGTAAAGGTGTCAAGGGGGTGGTGATCTCCGCGGAGGGCTTTGCGGAAACGGGACCAGAGGGGGCAAAGTATCAGGAAGAAGCAAGTGCTATCTTAAAATCCACAGGCATGAGGGGATTTGGACCCAATACCCTGGGCGTGATCAATACAGCAACCAAACTGACCACGTCTTATTTTGCCAATGCCCAAATGCTGATGCCCGGATCCATTGGATTCGCTGCGCAGTCCGGGATTTTTGTGGGGGCGCTTCTGAGGTATTTGAGTTCATTCGATGGACTGCATCTCTCTAAAGGTATCGGTCTGGGAAATAAAGTGGATGTGAACGAATCGGATGCCCTTTCCTACCTGATGGATGACGAGCAAACCAAAATCATCGGCATGTATCTGGAGGATGTCAAAGATGGACGCTTGTTTACGGAAAATCTCAAGAAGGCTGTGGCTAAAAAGCCTGTGCTCATCGTCAAGAGCGGGCGGACTCAGGCGGGCGCCAGAGCTACGGCATCTCATACGGCAAGTCTCGCGGTCGAAGACGCCGTTTTTGACGGAGTTATCCGTCAGGCCGGAGCCATCCGCCTGACCGGGATCGATGATTTCATCCGCACTCTAACAGGGTTTTTGAATATGCCCCTTCCCCGAGGAGACCGGCTGGCTTTTGTTACCTACAGCGGGGCACAGGCTATTATGAGCATCGATGCGGCCGTTGAACATGGGCTGCAAGTGGCCCGATTGGGAGAAACTACTCAGGCAAGAATTGCCGGGGTAATCGCAACCCCTTCCAAGACCAGAAACCCGATTGACATTTTTCCCGATTGGCTGTCTCACGGATATGAAAAGACGATGTCGGAGATAATGAAAGCTCTCCTGGATGATCAGGGTGTGGACGGTATTGTTTTTATTTCTTTTGCTGATGCCACGCCTGAAGTGTATCAGCCAATGGCTGATATTCTCAAAGGGGACCGTCGTAAGCCGGTCTTTTTTTCCCTTTTAGGGGATAATAAAGAAAAAGAAGCTTGTCAAAATTTTCTGAATGGAAATGGTCTTCCCTGTTATGATTTCCCGGAATATGCCGTTCGTGTTTTTGCCCATATGCGGCAATATGCCAGGATCAAAGAAAGACGATCAGGATAAACCAGGTAAAAGCTTTACTCCATTCTCCCAAAAAATTTTTTTATAAAAATCCTCTGAGAGATTCAATTTGTGCAGATAGTTGATTTCATCCTCACGGGGTAAAAAAATATTCGGGAAATCAGATCCGTAGAGAATTCTATCCCTGTATTTTTCCAGCAGACTTGTATCGAGATTAAAGCTCCATGGTGCCTGGGGCCAAAAGGTAAAAGTTGTATCAAGGTAAAGGTTGGGGTATTCATCGAGAAGCTGTATGAATTCCCAATATTCCAAACCGCCCATGTGTGCAATATTGGCAGGAAGGTTTGGGTATCGCTTTATGAGTTTGCTGAAGCGTTTGATACCGACAAATTCATTTCCAACTGGACCGGTTCCCACATGAAGCAGGAGCCGTTTTTTCTTATTGATCACCATCTCATAGAGTGGAAAAAGCCTTTCATCATCCGGAGAGATTTGTTGCACCAGGTGATGAAGCTTTATCCCGACAACCTGTTGCAGAGATAGCATTTCCTCTGCGTAGCTGAGCGCGTTTTCATCATCGGGATGATATGCGGCAAAGCAATAAAGGTTGGCAAATTCCTTGAGAATGTCTCTGTTCCAGTTGTTGAGCCATTCTGCGATTCCCTTTTTATGGGCATAGTTTGAATAAACAATATAATGAATATTATGTGCCGCAAGGTATTCTATGCATTGTTTATAATAGTATTTATATAGGATTGTAATGCCATATTGTTTATCAAATGTTTTCCATAAAGCATCAAACATATTGTCCGGGAATAGGTGAACATGGAAATCAATCATTTTATTTGGCAATATTTTTTCTATGGAAACCTCCTGTCGTTAAAAAACTCACAACTCCATACGAACACAGTTATTCTATATGGGTTGTAAATACAATCCATTAATTTTTTTGTCAAGCTGCTACTGAATTCATAAGTTGGTCATGTCCCCGATAACTGGAAGGGGGAACGGGTCAAGTCTTTGCATGGCTCATCTTCAGAGTGGAAATAATATGGACAATGGTTCTATTTAATTATAATACAGCATGGTATTTGTAAAACATGTCTTAAAGATATTTAATGAACGGAGGGGCTTATGTTGAAGAAAGTATTTTTGAGTGTCGCCATTATATTTTGTTTTGTTTCTTCTGCAATTGCTGCAGAACTAAGCCCGATTAAACTTCTTCCGCCCGATATGAAAGGCGGGAAATCCCTGATGCAATCGTTGCAGGAGCGAAAAACATCCCGGTCATTCAGCACTAAAAAACTGCCGATGGAAGTGCTTTCCAATCTGATGTGGGCGGCCTGTGGCATCAACCGGCCGGACAGCGGCAAACGCACGGCGCCGTCCGCCCGCAACTGGCAGGAAATCGACGTCTATGTCGCTATGGAAGAAGGCCTTTATCTTTATAACGCGAAAGCTCATGTGCTCGATCCTGTGTTGAAAAAAGATCTGCGCAAGGACACGACCGTTTTCCTTCAACCGTCAAGAAGCTCGGTAGCCCACGCACCGCTGCAATTGATCTATGTGGCGGACTATGCGAAGATGAGCTTTGACACGAACGATGAGAATAAAAAGTTCTATTCGTCTGCGGATACCGGTTTCATTGCCCAGAATGTTTATCTTTATTGCGCTTCCGAAGGACTGGCCACGGTGTGTCCGCGGCATGGTCGATAGGGAGGCTCTGGCCAAAGATATGAAACTGCGCGACGAACAAAAAATTATTCTGGTGCAGGCGGTAGGCTATCCGCAATGACAAAAAAATTCACCTAGGCCTAATTTAACGGCAGGTGCTCCCATCCGTTAATTAAATCTTTAACCAAGTGCCTTACGTATGTCTCCAGCCTGTCTTTCCAGCCGTTTCTGCAGTCCGATCCTGGCAAACGGGTTAAGAAACCTTGTAAACAGACGGGTCAGAACAAAAAGAAGATCATTGCCATAACGGGGAATTACGTGGAGATGCAGGTGAGGGATGTGCTGATTGGCTGCCATTCCGTCATTTATGATCAGGTTGGCCCCCTTTGCCTTCAGATTTGACCTGCAGACAGCGCTGCTCAGGAGAGCGCCCTTTTCGAAGATGTGTGATCTAATCTGTGGGGTCAGCTCATGGGAAAACTGAGCATGCTCAAGGGGAATAACCATCAGGTGGCCAGGGCTGGTCGGGAAAATATCCATAAGCGCGATGCAGATTTCATCACGGTAAACCTCCACCCCGGGAAGCTCGCCGGCTATTATCTCGCAAAAAACACATTCCCTATTATTCATTCTTACCTCTCTTCATTATCGACAAAATCTATCACCGTCACTTAGGATAGGGAGCCTTCATTTGCCGGAGCCGCGACAAATAGAATTTTGCCGACATCGTAGATCTTGCCGTCTTTGATTACCATTTGCGGTTTGCGACAAGCCTCTATTTTTTCCAGAGGATTTTCTTTCAGAATTACCAGATCGGCGTATTTGCCCGCTTCCACCGATCCGATCTTATCGGCCATGCCGGCAATCTTCGCGTTGTTGATGGTGGCGCACCGCAGGACTTCGGAGTTGGAAAATCCGATGCGGCTGAGCATCTCCATTTCACGCCACAGTGTTCCGTGATATGCAAACGGAACACCGGCATCCGTGCCGCAGCCAATGACAATTCCCATATCTTTCATTGTCTTTAAATTCCGGGGTCCGACAAGCAGAATATCGAAATAGATTTCAGGATTGGCCAGATACATGCCTCTTTGGTACAAGTTCCCGCAACTGTATTTTCGATAGTTTTCCAGATAAGCGATATTGCCTTGATGAATGGAGGCTTCCGTGTAATCGCCCAATGAAGAATTGATGTATTCGCGCCGGATAGTCATTTCCCGGTCAATAAAATCGTTGCGGTATTTTTGGGGCAGTTCATCGTAGGCTTCGGGCGCGGCCAGCATCTGTGCAACAATCATGGTGGGCACATTGGCGATTTTCTTTTTAGCCATCGCGGTTATTTCCTTTTCGGTCAGCATCGCGTCGGCAATAGAATGTTCCATCGAGCTGATGCCGTATTGCAGTGCACGGTTAAATCCGAATTTAGTATGAATGTGTCCGGCGGTCAGCCAGATTATTTTTTTGCGCGTAGTCAAAAATCGCTTTTAAGTGTTCATCAGCGTAGACGGGTATCTCGCCTTTTCCGCACAACACGGACTTCCTATCCATCGTGAGTTTGATAAAGGACGCACCGAAGGCAGAGTTTTGCCGCATCTTTTCTTCCAGATCGACTGTATCTTTGAACCATAAATTCGAATGGCCGGTAAAAGCCATCACCAGCGGGGCAAAGATGCTGATCGTAGCAGGGTCAATATCCGGGTGGCCGCCGTAAATATTGGTGAAGGAGTTGCAAAACACGACTCGCGGACCGATGAGTTCGCCCTTATTCAATTTGCGCCAGATAATCATGCAGGACATTCGGCATCGCGCCCATGTCGCGGATAGTGGTCACGCCCTGTTTGATCTGTTGGAGGTAGTTTCTTTTCATTTGATTCATCGTCGTCAAAAGGCCCAAAGGATTGAGAGTCGATTCGCCGGGCAGGGTTACATGACAATGCGCGTCAATTAAACCGGGTATGACGAACTGATTTTTCAAATCCAGAATCAGGTCGCCTTCCCGCGCGGAGGGAATCTTATTGGAAATCGTTTCAATGACGCCACTTCCGTATGGCGATCGTCTGGTCGCGACGGATGACGCCACGGAAAACATCAAGCACATCGCTATGGATGAGATACAGCGCTTTACCTTCAGCGGTGCCCGCCGGCTGATATTTCGGGATGGATGAGCAACCGGTTACATTCGGCATTCCCAGGAAAAAAGCGGATGCCGCCGCTGTCTTCATCAGTTGCCTTCTGGTCATTTCGAAAGAAATATTTTGCATGGATAGCTGCCCCGCTTAATGTTTTTCAAAACATCCATCTAATTATGTCTGAATTCGGTAGCGAGCGCATACGCCGTAGCTTGCTACGGGTAAGCGAGCGAATACTGAATTATATTGTTCCTTAAGAATCGAAGATTCTCCGCGGCTTGCCGCGGAGAGCTTCAATTTATATTGAAAACACCGGATATTGCAAGAATATATTGAACTACGACATATAGCATAATCAATAAGCATCAATAATAATGTGTTGACAAAATAATCCATAATTTGGATTATTCACTAATTAAATGGGCAATTAAATATCAGGATGTTGACAGACAATCAAATTTACAGGCAGCTCCAGCTTCAATTAGACAAGTATCCTATTGGATATCCTTCAACAAAAAGCGGTGTTGAAATTGATATCTTGAAATATTTTTTCACGCCGCTTCAGGCAAAGATAGCGCTCTGCCTTACACTCCGATCAATACCCGTTTCCAAAATCCGCAAAAGGCTCAAAGATAAATTCAATATCGAATTATCCCAGTATGATCTGTCTTCGATGCTTTATGAAATGTTTATGAAAGGCGTCATCAGCCGATCAGGAAGCGCCGGGCCTCCCCGCTACAGCATTGCTATGCTGGCGATTGGTATGTTTGAATATCAGGTGGATGATCTCACCAGGGAACTGATGGAAATGATCCACAAATATTTTGACGAAGCATTCGGCGCTGAATTCTTCCGGTCATCCCTGCCCCAGCTGCGGACAAGCCCCCATATGAAGGCGATTGTTCCGGAATATATTGTTGATACGTATGACAATATGCGGCACTTCATCACCAACACCAAAGAAACAATTCACGTGGCCAACTGCGTCTGCAAACAGGGTGAAGCCATTATGGGGAAACCTTGCCAGCAGACGGATAATATTGAAGTCTGTCTGCTGATCGGCTCAAGCAGTCATGCGGCGCGCAACAGAGCCAGGCAAATATCCAAAGAGGAATGCCTGAAGATATTGGATGTGGCCGAAGAAAAAGGGATGGTCCTTCAGCCCGGAAATTCGCGAAAACCCAACTGCATCTGTATCTGCTGCGGTTGCTGCTGCGGGGTTTTAACGACCGCCAAAAAACAATCCCAGCCGGCCCGATTTTTTGTTTCCAATTATTATGCCCGCATCGATACAGCTTTATGCAAAGAATGCGGAATTTGCCTGCAACGCTGTCAGATGGATGCGATTATTCAGGAGGACAAAAACTTCCGGGTGGATCTGGACCGGTGCATCGGGTGCGGCCTTTGCGTGACAAAGTGTAAACTGAAAGCCGTCAAGCTGATTAAAAAAGAGAAGGTTACCGTGCCGCCGAGAAACACCGAGATTTTATATTTAAGTATCCTGATGGAAAGAGCAGGCAGGAAAAAAATGATTGTCAATATGCTCCGGCTGCTTTTGGGGAAGCCTTTATAATGCCTTTAGCTTCATAGATATTGACATTTGTCTACTTAAGCTCTAAATTGAAAGAAAACCATATGGGAAATTAAGTTATGCCGATTTATGAATATAAATGCGATAAGTGCCGAAAACAATTTGAAGTTGTCACCATGAGCATGAATGAAAAAGTAAATGCGCTATGTCCGAAATGCAAGTCCAAAAAGACCAGCAGAATGATGTCCCAATTCGGCCGCGGGAAATATGGTTCACTTAGTTCGGGTAGTTCCAGCAGTGCCACTTCCTCCAGCAGTTCCGGGTGTTCATCGTGCTCCTCGTCAAATTGTTCGTCCTGCGGGCATTAAGTTTATCGAATTCGGCGGCAAGCGCCATCCCCGATAGCTTACAGCGGGGTAAGTGAGCGATATTGTTCCATAAGAATAGAAGATAATAGGCTGGTTGCCGCGGAAAGCCTCAAATAAATAATAGACTTGTTTTCGAAAATTGTGATATGAATCAAACAAAGGAGGGTGCTTATGAAAAAGATCATTTTGGTTCTTTTTGTTGCAATTTTTGCAGTCACTGTCTTGGCCTTTGCTGCCGAGAAAGCGAAGACGGAGCTACGCCCCGCCCAGAAGATAATGCGGGCTCGGGCAGCCTGGTTGACGGACATTAAGAAAAACCTCGGAACCAGCAATTTTGCAGCCATTGGCAAGGATGCCGATGCATTGGCGGCACAGACCAAGAAAGTAGGAGATGGTCTGGCCAATCCTGTGGCTAAAGAAATAACACTGGCTGTTTCAATGTTTGCCACAGAGGCCTCCGCTGCCGCTGTCATTAAGGATGGCGCCACTGTAAAAGCCAAACTGGGAGCGATAAAGGGCAAATGTGACGAGTGCCACGCTAAATTCAGAGATAAGAAGAAATAGTAAGATTAGAACGAGCAATAATCGGGATTGAGGCGGTTGGAAGGTTCTTCCAACCGCTTTTTTAATAAGCGGTTCGCATGAACTGAAAAGAGGAAAGATGTTCGATTTTATATTCTATAATCCGACAAAGATAATTTTCGGCAAAGAAACCATCAAATTTATTGCGCGGGAAATTCCCGCAAAATCAAAGGTGATGATTACCTATGGCGGAGGAAGTGCAAAACGCCATGGCTTACTGGATAAGGTTAAAGCGGCCCTGAATGGTTATGACCTGACCGAATTCGGCGGTATCGAACCAAACCCCGAATACGAAACATTGATGCGGGGGCTGGCGCTGGCACGCAAAAAGAAAATCGATTTTCTGCTGGCACTCGGCGGCGGCTCGGTCATCGACGGCACAAAATTTATGGCTGCGGCCATTCCCTTCAAGGACGATCCGGCTCTTTTGCTGGCTGACTCCGGCAGCGCTATCCGGCAGGCTTTGCCGGTTGGCACGGTTGTGACGCTTCCAGCCAGCGGCTCGGAAATGAACAACCGCGCGATTATTACCCGCAAGGCGTTACAGTTTAAACAAGCCATTATGAATTCTTTTTTGTTTCCGAGATTTTCCATTCTTGATCCCACCACGACTTTTACTCTGCCCGCAAAATTCATCGGCAACGGCGTTGTCGATACCTTTGTTCATGTTCTTGAACAGTATCTGACCTATCCGGTTAATGGAAAAGTGCAGGATCGTCTGGCCGAGGGATTGCTTTTAATGTTGCTTGAAGAAGGCCCCAGGGCGCTTACCGAGCCGGAAAATTACGATGTGCGCGCCAATCTCATGTGGGGGGCTACGCTAGGTCTGAATGGTCTTCTGGGCGCTGGTGTGCCTGAGGACTGGGCGGCGCATCGCAGCGGATACGAACTGACAGTCTTGTACGGATTGGATCACGCCCAGACTCTGGCTTGCCTGGTGCCGGCCATGCTTAAAATTCGTGCCGGGGAGAAACGGCAGAAACTTCTGCAATATGCCGATCGTGTCTGGGGAATCAATTCTGGGGATGAAGACGCGCGCATAAATGACGCGATAAATAAAACCCGCGCATTTTTCGAGTCCATGGGGTTGCCTACCCGCTTAAGTGATTACGGTGTAAAAAGCGAGTGCATTCCAAGGGTGTTGGAAAAGCTTAAAGAGCATGGCCTGGTTAACATGGGTGAACGCAAAGACGTCACACCGGAAATGATGCAAGAGATACTGGAGAATTGTTTATAATTTTACAGCGGGGGATACTCGAAAATAATTTTCACCGCCAATAGCGTTAGCTCATAAGCCACCCATAGCCCATTCCGGCAATCGTTGATAAGACAACCACAATAGAGCAGTAAACAAATGTTTTTTTGATGCCCATAATGCTAGTGATGGCAATCATGCTGGGCAGCGATAGCGCGGGGCCGGCAAGAAGCAGAGCTAAAGCCGGGCCTTGCCCCATGCCCGAACCGATCAGTCCTTGAAGAATCGGCACTTCTGTGAGCGTGGCAAAGTACATGAGCGCACCGGCAACGGAGGCGAAGAAATTTGCCCACAGCGAATTCCCCCCGACGAGAGCTTGAATGGCCGTCTCCGGAATCAGAGCTGGATAACCGGGACGTCCCAGAAGAAATCCCGCCACAAGGACACCACCCAGCAGCAACGGCATTATCTGTTTCATAAAACCCCAGGTTGCCTCCAGCCAGCCTACCAGTTCTTCTTTAACAAACCATTTTTTTAGCATTACGGCCAAAACGATGATCAGGCCTGCGGTTAAATACCATTTGGCAGCGAAAATGAATTTCCAGATACCGCCATCATCTGCTGTTGGTTTGGCAAAGGAGGCAAAGATCAGAATCAGTACCATGGTCAACATATAGAGCCCATCCTGCCAGAGCGGACGTGACTTGTCTTCCTCTTCCGGCAGATAGATCTGACCAGTTTGTCTGTTGGCATCATCCTTCCGAAAGATGAATGCCATCAGCAAGCCCGTAATCACGGCAAATGCCACAGCGCCAATAGCGCGAGCAAGACCTAACTGCCAGCCCAACACCTTTGCTGTCAGAATGATGGCCAGCACGTTAATTGCTGGACCGGAATATAGAAAAGCCGTTGCTGGGCCGATTCCGGCGCCCCGTGAATAAATTCCCGCAAACAGAGGAAGAACCGTGCAGGAACAGACGGCGAGCACCGTACCCGATACGGAAGCTACCGAATAAGACAGGATTTTATTGGCGGTCGCACCGAAATATTTCAACACGGAAGCCTGAGAAATAAAAACCGTAATTGCTCCGGCAATGAAAAAAGCCGGGATCAGACACGTCAATACGTGTTGGCGGGCATAGTCCTGAAGCATCATAAATGCCTCCAGACCAGACTGCCGGATTAGTGTGGTATCCCAGGGGATGTAATAGGCACCCAGAAATACACCGATAATTAATAATAGTTTTTGCCATTCTTTCATAATTCATTTCCTCATATTTCTATTTTTTTATCTCACTGATAAAATCTTTAGCTCTGTCACCCCGCAGATATTCGGCCAATCCAAGAAGTCCCTCAGTCAGGTATTTTGATTGGTAGCCCTTCAATGTTAGAAAAGTGCGGGCGATCTCGGCCCGGTCATAATGCGGACAAACTGTGACGATTATCTTCGATTTGTCCAACTCATTGAGCCTATCCGGAAGTTCGTTGATCGGAATATGTTTCATGAAACCGAAACTATAGACCTGATGCTCCTCCCGAAAACGAATATCGACGATCTGCACTTTGCTCTGCTTGTATAGATGCAGCATACCCTTAATGCCGATTTTCATGTTTCTGCGTTCCTGATAGTCAAAGGATTTTAGATAATTCTCAAAAGTAACACTTTCCCCTGCGTGAACCGGAATAGTTATGAAAACGTAAACAGCAATATCCAAACTATTTTTTTAGCCATTATTCTTTCCTCCTGGCATAATCAATTCCTGTGCGACTGCTGATAAAAAAACATAGCTGTTATCTTCACTATTAAAGACCTCATTGCAAAAGCTTGTTGCTTGTTTTCTTTCTAGCCGGGGAAAAACTTCTTCTTAAATTTCAAAGCCACGTTAACCAGAATAATAAGTACCGGCACTTCGATTAGTGGGCCGATGACTGTCGCAAACGCCTGACCTGACCCGATACCCCAGATGGCAATGGCAACAGCAATCGCCAGCTCAAAATCGTTACTGCTCGCGGTAAAAGAAACGGCGCATGTTTGGGCATAATTGCCGGTTATTTTCCTGATGATAAAGAAAGTCACAAACCACATGATAACGAAATAGATGGTCAGCGGAATCGCCACAATGAAGACATCGAAAGGCGATTCAATAATTTTATGGCCCTGTGTGGAAAACATAACCACAATGGTAAATAATAAAGCTACAAGCGTCAGCGGAGAGAGCTTGGGCATAAAAACATTGTTAAACCATTCCTCGCCCTTCCAATAGATTATGGAATAGCGGGTAATCAAGCCCGCAAGAAATGGAATGCCCAGGTAGATAAAAACTGTCTTTGCCGATTCGGCCATCGAGACGTTGATATTGACGGACTGAGCGAGTCCCAGCCAGTTGAGCATCACGGTGATAAAGAAATAAATATAGAAGGCATAAAAAAGAACCTGCGCAATAGCATTGAAGGCCACAAGCCCTACGGCCAGTTCCCTGTCGCCGCAAGCGAGTTCATTCCACACGATGACCATGGCAATGCACCGCGCCAAACCGACAAGAATAACGCCGATCATGTATTCAGGGTAGTTCTGCAGAAAGATGACGGCAAGAACGAACATGACAACCGGGCCGATTACCCAGTTCTGCAAAAGAGATATTGTCAGAAGCTTCTTGTTTTTGAATACTTTCCCCATCTCTTCGTACTTTACCCGCGCCAGCGGCGGGTACATCATCAGAATAAGGCCGATAGCAATGGGAATTGAGGTCGTGCCGACTTGCAGGCCGGTAATAAAATTAGACGCCGCGGGAAGAAAATAACCCATAGCGATACCCACACCAATGGCTATAAAAATCCAAAGAGTTAAAAAGCGATCCAGAAACGACAGTTTTTTTACAACATTTTCAGACATAATTTTCTCCTTCCAATAGTTATAAATTATATGATGTTTAAGCCAATCATGTAGATGCCTCCCATGATCACTAATACACCACAGATTTTTTTCAGGATCACGGCGCCTTTCGATTTTTCGCTCCAGTTCAGATAATGTTGGATAACCTCGGTAAAAGTCCCCGCAAAAACAATTACCGCGCAGTGCCCGATGCCGTATACCAGAAGCAGAGATACTGCAAAAACGATTTTTGTTGAGGCGATGTTAAAAACAACGCCCAGCATGGTGGCCATATAAGCGAAGGTGCAAGGACCCAGCGCGATACCGAATAAGAGACCCAAAATAAAGGCCGCGAAAATACCTTTCCGCTGAAAATTGGGATTAGCGCCGCCTTCCATAAAAGGAAGCGGTAAAATTCCCAGTAAATTGAGTCCGACGACAAAGAAAATAACCGCCACAAAGTAGTTACCATAACCGCCGATGTCGCCGACCATTCGCCCCATCAGGCCGGTAACTAATCCGATGACACCTATTGTGATGAGGATGCCGAATCCGAAAAGAGATGAAAGCACAAATGCCCTTAGCGTACTGATGTTTCCCTGGCCGTCAATAAATCCGACAACTAATGGTATGCAGGCTATATGGCAGGGGGACAGCGCGACGGAAAGCACCCCCCAAACAAAGGCGGCAGTCAGGGCAATTTGAGGAGATTGTAAAAGTGCTGTTGAAAGCCAGGTAAAGAGATCAACCAGCATTATCTGACCCCTTTCATCTTGATGACCTTGACAACTTCATCCTTGGGGAAAAACCCTTCGTGACGAAAATATTCTTTGCCGTTTTTATCCAGAAAAATCTGGGTGGGTATAACCCTATAATAATAAATCGCGGCTTCATACTTGCCCTCGGGAGTCCAGACGTCGTGAAAGACAATTTTTACCTGTCCCTTGAATTCTTCTTCAATCGCCTTCATTATCGGCTGCATCATTTTGCATGGAATACACTTGACCGAACCGATTTCCACAAAGGTCACTAAAACGTTATCGGATTTTTCTTTTGCTTTATCAGTCGTCTTCTTTTCTGTTTGTTTTCCGGAAGTGGTCTGAGCAGTGGCATGGCGGCAATCGATTGAGTGTGAGATGAAAGCAAGCACAGTCAGCACAGCCAAAGTTACAAAAATTAATTTTGAATGCAGTTTCATTTGCAATAGTCTCCTTAATATTGAAGTCAGCAGTTTCTATATTTTTCATGGCAGATTCGACTGAGCTTTGTCTTTTAGCATTTGCCGCCGCAAGAGCAGCCGCCTGTTACCATTTGCTCAAGCGCCGCCTGGGAACTAATAGTGCTTTTAATCTTTCCAGACAGTTCGGCGATAATTTTATCTGTAACAGGCGTTTCTCCTTTGACCAGACCGAAACTGGTTAATATGTATGAGGTCGGTTTAACGCCTATACGCTCCAGCGTCTTTCTCGCGCAGGCTGTTTTGCAGCCATCGATGGTAATATTCATATCCACACCCTTTGCCGATTGTACATAGCCGGACAACCCAGCGCCGACACCGGCAAGGCAACTCATCCCGGCGGCACCTTCGTCGCGCAGCTTTCTGGCGACGCGATCGGCAATTTCTCCGACATCCGACGCGCCGGAACACGCGTAAATTAAATTTGTTTCTGTTACACAACATTCAGTCATAATATAACTCCTTGTTATTTTTTTAAATATGTATTCCAAAATAAAGCAGTATGTATTTCAATGAAACATACAAAAACAGAAATCCAAAAAGAGCTTTCAGGACGTTCGGGTTGAATTTGGCGACGAGTTTCGCTCCGAAGATAGCGCCGATTAACGCCCCGATGCCCAGCGTGATGGCCACAGGGATGTTTACTACCCCCTGATAAATCTTGAATGCCGCGCCTACAAGAGCCATCCAGACAAAAGCTGCCATGGAGGTACCGATGGCGAGTTTCATTGGTGCCCGCAAGAAGTAGAGAAACGACGGAACAAGAGCGTAACCGCCGCCCAGACCGATAATGCCCGTTAAAATGCCAATAGATGATCCCAAAAATGATTTGGAAACAGCCGTTCCGGGCATGGTTGTTCCAGCCGGAGGAGGAGGCGTTTTTCCCAGGAGCCCCTCATAAAGCATGCGCAGGGAGACAAGAATAAAGGCGATACCGATGATGAGATCGATAACGTCTCCATAATCTTTAATGTAGCCGAAGACAAAAGAGCCGATGATTACACCTAGAACACCGCTGAATCCAACCTGGAGAGCCGTTGTTTTGTCCACGTTTTTCATGCGCAGATGTTGAACCGCGCCTGAACCGGCCGTAAAGACGACGGCGGTGAGAGTTGTTCCCACAGCAAAGGCCGGATCAAAATTAAATCCGAAGCGGATGACCGGCATAATAAGAGCGCAACCACCCGTCCCCAGCAAACCGCCCACGACACCTGCTAAAAGACCTGTAATAAGATAAAGTAAATAAATCATTGCACACCTCCCATAGTTTTGACTGTATCTTTATTAAAATTGAAAATATTTTCCCATATTTCTTCTTGGAATAAATTTTATAATTTTCTATTTACCGCTGAGCAATTTCTTAATTTCTTCCAAAGGAGGAATTTTGCCGGCCGCTTTCACTTCTCCGTCAATGACCAGCGCGGGAGTTGTCATCACGCCGTATCCCATGATTTTCTTAATGTCGCGGACATGGTCTATTTGCGCTTCGATGCCCATTTCCCGTATAGCAAGAGTTACCATCTCTTCGAGTTTGTTGCATTTAGCGCATCCTGTTCCTAATATTTCTATTTTCATTTCTCTATTTCCTTAAAAAAATTATTTCCTACAACATTTTAAAACTTCGAGATGCTGTTTAGTTGTAGAGGATAGTACATCTTCCACACAACCCATAAACTCCATAATGCAAGGAACGCGCAAGCTGTAGAAAATAGAATTGCCCCTTTTTTCATCGGCAACAAGCCCCGCATTTTTCAAAACGCTCAAGTGTTTGGAAACTGTTGAAGCATCCGCGCCGATCATGGAAGTGAGTTCATTAACACAACGTTCTTTTTTGTTGAGCTCCTCAATGATAAAGAGTCTGCTGGGATGCGCCATGGCTTTGATGATTTTTGCCCGCGCTTCATGCTGGGTTTTTACTAGACTTTTCATTTTAACTTCCCCAAGTATCTATTTGGTAATATCGCCAAATAGCCATGGATGTCAATAATTATTTTACGCTTATGTTTTTGGTGCCGAATTTAAATATAAGAAGGCACTGTTGAGAATATCATTGACCATTCTTTCTCTTTTGTTATATCATTGATAAAAAATTGGAAGTCAAAAGCGTGGCTAAAATATTAATCGTTTAT
The DNA here is from genome assembly GCA_963762595.1 of uncultured delta proteobacterium. GTDB lineage: Bacteria > Desulfobacterota > Syntrophia > Syntrophales > Smithellaceae > UBA4810. Next base: position 34,231 of record CAVXLI010000022.1, read on the forward strand.
CATTCCCAGACAGGCAACACGGAAAGGATGGCGCATGCTGTTGCCGACGGAGCGCGCTGTGTCGAAGGGGTACAAGTGGTTATGAAAAAAGCGGCGGATGCCACACTGGAAGATTTATTGACGGCAGACGGCCTGGCCGTCGGCACGCCGGAAAATTTTGGTTATATGTCGGGAATGGTCAAGGACTTCTTTGATCGCACTTTTTACGAAGCACAGGAAAAGGTCTTCCGCAAACCTTTAGTTGTCTTTATCAGCGCCGGTAACGACGGCACAGGAGCGCTCAAAGCAATTGAACGTATCGCTTTGGGCTATAAATTCAAAACTGTTTACAATCCCGTTATCGCCAAGGGTGTCATTACGGAAGAAATTTTGGAACAATGCCGCGAGCTGGGCGGCACCATCGCCGGCGGCTGCCAGATGGGCATCTATTAGCGATTTTCATATTATTTTTTTGTGCTTTTTCCCTATCGGGCATACGACAATGCATTTGCCGCAAAGACTTACTTCTTTGCCAAAATTATTTAGAGATAGTTCGCGCGCTTTATTTCGGCAGGCGAAGGGATCAAAGAATTCATTCCGGTCAACATCAATGTTCCAGAGTTTGCCGTTGGCGGCCTGCGCCGGGCAGTCCCGGACACAAAAGTCACAAGAGCCGCACCTGCTTTTATCTATCGGGTCGGTGCAATAGGGTAAGGTGTAATCGGTAAGCACTGTAACTAACCGCACGCGAGGGCCGAATTTATCGGAGATAAAAAGAGCGGTTTTACCGATCCAGCCCAGGCCAGCGCGTGTTGCCGCCATTTTGTGGGAAAAGTCAAAGCGCAAGGTCTTAAAAAAATTTTTATCGAGGTCTTTGTCCTGAATTGTTGGTTCAACGACCAATGATTTACTGCCTTGTAGCTGTATCACATCGGCTATACTGTGCGCGACTTTTGCCAGCTCAAAGTTTACTTCTTCATAATGGTTATAGTATTCGATGTTTGGCCCATCAATGATAGCATCAATTATCCGGTCATCGAGTCTGCGGGCGAGAACAACCGCCTGGTCAAAGCCGCGGTATTTTTCCGGCAATAGGCCTTTAAGATCAGCATAGCCAATCAAATAATCAACATTCCGCGGCAATAGGATTCTGATCGATTCTTCTATATTCATATAGATACTAGAAGTCTCGGGAAGCGCCTCCTCCTCCCGATTTACCACCATCGAAATATTTTTCTGATTGTGATGACGGTTGCTGAGAATCGACAAAACCAGGTGTAAGGGCTGCACCTAAATCGGTCAAATTGATTCCATGGCTTTCCGGTTTCAATATGTTTTCTGCCGTGAAACCATACCTTGTTTTGTTTGGTCCTCGCGAAAGCCAGCGCGTAATGAGAGTGGATATGAAGATCAGCATAATTCCAAGAATCGCCGGGTCCCAGGCGTAACGCTCTATTTGCAGATAGGATTTGTTTGTGGCCAGAGTTAAGCATGCAATAACAAGGCTTACATTAAGGATGAGACGTTTACTTTTTTTTATTCCCCAATAGATACCAATAATGGGAATCAGAAAAGTAAGTATATAGGACAACCAATAAATGTAAGGAGAAAAACCGGCATAGGGTTGAAAGATTATGCTGCGATCGTCAAAATATAAACTTACTAATTCCGGGAGACGCAGGTTCACTGCCAGGTAAATAGTACCCAAAAGACATGCCTGAATCAGGGTGTTCCTTTCTTTCCGGAAATCTTCGATATCCGGTTTATCCAAGAGTATATTTATAAGGAGAATCAGGCACAGAATGATTAGTAGAAAAGCCCTTTCTTCTGTAGGCGGCAGTGATAATTGTAAGGGTATTGCACAAAGAGCCATAATGCTGATTAGGGCTGAGTACAAAAAACCAAAGCGCAGATATATCCAGAAAGAGGTAACAGCGAAAAGAAGGGATACAGCAACAACTCCAAATTGATGATCCAGGTGATATTTGTCCAAAAGTATTCCGCAGCCAATACATAAAGAAACGATGCTGGCTATCGCAAGCGCTTCTTCAATGCCGTACCTATAAAAGCTATATTTTTTTATTACATATTCTGCCAATAAATAGAGAGGAATACTAAATAAAATTAATATCGTCATTGCCACTGTATCACCCGGCTCATTCATAAGCCAGATAAGGAAGGCGGACACGGCTGTTGCGCAAAGCCATGTGAATAAGAAGAAGATCAAGCGAAAGAACAAATTGGTTTGGTTAACAAAGGGATCGGTGCTGGCTTCCATAAGGCGAAGTTGTTCTTCGGAAATCAGGCCGGAACGCTGCCATGTTTTTACCTTCTTCCTTGTGCAGATGTTTTCTTCCTGTTCAGAAGTATAAACACCGAAATTCATTCATTCTCCTTGAACTTGCGGGATAAAAGAAAAATCATTATTATTACCGCGAGCGAGGTAAAAATGAAATACAGGAACACCAGCGAAGTTTTGTGCTGGATTAAATCAAAAAACCCGATGCTGATTCCCATATAGCCATAGATAATTGCGTAAAGCATGTAAAGAAATTGTCCGGTACGCAGGGAGTATAAAGCAAGAATAGTGCAGGCAACGAGCAAGCCAAGAAAATAAAGCGAGAATAATTTGTAATCAATTATGCCGGAAATGAGCGCGATAAATAGAAAATTGACGGCGAAATTAAGATAGATATCGAAGAAATGTTTCTTTATGGATGAGAGGTAGAGAAATCCTCCTCCCAGAAAAACGATAATGCTGTAAGTAATGGCGTACAGGCGATAATATTCTTGAAAGGAAAAGCGCTGCCCCGATAAAGTAAAACCGAACCAGGCCGCGAGAGTGGATAAAGCCAGTGATAAAACAAGGCGATTGTCAAAACGGTATGCCAGGAGAAGGAATAAGGCAAAAGAAACCAATAGATAATTATTCCAAAGATCGCCTAAAACATGGAACTGTGTTTCAATATAAGCAATATCCATCGAGTAGACGGTGCAGCCGAAAAACAGGATGTAATCAAACAGGAGATTGGGTGAGGTAACTTCTTCGTTGGAATAATTATTCCCTTTAATAATAAAACAGTAAATAAAAGCGGCGCACACACATAGAGTCAAAGTGCCGATGATGGCAATGTCGCCTAGTTGTGCGAAGTATTGTTTGATTGTAAAACCAAGCCCGGCGATGATAAGCAAAATACCGGCATAAAGAAAAAACCGCAATTCGTAGTGCACGGAAAAGAGTCTTTTTCCATGTATATCCAGAAGAGAATTTAACTGTTCTACACTCAGTCTCTTGTCTTTATACATTTTTTGTAATAGGTCTGGAATATTCATGAGAATAAGAATTGTATCCTTCGCTTTTAAAGAGGATGTTTTGTGCGGTGAAACTCTAAACATTTCATGGTTATATGTCAAGACTAAAAGTAATACAGGCAATAAATAATTTAATCATAATAGCTGTTGTATTGGCAGACAAATTGATTATATTATTACTTACCCTTGCTACATCAAATCAAAAAGTGAGGATAAAAAGATAAAATGACACCAATGCCTCGTGTAAGCACCGGCGTCAGCGGATTAGATGAAATTCTCAATTACCTGCAAATGGGTGATAACGTAGTCTTCCAGGTTGACGACATTGCCGATTATAAAAGATTTGTTGAACCGTACGTGGAGAGAGCCCTGGCGGGAAAGCAGCGAGTCATATATATGAGGTTTGCCAATCATCCGCCGCTTCTGGATGTTGATAATAAGGCAAAAATCTACAAGTTAAATGCCAATAGTGGTTTTGAATCCTTTTCCACCCAAATCCATAATATAGTACGCAATGAAGGACGAGACGTTTTTTATGTTTTTGATTGTCTTTCCGATCTATTAATGGCCTGGGCTACCGATCTGATGATCGGCAATTTTTTTGTCATTACCTGTCCTTATTTATTTGAGTTAAATACCGTAGCCTATTTCGCCATCCTCCGGAGCAGTCATTCTTTTAAAACTATCGCGCGCATTCGTGAAACCACACAGGTTCTTCTCGATGTTTATAATCATAAAGGCAAACTTTGTGTCCATCCGCTAAAGGCATGGCAACGCTATACTCCTACTATGTTTCTCCCGCACATTATGGAAAACGGGAGATTTGTGCCTATTTTGAACAGCGCGGATGCGGCCAGCTTTTTTTCGTATTTAACCGTTAAAAACGCCACCGGCGGCGAAAGAAATTTGGATTATTGGGATAGGATTTTTCTACAAGCGGATGATATTTTAAATGATCCTTCCCAGGTCGAAGAAAAACAAGAAATGGTGGAAAAGCTTTCCCGTGTGCTCATCGGGCGCGAGAAACGAATGCTTTCTCTGGTTAAAGAATATTTCACTCTCGAAGACCTTGTGGAAATCAAAAAACGTCTGATCGGAACAGGGTTCATCGGCGGTAAATCCGTAGGTATGCTTTTAGCCCGCAACATTTTGCGCAAAGATACGTCGGTAGATTGGCCGGAACAATTGGAACTGCACGATTCTTTTTATATCGGGTCTGATATATTCTATTCATATATGGTGCAAAACGGCTGGTGGAAACTGCTGATGGCGCAAAAGACTGAAGAAGGTTATTTTGAAATAGCCAAAGATTTGCGCAACAAAATGCTGCACGGAGTATTTCCGGACGAAATCAAGGAACAATTTCAGCTAATGCTGGAATATTTTGGACAATCCCCGATAATTGTGCGTTCCAGCTCTCTTCTGGAGGACGCGTTCGGCAATGCGTTTGCCGGAAAATATGAAAGTTATTTCTGCGCCAATCAGGGGACACCGGAGGAGCGCTACGAACATTTTGAGGAAGCTGTTCGTAAAATATTTGCCAGCACTATGAATACTGATGCCCTGACTTATCGCTTACAGCGCGGATTGGGAGGCCAGGATGAGCAAATGGCTCTTCTGGTGCAGCGAGTGTCAGGTTCACACCGCAAACATTATTTCTTTCCTGATTTGGCCGGAGTCGGTCTATCTTATAATACATTCGTCTGGCAAAAAGGAATGGATCCCAAAGCGGGCATGCTGAGAATTGTGTTTGGTTTGGGTACGCGGGCGGTAAATCGCGTGGAAAACGACTATCCGCGAATTGTCGCTTTGGATGCGCCCCTGGTTAAACCATACGCGAAGCAAGAAGATATGCGGCGTTTTTCTCAACATGAGGTTGATATTCTGAACTTAAATGAAAACCAATTTCAATCTTTGCCGGTAACGGATGTGCTCAATGAAGATTTGGAAACACGCAGAGATTTATTTGCCGTCCGCGACACGGGAGCCTCGGAATATATGAAATCTACCGGCAGAAATATACGGGATGTGTGGATACTAACTTTCGATGAACTTCTTGCTTCCACGCCCTTTGCCCCAGATATGTCGAAAATGCTGAAGATATTGGAACGGGTGTACCGTTATCCCGTGGATATTGAGTTTACGGTCAATTTTAATGCCGAAGGCAAGGTTAAGATTAATCTTCTTCAGTGCCGGCCTTTCCAAACTAAAGGACACTATAGCCGTGTAGAAATTCCGGAAAAAATAAACAAGGCTAAAATATTGTTGAGACAGGATGCCAACTTTATGGGAGGCAGCATTTATCAGTCCATTTCTCGCATTATCTCTATTGATCCTCAGAGATACGCTAAATTATCTCTGTCCGGAAAATATGATATCGCTCGGCTGGTAGGCAAATTAAACAAAAAAATTAACAAAAGAGAAGAAATGCCGACGATTCTTTTTGGTCCCGGCCGCTGGGGGACAACAACGCCGGCCATGGGTGTTCCGATAACCTTCTCGGAAATCAGCAATATCACGGCTATCGGGGAAATAGCTTATCATGACGGAAGTTTGATTCCTGACCTTTCATTTGGCACTCATTTTTTTCAGGACATGGTCGAAATGGATATTTTTTATATGGCGATTTATCCGGAAAAGGAAAATGTTTTTTTCAATACGGCGTGGATGGAAAAACAACCTAATATTATGGCCGAGTTGGTACCGGAAGATAAAAAGTATGCTGAAGTTGTCCGTGTTTATGACGTTCAGTCAAAAGATTTACGCCTCCTTTCGGATATCGTTACCCAGAAGATGATATGCTTTTTTGCAAAATAAGACCGGATAGAACGGTCCCCCGCGTCGTCACCCCGGCATAGGCCGGGGTCCAGGCAATTTTCCTGCAAGAGAATGTTGAACTATTAAATAAAATACTGGTAGTTTCAGGCCTTGAGGCAGAAACTACCAGTTGAAGTGCATATTAGACAATACCGTAAGCAAGCATGGCATTGGCAACCTTGGTAAAACCGGCAATGTTGGCGCCGGCGACATAGTCGCCTTTTCTTCCGTAAGCTTCCGCGGTTTCCGCGCAAGCCTTATGGATGCTCTTCATAATGATGAGCAAACGGTTATCTACTTCTTCGCGTGTCCAGGAAAGTCGCAGGCTGTTTTGACTCATTTCCAGGCCAGATGTGGCCACACCGCCGGCGTTAGCTGCTTTGCCGGGGCCGTAGAGGATTTTCTTGTCCTGGAAAACCTTTATGGCTTCGGGAGTGGAAGGCATGTTGGCGCCTTCAGCCACGCAGACGCAACCGTTCTTCACTAGGGCTTCGGCATTCTTGCCGTTAATTTCATTTTGTGTGGCGCAGGGCAGGGCGATATCAACTTTAATGCCTTGTTCGCGAATGACATCCCAGACATTCTTACCTTCATAGCAGGTGGTTTTGTATTTGGCCGCATATTCAGTGAGTCGGCCACGTTTGACGTTTTTCAATTCCAACACGTAATTGCACTTCTTATCATCAATACCGGATTCATCGATGATGGTCGCTGTTGAATCGCAAAGAGAAATGACCTTGCCGCCCATCTGATTTACTTTTTCCACCGCGTATTGGGCAACGTTTCCGGCGCCGCTGATGGCGACGGTTTTGCCTTTGAAGTTAAGGCTGCGTGTTGCCAGCATTTCTGCGGCAAAGTAAGTGGTGCCGTAGCCGGTTGCTTCCGGACGAATTAAACTTCCGCCGTATTCCATGCCCTTTCCGGTCAAAACGCCGGTGTGCTCATTGCGAATTTTTTTGTAGTATCCATAAAGGAAGCCGATTTCGCGTCCGCCGACACCGATATCACCGGCGGGAACGTCTACTTCGCCGCCAATGTGGCGGAACAATTCGCGCATAAATGCCTGGCAGAAGCGCATGACTTCTCCATCGGATTTTCCCTTCGGATCGAAATCGGAGCCGCCTTTGCCGCCGCCCATGGGCAGAGTGGTCAGGGCGTTTTTGAAAATTTGTTCAAAGCCCAGGAATTTGATAATACCCAGATTTACGGAAGGATGAAAACGCAGGCCGCCTTTGAAAGGGCCGATGGCGTTGTTGAATTGCACGCGGAAACCGCGGTTGACAATGACATTGCCCTTGTCGTCCACCCAGGGAACGCGAAACTGCATTGCTCTTTCCGGCTCGACGATTCGTTCATAGATGTTGGCCTTGACGAATTCCGGGTGCTTTTTCACCGTGGGTTCCAAGGTCTCCATGACTTCTTCGACAGCCTGATGGAACTCCGGCTGGTTTGGATCGGTTTGTTTGACTTTGGCAATAACATCTTTAATCACTGACATAAATTTAATCCCCCTTAAAAAATATTATTTGTTTCATGTCATTAATATATACATGAGGTAACTTAGACTAATGGTTTCTATATCTCCTCTATGTTGCGGAGTTTTTCAAATTCCATTACGGTGGACATCGCCTTGTTCTCCACATCAAAACCTTCTTCATGCGCCGCGGCAATCGGATTCAGTCCGCCTATGAGAAGCATACCAACTTTATTTATATCTACATCAGTCTGGCAAATGGGATTTCCGATAGTGCCTATGGAAAGAATCCCGCTGATGCCGGCCTTATTAAAATCAACGATAATATCTTCGACAAGACTGCGGCTGAGCGCAGGTATTTCACGGAAATTGGCCAGAATTTTCCCCTCGCCTTTTTGTGCAACTTCTTTCACCGAGGTCATTTTGCCGCGAATAAAGATCTCCGATGGATCAAGCGATGAACCCGAGTAATGGATAAGCTCAACAAATCTTAAAGGTTCTCCATTTTTTACCTGGAGTATTCCGCCGAACTTGGAATCAATCGGAATGCCGTGCTTTAAAAGGACACCGTTAATTAGAATACTGCAAACTGTGGCTAATCCGACTTTCCCTTCAGGAACGACAATTTCTCCCAGTTTTTTTCCTGCCTGGGCAACGGCGACGCGGTCAGAGACGGCAATTTTCTTTTTAAAGACAGGTTTCATCACCAAAAGAGCACTATGAAATTGATCTTGCGGAAAGAAAGAAATGTTGACAGGGACGAGGCCGCGGCGTTTCTTAAGGTTAAAAGTTGTTTTAAAAGACAGAACATCAATGCGGGAAATGGAAAGACTGATTTTATCCTGAACGCGGGCATCGGTAATTTCGTCGAGTCCCAGGCTGGTAATGACTCTTCCGTCACGCCGGCCGATAAGTTTTGTCAGTCCCCTTCCGTCCATGAGTTTCAGGTGGTAGCGGACGGTTCTTTCGCTCAACTGAACGCCGCGTTCCTTCATTTTTCTTGCAATTACACGTGCGCCCAGTGATTCCGGATTTTCGTTCAGAATCTTTAAGATCAGAATGACCTTTCTTTCGATATCTTCTGGGTTAAAAAGCTGTTTCATAAGGCAATCGGCAATCGTTTGCCGTATTCCTACTGGCAAAAGCTTTTTTTGTCAAACATAAAATTGTTTTATTTTGATTATATTGATTCAAAAATGTATCATATGGTTAATGATGAAAAAAAGCGGCTTTTTACGTCTAATACGGCTTGCTGTACTTCTTGCTTCCGGCTGCAAGGGGATTAATGGATTTATGTCTTGGAGATATTTTAGAATTTCTCTTCTTGCTTATTTATTCTGATTTTAGGAATGTGTTTCTGTCTTCCATGAATTTTTTGTAAAGGCGGTAGTGATCGGTTTCTTCATAGCGGATCGGCTTTACTGAGGAATAATCAAATGAATAAATTGTTGCGGAAGGGCAGGCAAGCAAAATTGGCGAATGAGTGGCGACGATAAATTGAGCATGGCCATCAATGCTCATTTTATCAAGGAGGTCAAGCAGTTCGATTTGGCTTTTCGGAGAAAGAGCGGTTTCGGGCTCATCCAACAGATAAAGTCCTTTGATTTGATAGCGGCTGCGGAAAAAGGACATCAGCGATTGTCCGTGAGATTGGGTGGTTAATGATTTTCCACCGAAGTAATTTAATTGGCCCCGATCGGCCGCCGCCCACTCATCTAATAATTCAGCGAAGTGCTGAAATATTTTTGAGCCAAAAAAAGATCCGGGAACACGACCATTTTTCCATTGCATGGAAATGAATTGATGAAGTTTATCCTCATAGGGATTATATTCAGGACGGCTTCTTTCGGAATTGCGCCAGATATGAATGCCGCAGGCGATGGCTATAGCTTCCAGCAGTGTAGATTTGCCTGTTCCGTTTTCGCCTACAAATAATGTAACCGGTGAATCGAAAGCAATTTGCTTTGCCTTTTGGAAAATCGGCAAATAAAAAGGATAACACTCTCGAGTCGGATATTTTTCCGGATGAATGGTTATGCTATTTAAATGCATTGCCTTCTCCATAAATTATGTGGCTTATATAACAATGTATGGATGATTACAAGAATATCTATTAAAAAGTATAAAGCCGAATGGAATGGCAAACATTTTCATCAATAGCTCTTTTATTCGATAACATTTTAATGCCAATTTGGTATAATGCAGGTAAACAGGTAAACTATTGGAGTTTTGGATATGATGAAATCATTTTGGTTGTGTTTTGTACCTCTTTTTGTTGCCGTAAATGCTTTTGGCGTTCTGCCGCTATTTATAAATCTCACCGAAGGGATTGAGCCGCAAAAAATCACGCGCGTTGTTTTTCAATCAATGATTACGGCATTAATTGTTGCCTTGGCCTTTATTGCCTTGGGTACGATAATACTGAATCTTCTCGGTATCACCATTGCTGATTTCATGATCGCGGGCGGGGCACTCCTTTTAATCATCTCGATCAGGGAAATTATTTCCACTGATAAAAGTCCATATCCTGTTGATTTGGATAGCATGGGTGCCGTGCCCATCGGTGTGCCGCTGATAACAGGGCCGGCTGTGTTGACCACGTCAATGCTTCTAATCAACGAGCACACTTTGGTCATTACATCTCTGGCGATTATTATCAATATTTTGATAGCCGGTGGTATTTTTCTTTCAGCTCCGCTGATTAATCGCGTCCTTGGTAAAACAGGTTCGAAGACAATATCCAAAATCACCAGCCTGCTTTTAGCGGCAATCGCCGTGATGATTATTCGCAGGGGCATTGCCGTATTTATTGCTCAAGGAGTTCAATTTTAATAAAGGTGATTAAAATCCGAATGAATCGTTCGTAAAATAAAAAGGGGAGGTGTCCAATGGGAGAAGTCGTTCATACATCACGCATTAAAATCGTGCGGGAAAATGGTCCGACAAGAAGGGCCATTATTGAGGGGTTTAATGAGCCGATTTATTATGGAGTTCATGGCGGGATAAAGAAATTTTATAAAGTAGAGCCGGAAAAAGAACATGCCGCAACGCTGGATCATATTGTAGCGGCAACTGCCGCCTGAATGATGGGAACACTGGCCGCGTTGCTGGCCGGAAAGAAAATAGACACTTCTGAAGAACATTACCGGGTTGATGTGGAAGGAGATATAGAAAATATCAATAATGTGCTCAAAATCACTCAGATTCGCGTTAAGTATCATTTGAAAATACATCCGGAGAAAATAGCAGAGGCGCAGGATGCTTTTTCTTCTTATTTGAAATTTTGCCCCGCCGCCCAGAGTATCATGGGCTGTATAGAAATAAAAGATGACCTGGTGATTGAGAACATGGAATCAACAGCGCATTAATGACACTCGCTGAAAACGAACTTAGTGAAGTTTAAAGCGTTAGTGGAATTAATCCCATAAGCGAAGCGATTCGGGATATTTCTGATCAGATAGCCACTGCTTGCGACGGGGAGAGGTTCATTTAAAAAAAGGGAGTTCATTTTTTGAATGAGCTCCCTTTTTTTATTCTCAAGTGGTTATGATTAAATCTGAATATTCCCTTTTTTCAGCATATCTGTGGGCAGAAACCACTTAATACCCAGTTTCTTTGAAATAGCCTCGCATCGTTCGGCTACTTTTGCCCAGCCCATCCCCTTGGCAAGAGCGAAAGGACCAAAGGGTGAACCGCCTCCGTTGACCATGGCCTTATCGATTTCAGCGGCGCTACTTGTAACACCCTCCTGCAGAAGTTTGGTTCCCTCATTTACCTGAAGGCAGACAATATCCATCAGGTCAAAGTTGGGATCGGCTTTACTCATGTCTATTGTGGGCCTTGCGCCACCGGGCCAAGTGAAAATGCCTTTGCCGGTTTTTTTGCCCAGTGTGCCGGCTGCGACCATTTTCTTCAACCAGTTACTAGGTTTGAATTCCGGGGATAATGTTTTGGCAAAATAATCAGAACCATGGGCGTAAATATCAAGTCCGGCGAAATCCATTGTTTCGTATGGGCCCATCGGGGCGCCGATTGATCTGATTTTGGCATCAACAGCCTCAGGATTTATAAGCCCTTTTTCATATATCTCGGCTAGATATAATCCGACCGGCGCGTTAATTCTGTTGAAAATAAATCCCGGTGAATCTTTCTCCACACGTACCGGAACCATCGCCCCTCTGAAGTTTTTTAATTTCATGATTAAATCATAACTGATATTCATAGTTTCGTCAGATGTTTTCTGGCCGCGGGTGACCTCAACAAGAGCCATCATGACCGGGGGATTAAAAAAATGAATCCCCACAACTTTGTCCGGTCTTTTTGTTGCGGCAGCCATTTGAGTAATGCTCATGTTGGATGTATTGGAAGCAAGTATGGCTTGTTTCGGCGCGTTTTCATCAACTTCCTTGAATATTTTTACTTTAAGATCAAGTATTTCCGGAGCGGCTTCAATCATGTAATCAATATCCTTCACCGCTTCTTTTAAAACAGTGAATCCGTGGATATTATTCATTATCTTAGTTGAGTTATCTGCCGTCATCTTTTGTTTTGCGACCTGTTTCTCCAGGCTTTCTTTTATTTTATTCTTGCCCTTGTCCACAAATTCCTGCTTGATGTCATAAAGATTTACCTTTAAACCCGCCAGAGCACAAACTTCCGCAATACCATGACCCATATCGCCCGCGCCAACGATTGCGATTGTTTTGATGTCTTCTGCTTTCATAGTTTTAAAACTCCTTTCAATATTTTTTATAAGGACATGCCTTTGAATTTATCGAGTATATGAAGACGGCACTTGAGTGTCAAGATATTTAAAATAGGAAATATAGTCGGCATTAAGGGGGAGGTTTAACGGCTAAGGATGCCGTTTCCCAATGTTTCAACAGCCTGTTCGATTTCTTCTTTTACTATACCAGCACTACCTTGGAGAAACTTTTTAAGTCCGGCTTCGGCCTGGCTGCCGCCGATACGGCTTAATGCCCAGGCGATCATACACTTTACGCGTTCATCAGGATTTTCTTTGAATGCGCGGATGAGGTCTGTGACGTAAACAGGGTTTAGACTATTGCCCATGGCGCGAGCCGCATTCATCTTCCAGCGCCAGAGATTATCGGCAGACATATAAAACATGTGCGGCCATATCTTCTGTTCGAAGTAAATTTTATCCATATGCAGCAGGCAGGGAAGATCGAAGTTCGCGGCCTTAGCCGCTACACGGGCATGGGGAGGTTTCTCCTCGGCCATCCAGGGGGTATTGCGAGGACAAACATTCTGACAGCGATCACATCCGTACACATACATGCCCATGGGTTCACGCAGTTCCTTGGGAGTGAGTCCTTCGCCATAATACGTTAAATAAGAGATGCAGCGGCGAGGATCAATCTTTCCGCCTCCTTTGAGCGCACGGGTAGGACACGCTGCCACACAGGCATTGCGGCACCACTCCGGACAACCGATGGCAATAGTCAGGTTCATCGGGAGGATATTCAGTGTCAACTAAAATGGCTATGGGAAACACAAAGGAACTTGTGCGGGCAACACGCCGCGCATAAAAAACGCAATTATTGCCGAAAGTCCCTAATCCGGCGCGCGCGGCTGAAAGCCGGTGGGGCATGTGGGGCGGCACCTTGGAATCAATGTTGTTTGTCTTGAGGAACTGACGGAAGGCTTTGACTTTAAGTGCCAGACCATCTTTGGTAACCCGGTCATCATTATGATAGCAACGGCCGAAATGACGTTCCATTTTGAGCGGAAACGCTTCTTCGAAATAAGACTCCAACAGTACGATTATGGATTTTGCATTAGGAAGAATGTTTTTGGGATCCGTTCCGGCAAGCAAACTGAAACCGGCTGCCTCTGTCCAGCCATACTCCTCCTGATGCGCCAGCAAATATTCTTTTTGAGAGGCGAAAGGCTCCGCGTCAGTGAAACCGATATCGGCAAATCCCAGCCGTTTAGCTTCTGTAATAATGTCTTCTTTGGTCAGCATAATATCTCCTTACAGGATTTATACATTAACTCCAAGGCGATTACAAGAATATCAATCTCTAACCTGGGCAGTTTTTATACGACTGGTTTTGTCTTGACATAACGATATGTAATCTTTAGTATTCGTCTAAGTTAAGAAGAGAGTAAACCTAATCAACAATATTGTAGGGGAGTTGTATAACCACATTATTGACTCCCAAGGAGAAATTATGAAAAAGGTTCTGCTTATTGTTGTTTTGTTGATTGTAGTAATCATTGCTGTAGGCGGTTTCTATTTCTGGAAAATATACCAGCAGTTCGGAAATGTGGAGACTGTCCAGCTTGACCCGCAATTGACGGTATATCTTGGCGGTGGAGGAAACTCGATTGTTCTGACTTCCGAAGATGGCTCCAAAGCTCTTGTCGTTGATACAAAGATGAGAAGGTGCTGCAAAAAAACTCAGAGAAATCGTGAAGGCCGCGGATATCACAATCGTCAATACACACGCGCATTTTGATCATACCGGCGGGAACGCACTTTATCCATCGGCAAAAATTATTTCCGGAGCGTACACCAAAGAGCAGTGGGACAATGAATCTAAAAAAACCAGCAGGTATCCTGATGTGGCTTTAAAATCCGGTGAGGAAAAAGTGATTAAGATCGGGAGCGAGACCGTGCGTATTCGCAATATGGGAAGGGCGCATACATGGAACGATGTGGTTGTCTATTGTGAAAAACGCAAACTCCTGGTTACCGGCGATTTGGTATTTCTCGATATGCACCCGGCTGTGTATGCCAAAAGTGGAACCAACATAGCTTCCTGGATAGGCGTTCTTGATTTACTTTCCAAAAAATATAAAATAAAAACCTTAATTCCTGGTCATGGGAAGATTTCGGATCAAAGCGCTCTTGCTGTAATGAAGGACTACTTTGTTTCTATCGGCGATGCTATCGGAAAACCGGATAAACAGGCGACCCTGAAAAAGAAATATAAGGATTATTTTTCTCTGCCGGGCATTTTCAGTTTTAGAAACACGACTAGATTCATCGAGAAGGAAAGAAAAGGCAAGTAGGTTGCTTTTTGAAAATTATTTAGGGCGCCTCTCTTTACCTTCCCCAATAGAGTATGCATACAAGGACGTACACTTCATTCTTTACTTTGATTCTTTGCGCAGGTTGTATTTAATCATTTTCAACTGCAATCCCTTGCGGCTAAGCCCCAGTTGTTTGGCCGCGTTGGTGACATTGCCGCCGGCTTCTTCGAGACACTTGATAATCATCTGCCTTTCAACATTTTCCACGTGATCACGCATATAGTCTTTAAACGGTTTTTTGCCGTCGTCTACCGGCGTCGTTGCGATTTTATCCAAAGCGGCCTTGAATTCGCCGGGAACTTCCTGGGATGTAATCAGATTATTCTTTGCCAGAAGCATCATTCTTTCGATGAGGTTTTCCAATTCGCGAATGTTGCCCGGCCATTCATAGTGCAAAAGCATTTCTTTTACTTCGCTGTCCACCTTAACTGAGAGGTCCAGCTTTTTGTTGAATTTATCCATAAAATAATCAACCAGAGGCAGGATATCTTCTTTTCTCTCCCTGAGCGGCGGGACGTCAATAGGAAAAACATTGAGACGATAGTATAAATCTTCACGAAAATTTCCCGCCTGAACTTGCTGTAAAAGATTTTGATTGGTGGCGGCAATAATGCGCACATCCACTTTTATTGTTTTTAGCCCTCCGACTCGCTCAAATTCCTGTTCCTGAATAACGCGTAAGAGTTTTACCTGCATATCGCGCGGAATTTCTCCCACCTCGTCAAGAAACAGAGTCCCTTTATGAGCCAGTTCGAATTTCCCCGGCTTGGTAATGGCAGCGCCGGTGTAGGCGCCTTTTTCATAACCGAATAGTTCGCTTTCCATCAGAGTTTCAGCAATGGCCGCGCAGTTGATTTTGATGAGCGGATTATTTTTGCGCGGAGAGTTGTAATGAATGGCGTCGGCCACCAGCTCTTTGCCGGTGCCGGTTTCCCCGGTGATCATAATTGTTGTTGTTGTGGGAGCCACCCTTTTTATAGCCTCAAATATCTCCAGCGTACTTTTGCTCTGTGCCGATAATTCCGGTTCGTTCTATTTCTTCCGGCGGCAAGAAGAGTTCGGTTTCTTTTAGAGTGCGAGTTTTTATTGCTTTGGAGATTACATTTTTTAACTCATCTAGATCAAACGGCTTGGTAATATAATCTAAAGCGCCTTTCTTCAGAGCTTCGACGGCAGTGGCGATAGTGCCGTGAGCGGTAATCATAATTACAGGTACTTCCGGATACTGTTCAGAAATGCGGCTGAGCAGTTCCATGCCGTCAATATCCGGCATTTTCAAATCGGATACAACCACGGCTATTTTACTTGATTTTAAAATTTGCAGAGCTTCCCGTCCGTCGGAGGCGGAAGCAACTTCATAGCCTTCTTTTTTGAGCATGGTGGACAACACCAGCCGCATATTTAATTCATCGTCAACTATTAAAATTTTATTCATAGTTTACAATTATTATGCTTTAGCATTTAAATCAAGTTGGATTGTGCTTAAAATTTAGCCGGCTGCATTGAGCTTGATGAAGAATACAGTTCCTTGCGCAGGAATTGATTTTACCCGGATGATTCCGCCGTGCTCTTTGATGATTCTTTGGCAAATAGCCAGACCAAGTCCAACACCTCTTTTCTTGGTTGTAAAAAATGGCTTGAAAATATTTTTTATCTCCTCTTTGCTTATTCCGCTTCCGGTATCGCGAATTGTTATGCTTATTGCTCCTTCGGCTCCGGATTCGATGTTGGATGTGCGAAAAATTAGAGTGCCGCCCTGCGGCATTGATTCGATGGCGTTCAGAGCTATATTTAAGATGACCTGTATAAATTGTTGTTCGTCCACTTCCACTGCGGGCAGGTTGTGATTCAATTCCCGGACAATAGCAATATTTTCCGCCAGCCGATTGGCCGCGATGATGGATATAGCCTTTTGAATAATCACGTTGAGGTTTTGAGCTTTAAGGTCGAGTTTGTATGGCCGCGCATAATCAAGAAACTGAGTGACCACGGCATTGAGCCTGTTTACTTCTTCAATAATGACATCTAGGAGATTTTGTTGCTCTTCAGAGGGTGTTTCCGATTTCAAATACTGGGCAGCGCCTTTTATCGAACCCAGCGGATTGCGAATTTCATGAGCGAAAACCGGTGCCATTTCCGCCAGCATCAAGGCCTTTTCGCTTTCCAGCTTTTCGTCAAATTCATAAAGAGAAGTGAAGACATCTTTGCTGTCGGGGTAAAAGTAGCTAAAACCTTTTTTCAAAACCATTTTTATCGGCGAGAGGGAAATAGCGATTAAAAATGCAGCCATCAAAACGCTGGTAAAAGAAGGTATGTTGGAGCTGAAAAATAAAGCGACAAAGTAAAAAATGATTGTGCCGGTGAGGGTGCTGATAAAAATTACCAGTGCCCGGGCGAAAAAATCATGCAATTCATGGAGCTGCGGATAAGCGATGATTAATAAGATTAAATATAGCAGCGCTGATAGAACAAGGCCGGTTATTGGCGGGAAATTGAATCCTAAGTAAACGAATAGATCAATACTGCTCACTATTACAGCAATGGGACAAGCGACGAGCAAGTAACCCAGTCTTTTTTTTTCGTTGCTGGGCGGTAGTCTGCTTACATGACGCAAGAGGGCGAAATAGCAGAGAGCCAGAGTGCTGAATGTGTAAAATAAAATGAGGGCGTTAAAATGCGGCAACTCAGATAACCTTGTAAAGAGGGAAAAACCCCCCGATAAACTTATTAGAGTGAAAATAAAAACCACTCCCCGCGAAATAAAAGATTTATTGCGGGTCAAATGGCGGAAAAAGCGAAGAGCAAAAGGCGCGACAGCCAGGCTTCCCATATATTCAACATTTACCCAAAATTCGGAAGCGAAGAGAGGGCGGAGGAAGACGGCAATTTGCAAAATAAAAACAGTGGTGCAAAGAGCGGTAAAAGACCCGTGCAGCTTATCTTTTTTACCGGTAAGCATGAGTGAAAAGGCGATAATAAAGCTGGTTGCCGCAAGAGTAAGTGTATCCATACCGCTTTCGTAAAGATGATATTAATAATGCCGGTTTAATCCGATATTAATCCGTATCCTGATTGACAAAGGAAATTTTGCTATTATTCCCATCCTATAGGATCGTAACCTTTTTCTTTAAGGCAGCGATTCACAAAGGCTTTATAAACAGGGCTTGGTTGAGAAGCTTTGTAAATGCCGCGGACAAGTCCGCTTGCCGCTCCAGCCGCCGCCCCTATTGATGCGCCTCTGGCCAGATCACCGGTTACGGCTCCCACCGCTCCTCCCACGACTGCACCTCCGGCGCCGCCTACGATTGTACCCCCGACTACCTTGGCTCCCGGATTAGCTTTGACATAAGATTCGGCCATATGTGAACATTCCTCGATATCTTTTTGTGCTTGAGTTTCTCCGACGGTTTTTAAATGATTATTAGGATAGAGGACAGGACTTTGAGACCGTGCCGCGCATCCGATTAGAAAGAGAATTACTGTCAGCATTAGTGTTGTTTTCATAATTTTTTCCTCTTTAAGCAAACCGGTTTTTTTGAACGAACAATCCCGCGACTTGGAATCCTTCGGCTCCAGCCGAGAGAGGAAAGCGCCTTGACCAGCGGGAGGTCGCATTATTTTAAGAAGCCTCCGGCCGGGGGGGGCTCCACTAACTGAGCAAAGCGATATTTTTGTAAATACCCAATTATATGAAACAATACTTATCAATATTTTTAACCAAATTCTACAACAATATTTGAGTGCCCTCAGAGCGTTTCCATCGTGAATTATCATTGATAACAATGATTTACTGGAACAATTATTCCTTTTTGGCTGATGGATAAATTATCAACATCGATTCTTGCAGGTGAAGTCCTGTTCGCAGTGTGAACTAGTTTACACACAGCAGATAGCTTTTTTTATTTTTATCCTCCGGTGATAGTTATCAAAAACACAATAAATCCCGATTCTTTTAATTTTATAATTTTTTCCCGGTCTATGGCATAAATTGTGCTATTAACTGCTAAGATCTTGTTCTTGTCATTAACCGTATTTTAAGATAAGTTTATTAAATATTTTTTAAGGAAAAAAATTGATAAATGAAAGATTTTAAAGATATAGCGGTTGTTTTTCCCGGGCAAGGTTCGCAAAGGCCGGGCATGGGGAAAGACTTTTATGAACAAATTCCTGTATGCCGCGAAACATATGAAGAAGCTTGCTGACACCTTGGGCTGGGATGTATCTTCCATGTGTTTTGGTGAAGATGAAAGATTAAATCTAACGGAATATACTCAGCCTTGCATCGTAACAACGGAAATAGCCATGCTGAGGGGATTAGCCAAACGATATGGTTTTACGGCTAAATTTTTTGGCGGCCACTCCTTAGGCGAATTTACTGCGCTTGTTGCTGCTGGAGTAATGCCGTTTAATGAAACTCTAAGAATAGTTCAAACCCGTGGGAAATTGATGCAGGAAGCTGTGCCGGTTGGCGTAGGGGCTATGGCGGCGGTTATTTCCGAAGATATAGACGTTGATACACTTAAGCAGTTAATGGAGGATATACCGGTAGATATGGCCAATGTTAATTCCGCCCATCAGGTTGTAATAAGCGGCGAAACTTCCGCAGTGAGAGAAGTGGAAAAAAGATTGGAGCAAATGCTGGCTTCTCCAAAACCTTTTCGCTTTGTTCATCTGAATGTAAGCGCTCCGTTCCATAGCCGTTTCATGAAATCAATAGAAAATATTTTTTTCCATACCCTGAAGGAAGTAGGTAAGAATATTAAGCCGCAAAATGCCCCTCAAGTAACATCAAATTTTACCGGCGGATTTCATTCGGACGATATTGACAGAAATAAGAGAAAATCTAGTGAATCAAATTAGCAATACTGTACACTGGCGGGAAAATATGCAAAGTTTAGCCGCAAAGGCCAGGGAAGTTTACGAAGTCGGCCCGGGACGGCCGCTGCGTGATTTTTTCAAAACAATAGGCGTAACCTGTCAATCAATTACCGGACTTGCAGCAGCTGAAAAGAGTTTTAACCCGATAAACTAAAAAACGTGCAACTTACATAAAGATGCCCGCTAAAGTCGCCAGGGAGGAATTACTTTGAACAGTTTTAAAAAGGTTCCAACGAATCCCCTAAAAATTCAGGATAATACTTTTCGCGATGGCCATCAATCCATTTATGCCACAAGAATGAAAACGGAAGATATGCTTCCCATTGCCGAAGAAATGGATAGTTGTGGTTTTCACGCGATGGAAGTATGGGGTGGCGCGACCTTTGATACGATGCACAGGTTTTTGGGTGAAGATCCCTGGATGCGTCCGAGAATTTTAAAAAAATATATCACCAAAACTCCTTTTGCCATGCTTATACGCGGACAAAATCTGGTTGGTTACCGTCATTACGCCGATGATGTTGTGCGCGCTTTTGTGGATAAAGCCTGCGAAATCGGCATTGATGTTTTCCGTTGTTTTGACGCTTTAAACGATTTCCGCAACATGGAATCATGTGCGGAAAGAATCAAAGCCAACGGCAAACAGTTTCAGGGAGCTCTTTGTTATTCATTGACCGATGTCCGTTTGGGAGGAGAAGTTTATAATCTTGAATATTTCGTGGCGAAAGCCAAAGAACTGGAGCAAATGGGCGCGGACGCGGTCTGCATTAAAGACATGGCGGGACTTCTTTCTCCTTTTGACGCTTATGATCTGGTTTCTGCCATAAAAAAAGAAATTAAATTGCCTTTGCATTTACATTCCCATTACACCAGCGGCATGGCTGTCGATGACATATTTAAAAGCGATAGAAGCCGGAGTTGATGTTGTGGATACATGTCTGGCGCCTTTTGCGCTGAGAACTTCGATGCCCGCCATTGAACCTTTGGTTGCAGCCCTTCGGGGAACCGAGCGCGCGACCGGAATGGATTTACACAAACTGTTGGTGCTGGGTGAACATCTGGAAAATATTGCTCCGAAATATAATCATCTATCTGGCTACTCATAAACTATCAATCATCGATAACGGAGTTCTTGCCCATCAAATTCCCGGCGGTATGATTTCCAATTTGACCGGCCAACTCAAAGAAATGAACGCGCTGGATCGATTGGGAGAAATTTACATAGAAGTAGTTCAAACGCGCAAAGATATGGGCTATCCGCCTCTGGTTACACCGGTATCGCAAATCATCGGAGCGCAAGCTGTGTTCAATGTGCTTTTTGGCCGTTATGTTCGGGTATCCAACCAGCTTAAAGATCTGGTTTTGGGACTTATACGGAAAAACTCCGGTGCCGATTGATCCGGAATTGACCAAAAAGATACTGAAGAATTACAAGCGTGGACAGGAACCGGTTTCCGGAAGGCCGGCTGATTATCTGGAACCGGAAATCGAAGCGGCAAAAAAACGTATCGGCGATCTTGCCCGCAGCGATGAAGATGTGCTGGCATATATCTTATATCCCGCAACTATGGAAAAATTTCTGCAGGACGAAATATGGAATAGATTCGCCGGCAAGTGCGGGAGTGGAAAAATTCCCAGGAAAAAAAGTTGCCGCATAAAGTGGCAATAATTAAGGTTCCTTTTTTTAAAAAGAGACTTCCTCCAAAGGAATTGTCTTATAAATTAATATCTAAAAAAGTGAAACGAAAGGTTTGGTTTATGGATTTTAGTCTTAATGAGAATCAGCTTAACGTATCTGGATACTGTGCGCAAATTTGTAAAAAATGAAATAACGCCTCATATTTTGGAGATGGAAAAAGCTCATATATTTCCCTGGGATGATTATTAACAAGGCCTGGGAAATGGGCATTATCAATTTATGCATTCCGGAATCTGTCAAAGGTTATGAAATTGACGTTATTTACTTCCGCTTTGATTATTGAAGAGCTTTCCTACGGCGATACGGGCATTTCCACTTCGGCGATGTGCAATGATTTGGCCAATGTTGTGATAGGCCTGCATGGCACGGATGAGCAAAAAGAATTATTTCTCAAACCTTTTGTGGAAAAGCCTCTTTTGGCTTCTTTTTGTTTAACGGAACCTAACGCCGGTTCGGATAATTCGATGATGACCAGCTTTATCGTCAAGAAAGATGACGGCACTTATGTTTTAAACGGGTCCAAGTGTTTTATTACCAATGCTTCTTATGCTTCTCAATATCACTGTTATTTGCAAAATAGGAAAATCGACGAGCAATTTTATGGCTTGCGTTGTTATTCCGGTGGAGCCGGTAACGTCAAAAGAAATTCCCGATATCGGGCAGTCCACCAGAGAAATTAATCTGCCGACAGGCGGAAAGATAATTATCGGCAAGCCGGAAGATAAATTAGGGCAACGCCTTTCCAATACGGCCAGCGTCACTTTTGAGGATGTAATTATCCAGCCGAATCAGATTATCGGAGACAGGCGTTTCGGCTTTAAATATATTGTTGATGTTTTGGATTATGCCCGGCCGATGGTGGCCGCAATCGGCTTAGGATTGGCCAAAAGGGCGTTTGCGGTCACTCTGGAATACACGCGGGAACGCAAACAATTTGGTCAGAGAATTTGCGATCTTCCCGTGGCCAGAGATATGATAACAACCATGTGGAAAAAAGTGGAACTGGCCGAACTCGCTCTTTTAAAAGCGGTCTGTAAAATTCAGGAAAAAGCCGATGATGCCGGAATTTACGCTTCTTTGGCCAAGAACACGGCCGCTGAAGCTGCTATCTTTTGTTCAACAGAAGGGCTTCATTTACATGGCGGTTATGGTTTTACAAACGAGTACGAAATTTCCAAGCTCGCGCGTGACGCTCATATTATTGATATTTATGAAGGTGTGCGGGAAGTGCAAAATATGA
Organism: uncultured delta proteobacterium; assembly: GCA_963762595.1. GTDB lineage: Bacteria > Desulfobacterota > Syntrophia > Syntrophales > Smithellaceae > UBA4810. The sequence continues at coordinate 56,692 of CAVXLI010000022.1, forward strand.
TTATCGGACGGGAGATTGTTTAAAAATGCTTTATCTTCACTCAATGGGACATTTCAATCCGGAAAATATAATTACGAACAAATTTTTAGAAGATCTGGATATCGGCACAAATAACGAATGGATTTTGGAGCGTGTGGGCATCCAAAATCGCCGGACAGTATTACCTTTGGACTATATTAAAAAAACTAAAAATAGTGATACACGCGCAGCTTTTGAAGCCAGGCTTTACAAAAATGCACAAATGGGAGCGGCAGCCGCGAGGCTCGCGCTTAAAAGAGCTTCACTAAAACCTGAAGATATCGGAATGATTATTGCCGGTTCTTCATCACCGGATAACATCTCGCCGGCGGAAGCTTCGGCGATTGCTACAGAACTGGGTATTGAAGTACCCTGTCTCGATATGAATTCGGCCTGCTCTACTTTTGGGATGCAAATCAATTTTCTATCCCGAATGAAACCGGATAGTCTCCCTCCTTATATATTGTTGATTGACTCGGAAACGCTGACGAAATGCGTTGACTATACCGACCGTAGTGTAGCGGTGCTTTTTGGCGATGGCAGTTCGGCGGCAATAGTATCCACAATGCTTCCAGCGCGTGCCGCTTTTTTGAATTGTTTTTTCGATTCGAGGCCTTCTGCCTGGACAAAAGTCGGTATCGGCTATGATTGGTATTTTCGTCAGGATGGCAATGCCGTGCAGGGTTTTGCCATTAGGCAGACAACGGAATCCGTGAAAATTCTGCAGGAGGCATTCGCGGCTGAGGCAGGACGCTTTATCTTTATCGGCCATCAGGCCAATTTGCTGATGCTTAAGACGGTGAGTGAACGAAGAGGAATAAAGCCCGAACACCATTGGTATAATGTTGATCAGTTTGGCAATACCGGCTGTTGCAGCGCACCTACCGTTTTGAGCATGCACTGGGATGATATTAAGGTCGGAGATCGTATCGCTATGGCGATCATCGGAGCGGGACTTTCCTGGACGCACATGGTGTTGAAAGTGGAGGAGGGCAAATGATGGAGAAACCGGTTGCAATTGTTACAGGTGGAGGAACGGGCATAGGGGCGGCTTGCTCCCGCGCCCTGGCGTCCGAAGGTTTCCACGTGGGCATCAACTACATACCCGTTATGGAAGAACCGTCGAAAGCGGTTCTTGCCGAGATAAAGGAAGGATTTCTAATAGAAGCTGATCTGACGGACCCGGACCAGATAGACATGATGGTAAACCAGATCAAGGAAGTGGCGGGCCGCGTGGATGTTCTTGTCAACAACGCCGGCATTTCGATCAACAATGATATCAACTCGATGAAAATCGAGCAATTTGACCGCCAGCGTGAACTTGTACGGGGCGTCTGGTATCTGACCAAAAAAATTCTCCGGCAGTTTATGCTTCGGCAGAATACGGGGCGAATTATCAATATCTCCAGCGTTGTTGGGCATACGGGTAATGCCGGACAGATTCCCTACACGATGGAAAAGGCGGCGCTGGATGCCTTTACGAAGTCTCTGTCGCAGGAGTTATGGGGAAGAAATATTCTGGTCAATTCCGTTGCTCCCGGTTTTATCGACACGACCATGACAAAGGAACTTCCCGATCAAGTCAAGGAGAAGATCCTGTCAAGCATTCCATTGGCCAGATTGGGCAAGGCCGAGGAAATTGCGGATGTGGTCGCTTTTTTGGCAACAAGGGCCAATTATATTACCGGAACAGTAATTCATGTCAATGGAGGGCTTTATGGAGGCTGATGACGGAATGAAGCAGGAAATTTTGGCACTTGTGCCGCAGCAGGAGCCTTTTCGTTTTATTGATGAAATTATCAGTCTCGATGAGGAACAGATAGTCGGGGCATACCGTTTTCGTGAAGATGAATTTTTTTATCGCGGACATTTCCCGGGCAGTCCTATTACGCCGGGCGTGATTCTTATTGAAACGATGGCGCAAATCGGAGCTATTGCTTTTGGAATTTATCTTCTTGCGTGTCAGAAAAAAATGCGGCCGGGACAATGGATATACCGCTTAGTTTGTTTTCATCGGCGGATGGCGTGGAGTTCAAAGGAATTGTAGTACCGGGTGAAAGAGTAATCGTGAAGGGCAAAAAAAATTATTTTCGTAAGGGAGTTTTAAAAGTGGATACGACTATGGAAAGAGAAAATGGCGAAATAGTTTGCCTGGGAACGCTGACGGGAGTGGGAGCGAATAAATGAGGAAAAGAGTTGTCATTACGGGAATGGGTGTAGCAGCTCCCAACGCGCATGGATTGGATAATTTTGAGACAGGCGCTCAGAGGAGGTCGTTCCGGCATTCGTTTTATTCCTCAATTGGAGGAATTGAAATTTGGCTGTCAGATTGCCGGAGTGCCGGAAAATTTTGACGATATCCGGAAAAGTTATTTTGATCGCGAAAAGCTTTTATCCATCAATGATAATATCGGCTTTGCTTCGGTTTCGGCGGTGGATGCCTGGAAGGATGCCGGCTTTAATATTCCGGATAGCGATGACGATACGGTAGATTGGGATACAGGTGTTATTGCCGGTTCCGGAATCGGCGGCATGGATACGATTGCCAATAGTGTCGTTCCTATGATTAATGAAGGCAAGGTACGACGATTGGGCAGCCGTGTTGTCGAACAGGTGATGAGCAGCGGCACCAGCGCCCGCATTTCCGGTTTGATCGGCGCCGGCAATCAAGTGACATCGAATTCTTCGGCTTGCAGCACCGGTAATGAAGCGATAATTGATGCCCTCTGGAGAATAAGAATGGGATTGGCCAAACGCATGGTGGCCGGCGGTTCCGAAGGAGCGACGCCTTACATCTGGGGAGGCTTTGATGCCATGCGCGTGCTTTGCCGTAAATTTAATGATAATCCGGCGGCGGGTTCCCGCCCGATGAGCGCTACTGCTTGCGGCTTTGTTCCCGGTTCCGGCGGCGCCATGCTGGTTTTGGAAGAACTGGAAACGGCTCTGGCCAGAGGAGCCAGAATTTACGCGGAAATAATCGGCGGCTATGTTAATTGCGGCGGTCAGCGAATGGGCGGTTCCATGACTGCGCCCAATCCTGAAGGTGTGAAAAGATGTATTCGCGGTGCGGTTGCCGATGCGGGAATTGATCCGGCCGAAGTTGATGCCATCAACGGACATTTGACGGCGACTTATGCCGATCCTCATGAAGTTAAAAACTGGGCGGAGGCGCTGGAGCGAACTCCGGATAATTTTCCTTATATTCAATGCCACAAAATCATTGATCGGCCATTGTCTGGGCGCCGCCGGCGCCATAGAATGCGTGGCTTCTGTTTTGCAGATTTATAAAGGATTCCTGCATCCTTCTATTAATTGTGAGGATGTACATCCGGATATTGCCGAATATGCTCCGAAGATTCCGCAAAAATGTTTAGAATTTCCGCAATTGAGAATTGTCGCCAAAGCCGGTTTTGGTTTCGGCGATGTTAACAGTTGTATTATTTTTAAAAAGTGGGAAGAAAAATAATTTATATTATAAGGAGAATGGTTTTATGGATGAGAAGAAAATTTTTGAAGAAATGATCAATATTTTGAAAGCCTATACCAAGGACCAGACTCTTTTGGAAAAGGCGACGATGGATACGCACATTTTAAATGATTTAAAGGTAAATTCCGCCCGTCTGGTTGATGTAATCATCAAATGTGAAGATGTTTACGGTATCAGCGTTGATGATGATGAAGCGGATAAAATTCGCACCATTGGCGACGCAGTGAAAATTATTAAACAAAAACTCGGGTAAAAAAATGGATAAAAAATCCAAAGTATTTATTCAGGTACAAAATATTTTAGGACGAATTGCGATACTAATCATCGCGCCTTTATATTTTTTTATTGCTAAAATTTTATTTTATCGAGTACAGAATTTGAAAGAAATTCGCCGCCAGTGCGCGAGTGAATTTGCCCAGCACAAGGGATCCTGGATTGTTTGCGCTAATCATTTGACGATGATTGACTCTTTTATTTTGGGTTATGCCACTTTCAGCTTACGTCAGCATATAACCGGGTACAAGAAGCTGCCCTGGAATTTACCGGAAAGAAGTAATTTTCAAAGCAATATTTTTCTGGCGGTATTGTGCTATCTGGCCAAATGCATTCCCATTGATCGCGGCGGATCCCGTGAAAAGATAAAGAAGACTTTGGATAAATGTGTTTATCTGCTGCGTAGCGGCCATAACATCATGATCTTTCCTGAAGGCGGGCGTTCCCGCACCGGAAGAATTAATAAAGAAAGTTTTTCTTACGGCGTGGGACGTTTCGTCAAAGACGTGGAAGACTGCAAGGTGATGTGTATTTATATGCGTGGAGATAAGCAGGATAAATACAGTGCTATTCCTGCCTGGGGCGAAAAATTTTCAGTGCAAATAGAAGTATTTTCGCCGGAACGTATCGAGGGAAGCGGACTGCGAGTGCAACGAGAATATGCCACGCAAATAATTGACCGGCTCGCGCAAATGGAGGAAAAGTATTTTGCCCTACGTCGGGAACGATATCGTGGATTTGAGAGAGCCGGCGAACGCGGGAAAGAGCCGGGATTCGCGCTTTCTAAAGAAAATCCTCACCGATGCTGAAATTGAATTTGTACAAAACGCGGAAAATCCTGATAAGGCGCTTTGGTCGCTTTGGGCTTGTAAAGAAACCGCGTATAAAGTCATAAAAAAATCTTGTGCTGATGCCGCTTTTTTACCGCGCCGGTGGAAGGTAATTCTCAAGAAACCCGAATCGGCATGTTCAGACGGCGAGGTTGAGATTACCGACGCAGAAACAGTTTATATTCGTCTCTTTTCCCATTCCCGCTATGTCCATTGCGTGGCAGCAGATAGCCCGGCTGATTTGGACAGATTAATTTGTAAAGTAGAAGCTCTGCCGGAGAAGGAAAACGAGAAAAAAATAGACCCATCTTTATTTGCGCGAAAATGCCTTGTCCGAAGTTTAGCCGATTTTTTCCGTTTGAATTTTAGTGACATCAAAATAAATAGAATAAAAGAAAGAAATGAGCTTCAGCCGCCGCATGTTTATATAAACGGCAAAAAATCAGATATTGATATAAGTTTAAGCCATGACGGTCAATTCGTTGCTTACGCTTTTTTATCCTGACTACTCTTTGAAGCAATTAAGTGCAAATAAATCTTAAGCAAATTTCCGAGGTTATGTTATCACGAGAGAATAACTATTCATTTTCCATATATTATCTTGTCAGGTTATTTTTCTTATGGTAATTAATTATTAGTTTAAATTCAAAATAGTAAAGGATTTTATTATGAAAATCGCGGTTTTAAACGGTTCGCCAAAAGGACAGATCAGCGTTACCATGCAGTATGTTCATTTTCTGCAACAAAAATTTCCGGACACCGAATTCAAAATTTTTGATATAGCCCTGAAAATTAAAAAACTGGAAAAAGAAAAAAATGATTTTCAGGAAATTATCGGGGAAATATCCGCTTCTGATGCCGTCCTCTGGGCGTTCCCCCTTTATTTTTTTCTTGTTTGTTCGCAGTATAAAAGATTTATCGAATTGATTTTTGAAAGAAACGAGACCTCGGCTTTCCGCGGAAAACCGGCCGCGAGCCTTTCTACATCAATCAACTTTTTTGATCATACCGCCCACAATTATATCAATGCTATCTGCGACGATTTGGAAATGAAATATTTTGGATCCTATTCGGCGGAGATGAATGATCTGCATAAATCCCGGGAAAGAAAAAGACTCCAAACTTTTGGTGAATTATTTATCAAGGCGATTAAAGAAGGCACACCTTCAATAAAAAATAATAAACCGCTGATTAAACAGGAAGTTGTTTATGAACCGGCCAAACCTTTGCCTGTGGAGACCAACGGCAAAAAAGTATTAATTGTCGTTGATGATATGGGTAAAAGTCCTAATCTCCGTAAGATGGTGGAAAATTTGCAAAAAACTTTTTCCCCTGCCGCTGAGTTAGTGCAACTTAAAGATATTGATATCAAAGGCGGCTGCCTTGGGCTGTATGCAGTGCGGTTTAGATAATGTCTGTGTTTACGAAGGTAAAGATGGATTTATTGATTTTTTCAACCAGAAAATAAAAACAGCGGACATTTTATTTTTTGCCGGCTCCATTCATGACCGGTATCTTTCGTCATTATGGAAATGCTTTTTTGACCGCAGCTTTTTCAACGGCCATACACCGGTTCTACAGGATAAACAAATCGGTTTTGTTATTTCCGGGCCGTTCAGTCAAATTTATAATTTGCGTGAAATTTTTGAAGCTCATGTCGAAATGCAACACTCCAATCTTGTCGGATTTGTCAGTGATGATATGGGCAGCTCGGCAGAAATTAATACCGCTCTGCAAATTATAGCTTCCAACGCGGTTATGTACGGTAAGCTTGGCTATATAAAACCGCAGAACATTTTATCAGGTTGCGGGTACAAAGTTATTCCGGGATGCCGTTTGGAGCAGGCTGCGTCCTGTTTTCCAGGCTGATCACAGATATTACAAAAAACATGGTTTTTACAATTTTCCTCAAAAGAATTATAAATGGCGGATGATTAACAGCACGCATAGTACTGCTCACAAAAATCCCGTTCATTCGCCGCGAGTTTATCAAGCGAATGAAAGTGGAAATGATCAAGCCTTTTGCAAATGTTGTGAAAAAAACAGGAATAAATTCCATTCATAGTTCAAAGGATCATTATGACCAGCAGTATAGTGCAAACAGACAAATAATTGGCGGTTGATATATTTCGATGAAAAAAGGGAGGAGATATGAATATCAAGGATGTGGTTGCGTTAGTAACGGGCGGAGTGTCGGGATTGGGAGAAGCCACGGTCATCGAATTGGTGAAACATGGCGCGAAGGTCGCCATCGTTGATATTGATTCGGTCAGAGGCGAGAAACTCGCGGCTGATTTAGGAGCAAACGCGATATTTATAAAAGCCGATGTGACCAGTGAAGTCCGAAATTCAGCAGGCCATGAAAAAGACAGTAGACGCCTTCGGGAAAATAAATGTTGCCGTCAATTGCGCCGGTGTTGCCAATCCGGGAAAGGTTCTGAGCAAAAAAGGTCCCCTGTCTTTGGACGCGTTCAATAAAGTAGTGCAAATTAATCTTGTCGGAACGCTCAATGTGATCAGGCTGGCAGTCGAGCAAATGAATAATAACACGCCCAATGAAGAAGGCGAAAAAGGTGTAATCATTAATACAGCTTCAGTTGCCGCGTTTGATGGACAGATAGGACAGGCGGCCTACAGCGGTTCTAAAGCCGGTATAGTGGGAATGACGCTGCCCATCGCCCGCGAATGTGCCGATTACGGAATAAGGGTGGCCACTATTGCCCCGGGACTTTTTGATACGCCGATGATGGCCAGCTTACCAACGGCGGTTAAAGAAGATTTAGCCAAGACCGTTCCTTTTCCACGGCGGCTGGGGAAACCCATTGAATATGCCAAGCTGGCTATTCACATCATTGAAAACACAATGCTCAACGGCTGCTGTATCAGGCTGGACGGCGCGCTGCGTATGCCGC
>CAVXLI010000023.1:0-22500 GCA_963762595.1 uncultured delta proteobacterium
TTTCATACTGGTTAAATTTTGGCGATGTCCGGTCTTCTTATGGAAACCCTTGCGTCGTTTCATGTGGTAAACGATAAGCTTCGGACCTTTCTTCTGAGCGATAATTTCACCGACAACTTTGGCTCCATCCACAAAAGGTTTGCCGATTTTTACTTCTTTATCGTCGGAGACCATCAGGACTTCGTTAAAAACAACTTCATCGCCTTTGTCGCCGATCAGTTTTTCCACAGATAAAACATCACCTTCGGTTACTTTGTGCTGTTTTGCTCCTGTTTTTATTACTGCGTACATAACATTATCCTTACTTGAATTGGAATTAAGACGAAGACTTATAGAAAAATTTGTGTCTTTTTGTCAATAAAATTTAATTAACCGGATAATTTTTAATTAGCGGATGTTTTTTGGCTAACACAATGAATTGATATTAAATCATCTTGCGTATAAAGCTTGGACGATGTAAAATAAAGCCGTAATATTATTAAAAATGATTTATTGGGTATAAAATTGCAGTAAAAATGGTTGAGGCGTGAAAAAAGTAATATCGTATTTTATAATAAGCATGATTTTCTTCTGCTATTCGCTGTCTCTTCATGGGCAGCAAGCGGGTTATCGAGGCAGTTTATCGAAGAGCGCCTTGTGGAAAAGGGATTGGATAGATTACAGGTTCAGAGCATGATAAATGATCCCCGTATATCTCTTAGGCCGGATATAGTTATCCAGAACCTTTTCTATGCCAGCCCGAATGGAACCGAAGAAGAACCGACGATTATGCGTATCGATCCCAAACATATTGAAAACGGCAGGGCTTTTATCAAGGAAAATGCCGAATCATTATCTTCCGTGGAGATGCGTTTTGGAACATCTCCGCGTATCGTCACGGCAATTCTCATTGTAGAGTCGAGACTGGGAACCTATCCCATGCGCTATAATGTTGTTACGGCTTACGCCAATCTGGCGCTTCTTCTCGATCCGGATTATTTCAGTCAAATACAGCAAGAATATGCTGATAAGTATCCGTTGCTCTATGATCAGTTCACCATTACAAGAGCGCAAAGAAGGGCAAATTGGGCATTGACTGAACTTTACCACCTAGCTCTTATAGCCAATAACTTGGGGATTGATCCATTGAATATAATGGGATCATTTGCCGGAGCTTTGGGACCGGCTCAATTTATCCCTTCTACGTTTCGGAGCTACGGCGTTGATGGAGACGGAGACGGCATAGTCAATCCATTTAACATGAAAGATGCAATAGCTAGCATGGGTCATTACCTGAAAAGCTCGGGCTGGTCTGAAGATGCATCCATTGGAAAAAAGCGCAATGCAGTGTGGCATTATAACCGCAGCCAGGTGTATGTGAATACCGTCATGATGCTCTACGAAGAACTTGGCAAAAGCGAGGAAGAAAGTCAGTATTATTTACCTGACATAGAAGTTCGATTTTAACATTTATCAAGCATATTTTGACCGCGCCATATTAATTAATATCAAAGCGCTCTTTCTCTGAGGAATAAGACTAATTCGCGGAGTTTAGCGTAGCCAAGTTATTTGATCTCCCTTTGACCAAAAAGGATTTTAATCAATATACAATTTATAGCTCAGATACTTAGTTAATGTCAGAAAAGTAAAGTTTTTATTTTAGTATAATAGATTTGTTCGGTTTCTTTTTTGTTATAACCCAGAACATGGATAATAATGTCAAGAGGTCTTGCGGATCCTTCCTGCATGCATAGTATTGTGGCTTCAATTCTTTTTTCATCAGCATTAATAGTCATGCCCTGAACAAAAGGACGGATGTCTTTAATTACGGTTTTTCCTTTGGATATCCTTTGAATTTTAAATGATGCTGCTGCCAGAAATTTTTCTATGTTTTCTTTAATTATTTTAAGCCGATTCTCATCGATATCTGCCGGTAAATATAGTTCGTAGATAAATCCGTATAGCGCTTGAGCTAGCGCCTTTGTGCCGGGAGAAAGCGGGTTGATTTCCATGATTTCAATGCCCGGAGGCAAGGCAGAATTGATTTCTTTTTTCAATAAATTTAAATCGGCTGGATATTCCAAAGCGGTTATATCCATGTATTCTTGTTTACTTTCCATACCGACTGCGGTGGCTGTGGCAAAAGATATTTTAGGATGCGGATGATAGCCGGAAGAATAAACAAGAGCAAGACTGCTGCGGCGTAAGGCGCGGATCAAGGCCGTGGAAATTTCCAAATGAGATAAAAATCGCGCTCTTTCAAGTTTGTTAAAGGTAAAACGGTAAACTTTTTCATGCGCGGCAAAATCGGCTGTTGGCAGTGATGGGACAATTTCTTGAGTTTCCTCCGTCTCGGCAAAGATATTTTTTGTTGTCTCGAAATCACAAACCCCGCAGTTTTGGCAATTAGCAAACCGGCAATCTTCCGTTGCCGACATTTGCGCCGATTTTTTTCTTTCCTGTAGTAGAAATTGACGACTCACGCCGCAATCAATGTTATCCCAGGGAAGGTCTTCATCTGATCTCGCGTTCGCGCAGGAAGTCTTCAGGGGTAATACCCAGTTCATCCATCGCTTCCTGCCAGAGCTCAAAACGTAGAAGCTCGGTCCAACCGTCGAAACGACATCCTTTACGAAAGGCTTTTTCCAAAAGCTCTCCCAATCTTTCATCCCCGCGTGAAAACATTCCTTCCAGTAAGCTCATTTTTGCGTCATGCCATTTCAAAATGAGATGGCGGTCTTTTACCCGTCGGCGAAAAAAATCCTGTTTGATATAAGTTTCTTCCAAAGAAATCTGTTTTTCCCATTGAAAAGGCGTATGCGGTTTGGGAACGAAGGTGGAAAGGCTAATGGTAACCTGCCCGCGTTTTCTTGCCGCCTGGAGAACCTGACGGCTCAACTCTATAATTCCTTCCAGATCTTCCTGCGTTTCGTGAGGAAGACCAAGCATGAAATAGAGTTTGATCGATTTCCAACCGGCGGCGAATACTTTATCAACTATAGAGATTAAATCTTCGGCAGTGTTGCCCTTATTTATTATCCGGCGCATTTTATCTGTTCCGGCTTCCGGTGCCAGCGTGAAACTGGTTTTACGAGTTTTCTTTATTTCTTCAATTAATATTCCGGTCAGCGACTCTACACGCAACGAGGGCAAGGCCAAAGCCACTCTTTTGGAATAATGCTGTTTCATCAGGCTTTTTATTAAAAATTCAAGGCAGCTATAGTCTCCGGAACTCAAGGATAAAAGAGATATTTCGTCATGACCGGTTACTGCTAATAATTTTTCGGCCATCTCCATGAGCAAAGAGGTGTTTCTTTCCCGGTAAGGCCGCCAAATCATTCCCGCCTGACAGAATCGGCAGCCCCGGGTGCAGCCGCGCGCTATTTCCAGAATGATGCGGTCGTGAACAGTTTGCATAAGCGGAACAATAGGTTTTAAGGGATGCGACCATAAATTGAGGTCGGCAACGATTCTTTTTTTTATGAGTTGATTCTTTCCATGAACAGCGGGAACATAAATGCCGGAAATTTGTGCCAGTTGCTCGAGCAAATCATGCCTGGGGATTTTTTTCTTTTTGCCTGTGCGGATTGCCGCTGCAATTTCTGCAACAATTTCTTCTCCTTCACCGATGACAAAGGCATCGATAAAATCGACAAGAGGTGCAGGATTAAAACAGCAGGGGCCTCCGGCAATTATCAGGGGATGGTCATCTTTGCGTTCGGCACGAGAAAGCGGTATACCTCCCAAATCCAGCATGTTCAGCACATTGGTGTAGGACAGTTCATACTGAAGGGAGAAACCGACAATGTCAAAATTTATTAAGGGCGTTTGTGATTCTAAAGATGTCAGCGGTAATTTTCGTAAGCGCAGTTGACTTTCCCTGTCCGGCCAGGGCGCGAAACATCTTTCCGCCTGCACATACGGAATTTCGTTTAAAATGGAATATAAAATCTGCAAACCAAGATGCGACATGCCGACTTCATATGTGTCCGGAAAGGCAAGAAGGAAGCTCACTTCTTTTTTGTCTTTGTGAACGGCATTTACTTCGTTGCCGATGTAACGGCTGGGCTTTTCGGCGTTAAGTAGAAGCCCGTCGAATTTATGATTAATCATGCTTCAGTTTCCGGTTTACGTTTATATTTGTAAGGGTTATTTTTGATATCCTTGAGAGTAGCCAGTGCAAGCTTTTGTGGAAAATTTACGGAAGAAAGGTAATGCAAAGAATTGCTTTTGAACGTACGTAGCAATTCCTCGCGGATGGCCTCCTGGTTTTCTTTAGCCACAAAAGATCTTTCCATTTTGTATTCGTAAGAAAAATTATCGCCAAAGATTCTTTTTACCTGATGATAATCTCGTGAGTCGGAAAAATAAGATTCTTTTAAATCTATTTTGGACTGAACGGAAATTTCCACTTTAACCGTGTCGGCAGCTATTGGACGCGATAAATCAAAAATATTCAACTTCAATCCGTTGGCTAGATTTATTTCTTCAATTAAATTCATTTGTTTTATATCCCGAGCATGATTCCATACAGGGGTGCTGTCCTTAACATTTTTACTCTTGACCTGCAACGCCAATCCTTCTATATTTAATTCACAGCTGAAAGTTTCAAAATTAACGAAAATGAAGCCGCCGTATGAATGATGTCAATGCCATTTTACTTTTATCCTGTCCCGATAGCAAAGGGCTTGTTGCTAAGATTTCCAATTTTATATTTCAATCACAACGGAAATATTGTCCACGCCGATCAGCATACCTCTAAAAGAGGCAAACTTTTCTTTATGCGGATCGAATGGGAAATGAACGGTTTTAAGCTTAATCGGGAAGAGATTCCAGCGGCTTTTGCGCAGTTAGCGAACCAGTTGCACATGAAATGGGATTTGCATTTCACCGATTATGTGCCGCGTATTGCCGTATTTGTTTCCCGGCATCTCCATTGCCTTAACGATTTGATTCTGCGTCAACGAATGGGAGAAATTGGCCGCTAAAATACAGGTTGTCATCAGTAATCATCTGGATGCTCGTGAGTCGGTCGAGCAATTTGGTCTTAAATTTTTCCATTTCCCGATTACGGAAAAAAACAAGAAGCAACAGGAAGAGAGGGAATTGGAGTTATTGAAGGATTTGAAAATTGATTTGGTTGTTCTGGCGCGTTACATGCAGATTCTCACCGGGAAATTTCTTGGGTATTATCCCCATAAGATAATTAATATCCATCATTCTTTTTTGCCGGCTTTTGCCGGAGGTAATCCTTATCAGCAGGCTTATGATCGCGGCGTGAAAATTATCGGTGCGACAGGGCATTACGCGACGGAAAATCTGGACGAAGGGCCGATTATTGCTCAGGATGTGATCAAAATAAGTCACCGTGACGCGATCGCCGATATTCAAATGAAGGGCAAGGATTTAGAGAGAATTGTGCTGGCGCGGGCTTTGCGCCTGCATCTGGAAAACAAAATACTTGTTTATGGATCAAAAACTATTGTATTTGAGTGAGCCATTGAATGGAGCAGTAGTACAGGGTATTTATCTGAAAGCATAAGGTATTTAATTGAACGCAGATAATAATTTAGTCATCCTTTGTCAGCCTGATGATAGCAAGTCCTGTGGTGCTTGCTGCGGCCTTTATAATTATGTGGATAGCTCCCGTTCTTCTCTTAAAGAAAGGTTACGTGCCCGTACACAACGTTTTCGTAAACTTGTGAAAAATCCGGGCGATATTGAATGTTATTCCGGCGAAATATTAAATAGCGAAGATTTCAAAAAGAGATATGAAGTAATTTATTGCTGCGAATATCTCGGTTTTCTGGATAACGAGGAAAAGAAAGTAGGTTGTCTGTTGCATCCGGAGCAAAATTCCGGCATTGATTTGCGCGACTGTTTCGTTTTATGGTCAGGAACTTTGTGCCGGTCATCTTTGTCCCAGCCATCACTTTATTCCACGTCTCAATCTCAAATGCTGATAAAAATAATTGATGATTGGTATCTTTACGGTCTTTGTCTGACGGATATTGATCTGGTAAAGACATATTTTCGACTGCTGGCCGATAAGATTGGCGGGGAACTTAAACCGGAAGTGTTTGATAACGCGGAGCTAAAAAATATTGCCCGTCAATATTTTGATTGGAAAATTACCTGGCCGTTTCGTTCGCCGGAAACAAACAGGCTGGGCAAATATTACTTTGACGGATCGCAATACATGATTAGTTATATTGATTATACAAGGTTTGGTAAGGAGATATCAAAATTCAATACAATATTTTTGAGCTTGTCTTCAGAATTTAAAAATGCTCAGGAAATTGAATTGGCGGAAAAACTGATTTCATCAAATATTGAAAATTTTATTGCCACTTATCAGAGCGCTTTTTGATTTTTATTGACAGATAATACTCATATTGGTTAGTGTACGGCATAAAATAATTAAAAAGAGAAACGGCATAATGAACGAGATGTCCAAAGAAATCATTTTCCCTTATAAGGTGATTCAAAAGCGCGTAAAAGAGTTAGCCGATCAAATATCCGGTGATTACACCGGCCGTGAATTGATAGTCATCGGTATTCTTAAAGGGGCGTTTATTTTTATGGCTGATTTAATCCGAGCCATGAGCATTCCCTGCAGGATCGATTTTGTTCGTGTGGCCAGTTATGGCGCAGGTTCGGAAAGCTCAGGTAAAGTAGTAATGACAAAGGATATAGAAACTTCTATTAAAGGTAGAGATATACTGATTGTAGAAGACATAATCGACACAGGTTTGACCTTAAAATATCTGGTTGAATGGCTTAAGGAAAGAAATCCCCATTCGCTTAAGGTCTGTGCATTTTTGGATAAACGCAAAAGAAGAAAAGTATCCTTTGAAGCTGATTATGTAGGCTTTACAATAGATGATGGATTTTTAGTTGGTTATGGGTTGGATTTCTCTGAACATTACCGCTTTTTGCCCGAGATTTATGTTATTAAGCAGTAGCAAAAAGGATAGAGAAATGATCATTCAGTGCAGGCAATGCCGGACAAAATTTTATTTTGATGATGTTATGATGCAAGGCGATGGTATGTGGCTGCGCTGCAGTCGCTGCCAGCACGTTTTCTTTCAGGATAATCCGCTGATTATAAAAGAGGAATCAGAAAAACCGTTAGTCCCCGAGTCTGTTTTTTCAGAGGAACACATGCCGGCAAAAAAAAGCACTGATTTAACTAAGGAAGTCCCTCCGGTCTCCGACCGGGATGAAGACGTTGTTCGTTTTCTTGATAATGTAATGGAAGTAAAAAAGACTCTAAACGATAAAGTAAACTTGGAGATAGAAAAACCACGCAGGGAAAGCATTGGTAAAGACAATTTCGTGAGCGCAGAAAGAAGCGCGGCGTTTCGTGATTTAAGGGAAAAAGTTGAAGATTTTGAGCAAAAAAAACCGTTATCCAGAAAAAGTTCACGTAAAACATGGAAGGTTGTTGTGTGGGCTGTTTTAGTAATTGTAGTCATCCCCGTTGTAATTTATTTCTATATTTACCCATCACTTGGCGACCGGTTTATCAAGATTGCCAATAAGTATATTGGTGATCAGGAACCAGTGCGACCGGAAGTTGTTATCGGACAGGTCAAGTTACAAGACATTCGGCAACGAATGTTGAATAATTATGTTCTGGGACAAATTCGAGTTATGGAAGGCACGGCTGTTAATCAGGCCGATTATCCTATTTCCAGGATAGTCATCAAAGGGGCGATCGTTGATGCCTTTGCCGTGGTTTTAGGTGAACGCACAAGTTATGCCGGAAATGTACTAACTGATGATGAACTTACAAATTTGCCTGAAGAAGAGATTCTAAGAAAGCTTTCCCAACCGGAAGGACGCAACAATTCGAACGATAAAATTTCACCTAACGGACAAATACCTTTCATGATAGTTTTTACCCGTGAACCTGCGGGTGTCATTAAAACCACAGTAACTACAATTGGCGCGGAACGGCTTCTTTAAAAAGCAATCCAGTTAATTGATCCGGCGTTAATCGCTGTTGGAAACCTTCTATATTCCTAAAATGTTTTCAATTGATTGCCGGGTTATTGTTCCTTCACGCAGGATTTCCGGGGGATCACAGGTAACATCGATAATGGTGGAAACTTTATCGCCAATTGTGGGACCAAAATCGACAATAGCATCAATCTTGTTTCCGATTTGTTTGGCAACTTCGGAAGCTTGCGAGCATTCGGGCTTGCCGGATAAATTTGCGCTGGTAGCAGTAAGAGGATGTTTCAACTTTTGCGCGATTACCTGAGCGGCATAGCTTGCGGAAACACGCACTCCAATTTTACCCGTGCCCGCTGTTAAAAGCGGCAATACTCCGTTGGAAGCTTTAAAAATAATAGTCAGTGCGCCCGGCCAAAATGCTTGGATCAGCTTTTGAGCTGCCGGGGGGATGCTCTGGACCAGAGGATAAAGATTTTCAGTTCGTCCGATAATTATGGATATGGGATTTATAAACTTTCTGCCTTTGATTTTATAAATTTTTTTTACGGCTTGTTCATTTGTCGCATCCGCGCCTAATCCGTAAAAAGTTTCGGTCGGATACGCAATAACACCGCCGCGGGCAACAATAGCGGCGGCGCTTTCCAAAACACTTTCTTCTGAATTGTCTGCACTTACCTTCAGGATTTCCGGCATGAAAGGTTTTCCTGCTTTTTTTCCACTTCTATGGCCATCTTTTGAATATGGGTTGAGAGCTTAGAGTCAATTGATTTGTCGGCAAGAGCAAGGATGCGGATAGCAAACAAAGCGGCGTTCTTGGCTCCGGCTTTGCCGATGGCCATACCAGCTACAGGCACGCCGCCGGGCATTTGTATAGTGGAAAGAAGAGCATCGAGACCGTGCAAAGAGGTAGCGTCAATAGGAATGCCAATGACCGGCAAAGGTGTTTGCGCGGCAATTACACCAGCCAGGTGAGCTGCAGCACCTGCTCCGACGATGATAACTTTGACGCCTCGTTTGGCAGCCGCTTTGGCAAACTTTGTCGTCCGCTCCGGTGTGCGGTGCGCCGATGTCAAGATGAGCTCATGCCCAATGGCAAACTCTTCGAGAATTTTAGTAGCCTCGGTCATGATAGGTAAATCGGAATCACTGCCCATGACAACACTCACTAAAACTTTTTTCTTTTTGGCGCTTTTTGTTTTCACGATCAGCTCCTTATTTAGTGTTTGAAATGTCTTACGCCGGTAAAGATCATGGCGATACCGTGTTCGTCCGCTGCCTTAATTGCTTCTTCATCACGGACAGAACCGCCGGGCTGGATAATCGCGGTAATTCCGGCTTCAGCGGCCATATCGATGCCGTCTCGAAAGGGGAAAAAAGCGTCCGATGCCAGCACGCAGCCCTTGGTGGGCAGCACGGCTTTCATTTTGGCTATTTTAACCGAATCCACCCGGCTGGTTTGACCGGCGCCGACACCGATTAATTGGTCTTTGGTCGCGTAAACAATGGCGTTGGATTTAACGTGCTTGACCACGCGCCAGGCAAAATCGAGAGCCTGATATTCCTCATCAGTAGGTTTTCTTTTTGTGACAACTTTGGCCTGACTGATATCAAACGGGAAAGTGTCGCGTTCCTGAACAAGAAGCCCGCCGACGACACGGCGAAAATCATAACCGGAAACGTATTTTCCGGACGTGGTCGGTATTTCCAATAAACGCACGTTTTTCTTGGATTCGAGAATGCTCTTCGCCTCAGCATCAAAGGAAGGCGCAAGGATAACTTCCAGAAAGATTTTTGCCAGCTCTTCCGCCGTTTTCTTATCGACAGGACGATTGAAGGCCACGATGCCGCCGAAGGCGGAAACTGGATCTGTTGCCAGGGCTTTTTTGTAAGCATCGACAAGGCCGCTATTGCTTGTTGCCGCCCCGCAAGGATTGGCATGTTTGATGATGACGGCGGCAGGCAGAGCGAAATCGGACGCAGCCAGCCACGCAGCGTCGCTGTCCATGATATTATTGTAGGAGAGCTCTTTGCCTTGCAGTTGCCTGGCGTTGGAAATTGCCGCCAGCGACGCATCGTTCTCCCGGTAAAATGCCGCTTTTTGATGCGGATTTTCCCCGTAGCGGAGAGGCTGGGCCATTACATATTGAGCCGTAAATGTATCGGGAAATTCTTTTTTAGTTCCCTCCGGGGATATTGTTCCTAAATAATTAGAGATGGCGCCGTCGTAGCGGGCTGTTGTTTGGAATGTTTTTACAGCCAGCCGGAAGTTTGTGGCCTCTGAAACCTTGCCGCCGTTTTTTTCCATTTCCGCAAGAATGACATTGTAATCGGCCGGATCGGTAAGGACACTGACAAATCGATAATTCTTAGCTGCAGCGCGCAGCATCGTAGGGCCGCCGATATCAATATTTTCAATCGCGTGTTCCAGTGTACAACTCTCTTTCGCCACAGTGTCTTCAAATCGGTAAAGATTGGTGACAACCATATCAATTGGTTCTATTCCTTGTTCCTTCATGGCTTTTATATGCTCGGGATTATCGCGCAGTGCGAGTAAACCGCCGTGAATTTTCGGATGCAGAGTTTTCAGCCGCCCGTCCATCATTTCCGGGAAACCCGTGTATTCAGAAACATCCTTTACCGTAATGCCGCTTTTTCTGAGCTGCGCGGCTGTTCCGCCGGTGGAAAGTATTTCTACGCCGAATGAAGAGAGTTTCTTGGCAAACTCCACAATTCCATTCTTATCGGTGACGCTGATGAGTGCTCTCTTAATCTGGTTCATAACGAATATTTCTCCTTACCTTATGGAACAAAAGATTGAATAGAAAAAGTTGTTCGTCAATTAGCGCATTGGGGAATTATTTGCAAGACTGTTTTTGTCTTGACATATCAAAAAGCAATATCTAGAGTCGGGCGTATACAAAAGAGGAGGAGATTACTATGGAAAATAAACTTATCGCGGTTATGGAAACGGATAAAGGGACAATTCGTTTAAAATTATTTGCCGACAAAACGCCTATTACCGTAGGTAATTTTGCCAATTTAGCACGGCGCGGTTATTATAATAATTTAAAATTTCATCGGGTCATTCCCGATTTTATGATTCAGGGCGGCTGCCC
Organism: uncultured delta proteobacterium; assembly: GCA_963762595.1. Classification (GTDB taxonomy): domain Bacteria; phylum Desulfobacterota; class Syntrophia; order Syntrophales; family Smithellaceae; genus UBA4810. Next base: position 11,058 of record CAVXLI010000023.1, read on the forward strand.
CGCAGGAGACGGCCGCGGCGGACCAGGGTATAAATTTCAGGATGAGTTTGTGAAAGAACTGCGTCACAGTAAACCGGGTATTCTTTCGATGGCCAATGCCGGACCAGAAACCAACGGCAGCCAGTTTTTCATTACCCATGTTCCCACGCCCTGGCTCGACGGTAAACATACTGTATTTGGCGAGGTGATGAATGATGCCGACCAGAATGTTATCAATAAGATTGTGCAGGGTGATAAAATACGATCGATTACTATTGAAGGTGATATTTCCGAGCTGATTGCCTCAAACCAGCAAAAGGTTGATGTATGGAATAAAATAATCGACCAGAGGTTTCCGCAATTACCGAAAGTTTAATATAAATCATTTATTCTTTAATATTAAATATTGAAATTCTTTTTTAATGGGAACCATTGAGGGGAATCCTTGATTAAGTACCTCTCAATTTTTTCATATGTTCAATGCGCTTTTTAATTAAAGTCTCCGTGCCGATGTCTGAGCGATAGGCGACAGGACCTTTAATGGCCTTAATTCCATCCTGAGCAATTTTTTCTGCCTTTTCTAATGTATCGGCAATGCCAACAATGCCGATGGCGCGTGAAGAACTCAAATACAGACCATCTTCTTTTTTGTCCACGGATGAATAATAGAGCCTGGCTTTTCCCACATTACCTACTTCAATTTTTGCGGAGGACGAAGCCGCGTCGGGATGATCGGCGGGCAGGCCGTAACCTTTCGGCACAACATATTTGCAGACTGTCGCCTTGGGTTCAAATTCAATTTTCAATTTATCCAGTGTTCCGTCAATAATATGATGGCAGATTTCCACAAAATCTGTTTTTAAAAGCGGCAGAATATTCATGGCTTCAGGATCGCCGAAACGCGCGTTGTATTCCAGAAGCTTCACGCCGCTCTTCGTGGCGATGAATCCGCCATACATGACACCTTTGTAAGGACTGCCCGTTTCTTTAAGCAGCGCCGCCGCGACCTGACGGGTTATTTCCAAGCCCATCCTCAATATCCTGCGGCTTTAAAAAAGGCATGGAATGATCGGCCAGGGAATACGAACCCATGCCGCCGGTGTTCGGCCCTTTGTCGCCGTCAAATCTTCTTTTGTGATCCTGTACCAGCGGTGTGGCGACAACTGTTTTGCCGTCGCACAGACATTGCAGAGAAAATTCCTCGCCGTCGAATTTTTCTTCAACGATCAGGGATGAACTTTCCTTCAGAATTTGTTGGCATAATTTCAGCGCTTCTTCTTTTGTCGCAAAATGATCGCCCTGAACCAGCACGCCTTTGCCGCCGGTTAAACCATCGGGTTTAATAACGATGCCTTCCAGTTCATTTAAAAAAGCTTCCACACCATCGAATCGCAGTAAATACTTTAAACTGCGGATTGCCGGGAATATTGTATTTGCTCACCAGATTGCGGGTGAATGATTTGGATGTTTCCAGACGCGCCAGACTTTTGGTGGGACCTGACTGACGGAATATCGATTTTCGCCAATGCATCGACCACGCCATTGTTGAGCGGATCTTCCGGTCCGATCACGGCAAATTCAATTTTGTTTTCTGTGGCAAAGTCTGTAATTGCTTTGAGATCGGAATAGCTGCCTAGTTTAATCGTCTCCGAAAGAGAAGCAATCCCCGGATTGTTTGCTTTCATAAAAGAAAATAAATGCGGTTTTGGTGCTGAGCGTGAAATTGCTTCGGCCATTGCGTGTTCGCGGGCGCCGTTTCCGAGGAGCAATATATTGGACATTCCTCAATCTCCTGAAATTATTTGCATGCTTATATTTATATTCTATGTTTTATGCTATTTAAAAACATCTTTTAGAAGCGCTGTAACTCTCGCTTTTGGATTGGTACGGATATTGGTTTCTTCCTGGCCGAGCATATAAAATAATCCATCAAGCGCTTTGGAAGAAACGTATTTATTCATATCTATATTCGGAAGCTTGTTCACATAAGGCACAGTTTGAACCTTATCATTAATTACTTCGAACTTTTTTGTAACTTTATAATCATTCATCGTCTTTCGAACCTTTGGCTGAAACAAATCAAGCAGCTTGTCGTAGGTCTTGGTTTTAAGATAATCTGTTGCTGCGGTATCGCCGCCTTTCAATATTTTGCTGGCATCCTCAAATGACATTTCCGTAATAGCCGTCGAAAAAATATCAGCGGCCAAAGGCGCGGCTTTTTCCGCCGCCCTGTTCATGCTCAGGGTGAATTCATCTAACTTCGGACCTAAACCAATGCCACGCAAAACTGTTTCTGTCTTTCTTATGTCTTCCGGCAATAATATTTTTACGTTTTGATTCGCAAAATAACCGTTATTTTTCCCTAACGACTTAATGGTCTTCTTAATTCCTACTTTAAGCGCTTCTTTCAATCCCAAGTCAGTCTTACTGGTACTTGCCTTTGTGGAAGACGGTGCCTTTGAATTATCCTTGAGCAAATCCAAAAGATCCGAATAGCCGTAATTACACATTAAAAAAACAAATAGTGCGGCGAAAATTAATCTTTTTTTCATAAAAAAATCCTTTTAAAATGATAAGGGATCAGAATTAAACGTTGCATGTATTTAACTTAAGACAACTTGGAAAAATTATGCTTCCCCCTTTGTGTTCGATTTCACAACATTCTGCATGTCCAGATAGTTTATGATAAGAATTATCCTTAATATATTGGGGGAAAGTATAAGAAGTAAGGCTTTGTATGTCAATGGAATAATAACCACAAAATGTGTTATATAAAGATTATAGGTTACCGACAGAAATATATCTTTTTTTTCTCTGATCTGGTAAGTTGCGTTATATAAAGAAATTCGGTGAGGTTGCTAAATATTGAATATAACTACAGATATTTTAATAATCTTTGTTCTTTTCTTGCTTTCCGGTTTTTTTTCATCGGCGGAAGCCGCATTGCTTTCGCTTACTGATTTGCATCTGCATAAGATGAAATTAGACCGCTACCCTTTTTTGACTTATGTCGGCAAGTTGCTAGAAAATCCCCGCCGCCTTTTAATTACCATTGTTACCAGTAATGAAGCAGTTAATATCAGCATCTCCATTTTGGCGGCATCTTTTTTTATCGGTTTATTGGGCGCGAACGGACAATGGGTTTCCATATTCTTTACAACTGTTGTGCTATTGATTGCCGGTGAAGCTATTCCCAAGACTTTTGGCGTAACTTATCCGATGCAGATTTCGGCCATGGTTTCTCCTTTGATGATCGCTATTTCCCGTTTGGAATATCCTGCTGTTGCTGCATTGGAAAAATTGTCCGGCTTTATCTTAAAAAAATACGGCAAGCATATAGACCTGGATGCCGATGCTTTAATGGAGGATGAATTCAAGACTCTGATTGATGCCGGAAGCCGTGAAGGCGTAGTGGACGAATCTCAAAAAGAACTGATCAAAAGAATATTCGAATTAGGCGATAAACCGGTAACCGATATTATGATCCCCCGCGTGGATATGTTTTGTCTTCCCCTGAACATGCCGGTGGAGGAAATTATATCGGAAGTCGTTAAACAAAAGCACGAAAGGGTGCCTATTTACACGGATGACCGCGACGATATTACCGGGATACTTTTCACCAGGGATTTACTTAATGACGCGCGGAGAATTAAAGAATCGAAGGGCATCGAGAAACTGCTGGGGAAACCTTATTTTGTGCCTGAAGAGAAAACTATTAACGGACTTCTCCATGATTTTCAGGAAAATAGAACACAAATGGCGATTGTTGTTGATGAATATGGCGGAGTATCCGGCATGGTAACTCTCGAAAATATTCTGGAACACTTATTTGAAGAAGCCTATGGCGATAGCAAATCGGCAAATAACGGTTGCGAAGAGATTGATGAAAATACAATTATTGTTCCCGGCAAAATGTCAATGGAGCAATTAAATAATATACTGGATACTCAATTGCCGGAGGAGGAATTCGATACTGTCGGCGGTTTTGTTTTGCATTTGTTTGGAAAACTGCCCACTAAGGGTGAACAAATAAATTTCAATGACTATATGTTTCGCATAGAAAATGTGGGTAGGACAAGAATATTGAAAGTCAGGATAGAAAAGCAATTGCCAACGGAGCAGATTAACGAAAAATGAATGCCTATTTGATTATTGCCATAATTTTTATTTGTCTTATATTGGAGGCGCTTTATTCCGGCGGCGAAGTAGCTCTATTTTCTTCGGATATAAATAAAATGAAATTTTTAGCCGGTCGCGGATCTTCTGCGGCCGGACAGGCAGTAAAGTTAATGGAAAAGCCGGAGTGGTTTATTTCGACAACACTTATCGGGACTAATCTTTCCATTATTATCGCCTCCACTCTGGCCACGGGACTATTCATTTCTTATTTTGGAGTAACTCGCGGCGAGCAAATATCGCTTATTGTTATGCTGCCGACTTTGTTCATCATGATTATTGTTCGCAGTGTTTTTCAGCATTATGCCGAAACAATGGCCATCAAAGTGGCCTATTTTATCCGTTTGTCATCAGTGGTTTTCTATCCGGTGGCCTATATTATTGCCGCCGTATCCAAAGAAACAGTACGCTTTTCCACGGATCAGAAAGTGAAGCAGGCTTCTTATATCACCAAAGAAGGTTTAAAGTACATTTTGGGTGAAAAAACTAAAGGCAGTGATATTTTGAAAACAGAAAGGGAAATGGTCAGCCGCGTATTTGATTTTTCTGAACTTACGGCGGATAAAATCATGGTTCCTATTTCGGCGCTGACGGCTTTGCCGATCGGAGCGAAAATTGAAGAAGCGGTTCAAGTTTTTACCAGCAAAAAATATCTGCGCATACCGGTATACGAGGATACGGTTTATAATATTATTGGTATTTTGCATTACTTTGATCTGCTGGAAACTTTAATGGAGAATAAAGATAATTTGGATAATGGTTCTGCCGCAAAAAACGTTGCATCGTGTATGCAGACGGATGTGTTTTACGTGCCGGAGACAAAAAAAGCCAGCGAACTTTTGATGGATATGCAAAGAAGACATGAACATATGGCGATTGTTGTTGATGAATATGGAGGCGCTATCGGTATTGTAACAATAGAAGATATCGGAGAAGAAATTGTCGGCAGTATTGATGATGAATATACAACTGGTGAAAAACTATATAAAAAAATCGCTCCCGGACGATATCTGATCAACGGCCGCATGGAAATGGAAGATTTAAATCAGATACTGTCAATGAAGTTTCCTGATGGCAATTATGAAACTCTGGGCGGTTTTTTAATGAATAGAATGGGCAGAATTCCGCAGCGGAGAGAAAGACTGGAGTATAACGGCATTACGTTTATTATCGAAAATGCCGATCAGAAATCCATTAAAGAAGTGTTGGTTATTTTTCCGGAGCAATTGGATAAATTCGCGATTAAATAATATTTGAGGTTATGGCAATCTGTGAAAGTTAAAAAATTTTGTGCATTGATTTTAGCGGCAGGTAAGGGCACCCGCATGAAATCGGATTTGGCCAAAGTACTTCATGTCCTCGAGGGGAAGCCCCTGCTGCATTATTCCATAGAAGCTGCCCGTAGAGCCGGTGCCGGGAAAATTGTGGTCATTATCGGTCATCAGGCACAGAAGGTACGGGAGGAATTTCCAATAGCGGATGCATCTTTGTGGAGCAGAAACCGCAATTGGGAACAGGGCATGCCGTTTTACAGGCAAAGGATGTGTTGGCTGACTTATCAGGGTTTAACCGTTATTCTCTGCGGAGATGTGCCTTGCTGAAACCAGAGACAATTAAATCGCTGATGGAAAATCATGTAACTGCGGGTGCAGCAGTTACCGTGCTTACAACAATACCGCCAGAGCCTCAAGCATACGGCCGAATTGTTAAGAGGTGAGGACGGGAATATTCTGAAAATAGTCGAAGAGCGCGATGCGACGGATATCGAAAAAAAAATCGGCGAAATCAATACGGGTATTTATTGTGTAAATACACCATTCTTATTTTCGGCGCTCGACGAAAATTGACAATAACAATAATCAAAAGGAATATTATTTGACGGACATAGTCGAAATAGCTTGCCGCGAGGGTGAGATAGCGAGACCGCATATAGTTCTCGATTATATCGAGGTAATGGGCATTAACACACCAGAAGAACTTCTTCGCGCCGGGCAGTATCTTCAAAATAATAGAAAGTATCCGGATTAATTTGTGTTTGCTGGCATTAATTCATTGAAGGGCAAAGCACTACTGGCGCCCTGGCGGGGATTTCCAATTTGCCGTTTAGATTGATAGCGCGTTCTTTCGGTTGCGCTTTAGCCTTTACCGAAATGATCAGCGCCAACGGCCTTATCACGGAAATCTAATCGAACTCTGGAATATTTAAAAACTTGTGCCGACGACAATCCTCTTGGTGCGCAAATTTTTGGGGCCGACCCGGAAATAATGGCGGAGGCTGCCTGCATTGTTGCAGAATCATGGCGTTGATTTAATTGATATTAATATGGGTTGTCCGGTAAAAAAGGTAATTAAGGCCGGAGCCGGTGCGATTCTGATGAAAGATCCCGATCGTGTAGCCAGGATTATTAGGGCGGTAAAGAAAGCTGTGCGCATTCCTGTTACAGTGAAAATCGATCAGGATGGAGTCGCAGTTCGATTAATGCTGTGGAGATTGCCGCGATTGCGGAAGATTCAGGAGCTGATGCAATAATCGTTCATGCCCGTACGGCTGATCAGGGTTTTGGCGGTGTGGCTGATTGGAAAGTTATTGCTGAAGTAAAAAAAAGCGTTAAAATTCCGGTAATCGGCAACGGTGATATTTGGCAGCCGCAAGACGCCATAAGAATGCTGCAGGAAACTTCCTGCGATGCGGTGATGGTAGGAAGAGGGGCATTAGGAAATCCTTGGATATTTAAAGGTATTATTCAAGCATGTTCCGGCCAAATAGAAAATTATTTACCCAGTCTGGACGAAAGGCAAAAAATAATTAAAAAACATTGGGAAATGGAAACCGAATTTATCGGCGTAAAGTTAGCTAATAAAAATTTTCGTAAACACCTACTTTGGTATACAAAGGGATTAGAAAATTCTACCCGGTTTAGACAATTGGCAGGGAAATTACAGAGATGGAGAAAGCGTGATGAATGAATTGAATGAATATTTCAGGTCTTTAAAGCGAGTTACGTTCTACAGGGTGTACAGCCTAAAATAATGCCTTGACATTAAGCGCATAAGTTGGCATAAAATAAATGCAATTAGAAGTATAAGCAGATAATTTTTATGTCCTTAAGGAAGGATAAAAAATTTATAGTGGAATTGGAAAAGTTTAAAGAATTAGAAGATAAAATCAAAGGTATTGTCAGTGAAAAAGTTTTTTTAAAAAAGCAAATTCAAATATTGGAGGAAGCATTAAAAAATAAAGAAGCGGAGTTAGAAGGGTTAAAAAGTAAACTAAAGGTATTAGATGAGGAAAGGAACAGCGTACGCGCGAGGGTAGATTCACTGCTTGATTTACTTGCAGATATAGATTTGGCAAAATAAGCTTCCAGGGCGTGTGTTTTGAAAAAAAGTTACAAAATAAGGATATTAGGACAGGAGCTTTCGGTTTTAAGCGATGCAGAAGATGAACATGTGGCCAACGTTGTCCAATTTGTAAATAAAAAAATGGAAGAGGTTTTGCAGGTCAGGGAATGGTCTCAAAACCTTAAACGTTGCCATCCTGGCAGCTTTAAACATTTCAGAGGAATTATTAAAATTAAAGGGAGTTAACAGGGAGCTCTGCGATCAACTGGAAAGCAGAGCCGAAAAATTAATTCAACTGATTGAAGATGCAAATTAGCTAATTTATATTTGCCCCTGCGATGTGCGTGATTAACATTTGTTTTTGAGCCAACATTTTGAACCTGGGGCCTATCCTTGTTTGCGGTGAGCAGGTCAGCCTTTATTCCGCTGGTCGGAAGGCAGAAAGCCTAAAGCAACCAATACCGGCGCCCACTTTGTAAAAAGGTTCAAAAAAGTGATTAACACGGCATAGGCGGGGGTTTTTTTATGCCCAGCCTCGGATAACAAAAAATCATTTCCGTCTTTAAAAAAAATCAACAAACAATTGAATCCTTCGACGTGAAGTGCTCATAAGTATTCGAAAACTGGATACTTGCTGAGAGGTTTAAATATAGCGTCTACAGGAAACATGTTTTTTAAATCGATTACGGATATGCTCAAGTAAATGTTTTGTGAAAGTTGGGTTTTCCGGAGGAGCACGAGGAGGTAAAGTTAAATGTTAAACGGCAGTTTATTTGTGCTGGTTATATTGGTGGCGGTCATTGCCGGTATTGTTATCGGTTTTATTTTAAAACAATTATTTGCCGCAAAAAAAATCAAGTCATCGGAAAATTTGGCGGCGCGGATTGTCGAAGAATCAAAAAAAGAAGCGGAGACAATCAAGAAAGAGGCGATTCTTCAGGCTAAAGAAAATCTTCTGAAAATGAAGGCTGATTTTGACCGGGAAACGAAAGATAAAAAAAATGATCTCGACGGTTTGGAAAAACGCATTCGTTCCAAAGAAGAAAATCTGGATAAACGGATAGATGTGTTGGCACAAAAAGAATCAAGTATTGAAGAGCGGGAAAAATCAATAATTAATAAAGAAACGGCAATCGAAGAAAAACACCATAAATTGGATAATATTCTGAAAGAACAAAAGGAAAAACTCGAGAAGAATAGCGGGAATTTCTTCGGAAGAAGCAAAAAAAATATTGATTCAGTCTATGGAAGCGGACGCCAAACGCGATGCCGCGCCGATTATCCGCAAAATTGAAGATGAAGCAAAATTAACTGCGGATAGAAAATCGCGGGAAATCATCGCTTACGCGATTCAAAGATATGCCGGAGATTTTGTAGCGGAAAATACGGTTTCGGCGGTCAACTTGCCCAGCGAAGAAATGAAAGGGCGCATTATCGGCCGTGAAGGCAGAAATATCCGGGCGATTGAAGCGGCTACAGGAATAGATTTGATTGTTGATGATACTCCGGAAGCGGTTGTTCTATCCAGCTTTGATCCGATCAGAAGAGAAGTGGCCAGAATTTCACTGGAGCGATTGATTCAGGATGGACGAATTCATCCCGGCCGTATTGAGGATATTGTTAAAAAAGTAAAAGCGGAAGTCGAGCAAATAATCAGGGAAACCGGAGAAAAGGCGTCTTTTGATGTCGGCGTTCATGATATCCATCCGGAGATCATCAATTTGCTGGGCTCTCTTAAATACCGCACCAGTTATTCGCAAAATGTTTTGCAGCATTCCATGGATGTTGCTTATCTTACCGGTATGATGGCTGCGGAATTGAAAATGAATGTTAAGGAAGCCAAAGCGCGCCGGATTATTGCATGATATCGGCAAGGCGATAGATCACAAAGTAGAAGGAACGCACGCGGCTATTGGAGCCGATTATGCCAAACGTTTTGGTGAGAATCCGCGCATTGTTCAGGCGATTGCGACTCATCATGATGACGGGCGCAATAACACTCTGCTCGGTGTTCTGGTTCAGGCGGCGGATACACTATCGGCGGCCAGACCGGGCGCGCGCCGCGAAATGCTGGAAACTTACGTCAAACGTCTGGAAGAACTCGAAAAGATCGCCCATTCGTTCAACGGAGTTGATAAATGTTTTGCCATTCAGGCAGGCCGTGAAATCCGCATTCTTGTGGAAAATGAAAAAATATCCGATAATGATGCCGTGATGCTGTGCAAGGATATTATCAAGAAAATCGAAGACGGAGCTTACCTATCCGGGGCAGATAAAAGTTACTGTAATCAGGGAAACCCGTGTTTCTGATTTTGCGAAATAATTTCTTTGCATGTAGCGCAGGAAAAAGCTTTAAATGAAAATACTTTTTATCGGCGATATCGTGGGCAAACCCGGCCGCAGGCGGTAAGGGAACTCTGCCGCCATTGATTTCCGAGCAAAAAATTGACTTTGTCATCGCCAATTGTGAAAATGCCGCCGCCGGATTCGGCGTAACCAGAGAAATAGTCGAAGAACTTTTTGGCAAGCCACATTGATGTGCTTACTTCCGGCAATCATATTTGGAATAAAAAAGAAGTGCTGGATTTTATCGGAGATTACGAAACTCTGTTACGGCCGGCCAATTATCCGGCCTTCAACTCCGGGCTCAGGCGCGGTGCTGATACCGACAGCAAAAGGAGAATACGTAGGCGTGCTCAATTTAGCCGGTAGGATTTTCATGCACCCGATTGATTGTCCTTTTGTAACGGCAAAAAATAAAATTGCCGAGTTGAAAGAAAAAACAAAAGTCATTATTGTGGATATTCATGCCGAAGCAACTTCCGAAAAAAGAGCGTCTGGGCTGGTATCTTGACGGTGAAGTTTCCGCTGTTTTGGGAACACATACTCACGTGCAGACCGCGGATGAAGAAATTCTGCCGCAAGGAACGGCCTACATCAGCGACGTAGGCATGACCGGACCTTTTGATTCGGTGATCGGCATAAAAAAAGAAGCCATTATCGAGCGATTTTTAACTCAAATGCCCAATAAATTTGATGTGGCCAAAGGAGATATTAGAATGCAGGGAGTGATGCTGGATATTGACGCAATAAGCGGGAAAGCGAATTCTATTGAAAGAATCAGCATTAAGTTAAAAGAACCACGGGTATAAAACCCAAGGCGAGCCTTGGGAACATTTCGCAGCAAGCCGATGGGTATTATACCCTCCGCTTCGCGGGATTGTTAAACTTACCAATTCCGAAGGTTACACGCTGCGCTTTCGCAATTGGAGTTTCACTAATAATCAGAGGCATATTTAGATGAAAAGTGCTTACGATATTTTAAAGGAAAGAGGTTTTATTGAGCAGGTAACAGATGAAGCTCTAATCAAAAAGCTTTTCGCGGCAGGCAAAGTTACCTGCTATATCGGTTTTGATCCCACGGCTACCAGTTTGCATATCGGCAGTTTGGTGCCCATCATGGCGCTGGCGCATATGCAGACAAACGGCAACAAACCAATTGCTCTTGTCGGCGGCGGCACCGGCCTGATCGGCGATCCCAGCGGCAAAACCGAAATGCGCCAGGTTCTCACCCGAGATCAAATTGACTACAATGCCCAGTGCCTGGGCAAACAGCTTTCTCAATACCTTGATTTTTCCGACGGCAAAGCTCTGCTTTTGAATAATGCCGATTGGCTGACAAAAATTAACTATATCGAATTTTTGCGAGATGTAGGCCGGCATTTCAGCGTCAACCGGATGCTGGCGGCGGAAAGTTATAAAATCAGGCTGGAAAAGGGGCTTAACTTTATTGAATTTAATTACATGGTTCTGCAGGCTTACGATTTTTTACATTTGTTCCAGAATTACGGCTGTGCCCTGCAGATGGGCGGCAATGACCAGTGGGGCAATATGCTGGCCGGAACGGAGTTGATCCGCAAGAGTTGCCGGTAAAGATGCCCATGCC
>CAVXLI010000023.1:30000-79011 GCA_963762595.1 uncultured delta proteobacterium
GATCGGGCTGCACCCTTCAAACTTGGGAGAGAGATGGCATCTTTAATCCCCAATGCCCGCTTTGTTCCTCTGGATGGAAACATTCACCTCCCTTTCTTCGGAGATGCAGATTCATTCCTACGATCCGTGGCTGAATTTCTCGGTGACCTAGTTGAGGCCACCCCGCAGAGGCCGACCCAGCAACCCAGCGCTGAAGAAAGAGCACAGACGACGGTAGATGCTGCAGCCACGGAAGCACATGCGTTGATCACAGGCTTGGATGAAGTCACGCTGTCGCGTTACCAGATCGTTGGTAACTACATTCGCTATGATGAGAGGGTCCGTAACACCCTGAATGAAGCACGAATGAAGATAGCAGGAGCATGTCTGAAGCCAAGCCGGAAGCGGGAGAATCACCTTATCTGGGCAGCACCGGGAAGTGGCAAAACATTCTTTGCAGAGCAAATCGCCGCCTCGCTTCCCGGTACCATTCGCTATCAGGAACTCAACCTTGCCAAATGCAGTGAGCAGGATTTCCGTGCCGGGTTAAATGGCTTTGACTGTAAAGATAGTCCTTGCCTGTGCCTTATTGATGAGTGTGATGCCAAGCCGCAGGAGCCTTGGCCATATGAGGTACTTCTCCCATACTTAGATGCTTCCGTCGAGCGAGGTATACCCCTGGTGTTTGTCTTGGCCGGAAGCGGGGGTGCAAATTTAGGTGAGATAAAGAACCGGATAGCTGCCCGTCCTAAAGGGCCTGATCTTCTCAGCCGAATTCCAGATGGGAATGAGTATGAGATCATGCCATTAAACATTGGTGATCGTATTCTTGTTGTTTTGAGCCAATTCCGGGAGGTTGGAAAAGAATTCAATCGGGAAATCAGGTCAGTTGAAAAATTTGGTCTTTATTATGTCGCACTCAATCCTCGCTTGGCGAATGCCCGTCAATTGCGGGAATTTGCTGTCCGGGCGATTGAACGCGTGCCACCCAATGACGGTCGTGTAAAGTATGACCATCTTTTTAGTGCTGGAGATCCGGAGAACAAGGGCTTTTGGGTTCAAGCGCAGCCAACTGCAGTAGGTCTTGTGAACTCCTTTGTACTGCTGAAAGATTAGGTACCAAATACACACTTTCAACTCATAATCTTCAATTTTTGAACATTTTCCCCCACGAAGACTTGTAGGTGTAATCAATAATCGATATAGCACTTAATTGGTCACTGTTGTTTGTGTTGTTTGGTGCAATATTGACGTTTTTGGGAGCAGTTAAAAAAAAGTAACTAATAGGGATAATATATGGGAAAGCTCACGTTTTATATTGTAGATGTTTTTGCGGAAGAAAAATTTGCCGGAAATCAACTGGCCGTATTTCGCGGTGCGAAGCTTTCGCTAGAGCAAATGCAATCAATTGCCAGAGAGATGCATTTTTCCGAAACAACTTTTATCATGTCTGAAGAAAAGCGCAATGGTGGTTATGATGTGCTTATCTTTACGCCGTCAGCAGAAGTGCCGTTTGCGGGACATCCAACTTTGGGTACAGCCCATGTCATTCGCAGTGAAATAGAGACTGATGCTCCACAAGAAGTGATATTAAATTTGAAAGTTGGGCCAATACCGGTTACATTTGAGAAAGAGAAAAACAGCACTATCGGTTGGATGAAACAGATTAAGCCTGAATTCGGGAAAATTATTGATGCTAATATTATTGCTGACGTTTTACGACTCAATATCGACGAATTTGATCATCGCTTTCCGGTTGAAGAAGTATCAACAGGGTTGCCGCATATCATCGTTCCTCTAAGAACGCTGATTTCATTAAAAAGAGCTCATGTCGACAAGGAAAAATATTTTAATCTCATCAAAAATACAGTGGGCGAAACCGATTTTGATTTTTTGCCCCGAATCACATCAGGGATTAGATAATATCAGCGTGCGCATGTTTGCGGATTGTTATGGAATTTCCGAAGATCCGGCAACAGGCAGCGGCAATGGCTGCCTTGCGGCCTATTTGGTGAAACATCGTTATTGGGGGAAGAATGAAATTGATATTCGCTCGGAACAAGGTTATGAAATTAATCGTCCTTCTCTTCTATATTTAAAAGCTCAAGAAATTAATGGTAAAATCGATGTGTACGTCGGTGGTAAATCAATTACTATCGCTAAGGGCGAGTTTTTATCATAAATTATAAGAATAATTTTCGTTAATTATTTTACTTGGTATAGTAATTAAAAAATGTTATTGACTGCCGGTAATTATAATCAAGGACTATCTTGATTTAAAAAATCATTTTAAAATAAAGCAATTAATTTATTAAAAAACCGTACCTACGGGAAAATAATAGAAGAAAGGAATTTGTTATGAGAGAAGTTGTAATTGTTAGCGGCGCCAGAACAGCAATTGGAGATTATATGGGGTCGCTTTCGAGCTTGACTCCTGTACAGTTAGGCGTGACGGTTTTAAATGCCGCCATTGCCAAAGCGGGTATTGATAAGAACCTTGTTCAGGAAGTGATTGCCGGTCAGTGCAATCAGGCCGGCGCGCCGGGAAATAGCGCCCGTCACATTGCTTTGGGTGCGGAACTGCCGGTGGAGTCCTTCGCTTTTACGGTTCATCAGCAGTGCCCCTCTTCCATGCGCGCCTCCGAATTACTTTCACAGGAAATTATGCTGGGCAAAATTGACATCGGTGCCGTGGTCGGTATTGAAAGCATGAGCAACGCCCCCTATCTGCTCTTCGGCGCCCGTAAAGGTTATCGTTTGGCTGATGGTGAAAAGATTCAGGACAGTTTGATGATCGGCGGTCTGGTCGATGCACTGCTGGGTTATCATATGGGTATCACGGCGGACAATATTGCCGATCAATACAAGATTTCCCGCCAGGAACAGGATGAATGGGCGCTCATGAGCCATCAACGCGCCTGCGCCGCCATTGAAAAGGGCTGGTTCAAAGATGAGATCGTACCTGTGGAAGTCAAAACCAAAAAAGGCCCGGCCATAATCGACAGGGATGAACATCCCAGAGCCGACACCAACATGGAAGCCCTCGGAAAACTGAAACCGGCTTTCAAAAAAGACGGTACCGTCACGGCCGGCAATGCTTCCGGCCTCAACGATGCCGGTTCCTGTATGATCATGATGGCCGCTGAAAAAGCAAAAGCATTGGGTGTGAAACCCATCGCCAGAGTAGTTGCTTCCGCCCCCGGCTCCGTTGAGCCCCGCATCATGGGTATGGGCGTTGTTCCGGCTGTTCACAACGCATTGAAATTTGCCAAAATGAAACTGGCAGACATCGATTATTTCGAATTCAATGAAGCTTTTGCCGCCCAGGTCATCGGCTGTAATCGCGAATTGAAGATTCCTCTGGACAAAATCAACGCTGTCGGTTCCGGCATCAGCATGGGCCATCCGGTCGGCGCAACCGGCGCAAGACTGATCATCACCATGATTAATGAAATGAAGCGGCGCGGCGTAAAATATGGTTGTGCTTCTCTTTGCGCCAGCGGTGGTCCCGGTCACGCGTTTATCGTTGAATCAATTTAAATCGAAAAAGATAAATTAATATCCCCTATTTAGAGTCAGGAGGATATTAATTTGTTATTCACCGATTATTTTAACTAAAACTCTTTTCTTTCTGTTGCCGTCAAACTCGCCGTAGAAAATTTGTTCCCAGGGGCCGAAATCAAGCTTGCCTTTGGTAATGGCTATAACGACCTCTCGTCCCATTATTTGTCTTTTTAAATGCGCATCGCCGTTATCTTCACCCGTGCGATTATGAAGGTAGCGCGAGATCGGTTCATGAGGCGCAAGCTGTTCCAGCCAATGATTCATAATCCTGATGCAGACCGGATTCATCATCGTTAATGAACACTGAAGCCGTAATGTGCATAGCGTTAACGAGCGCAAGTCCTTCCTGAACGCCGCTTTTCTTTACGCTCTCTTCCACTTTTGTCGTTATGTTGACAAATCCTCTGCGGGCGGGAATATTAAACCATACTCTTCACGATAAGATTTCATGATTTAATTCCTTTATTTTCTGAACATACTCAAACAAATTTGATTGTCAAAACAAAAAGACAAAACAAGAATACCTTTTTCCCACGCAACAATGTAATTAACTTTACAAGCTTATTGCCTTGTGTTATTAGGCAAAAAAAATATAGTTAAAATCACCGTTGAGGAGAAAGAATATGTCCGGCCATTCCAAATGGAGCACAATAAAAAGAAAAAAAGGCGCGATAGATGCCAAGCGCGGCAAGATATTTACCAAGATTATCAAGGAAATAACCTTGGCGGCAAGGCTGGGCGGCGGCGATATTGAAGGAAATGCGCGGCTCAGGCAGGCGGTTCTGGCTGGCTAAAGAAGAAAACATGCCCAAGGACAATATTGAAAGAGCAATTAAAAAAGGTATCGGCGGCGATGAAGGTGCGGCTGCTTTTGAAGAAGTAACTTATGAAGGTTACGGTCCCGGCGGTGCGGCAGTTCTCGTGGAAATTATGACCGATAATAAAAACAGAACGGTGGCGGAAATCAGACATATCTTTTCCAAGCATGGCGGAAATCTTGGTGAAAACGGCTGTGTGTCCTGGATGTTTGCGAAAAAAGGAAGTATTGTTATTGATAAAAAAGTTATTGATGAAGATACCCTGATGGAACTGGCTCTGGAAGCCGGAGCGGAAGACGTAAAAAGCGAAGACGGTGAATATGAAGTGATTACCGATCCCGCTTCTTTTGAAGCTGTAAAAAAAGCTCTTGATGCCAAAGGAATAAAACATCTGGAAGCCCGCATCAGAATGATTCCTTCCAATACCGTGAAATTGGAAGCAAACAAAGCGGAACAAATGCTGAAGATGATGGAAAAGCTCGAAGATAATGACGATGTGCAGAATGTTTATGCTAATTTCGATATTGATGAAGATGTCATGGAAAAGTTAAGTTAAAGAATTCAAACTACATTTTTATACGGAATGACAGAAATTGCGAATTTTAGGAATTGATCCAGGAAGCCATGTTACCGGTTATGGCATTATTGAAAAAAACGGCAATTATTTGCGGCATGTTCTCCATGGCGAAATCAAAGCCGAAAAAAGATTCACCCTTATCCGCAATGTTAATTTCCATTTATCAGCAACTATCCGAGGTGATTACGCAGACCGCGCCCCAGGCCATCGCGCTGGAAAATATTTTTTACGGAAAAAATGTCCGCAGTTTGATTAAGCAGGCTCAGGTAAGGGGTGTGGTGATTTTTGCCGGAGCCGATAAAGGTATACTGATTTTTGAATATTCACCATTGGAAGTGAAAAAAGCTGTGGTCGGTTACGGAAGGGCGGAAAAAAGACAGGTGCAGATCAATGGTTAAAGCTATTTTAAAACTTCCTGAACTTGCCTCCGGCGGATGCCGCGGATGCTCTGGCGACCGCGATATGTCATGCTAATTTCTTAAAGGAAAAACCAATCTGATGATTGCCTTAATCAGCGGTAAAATTGTTTATAAAGGTATTTCTCATGTCATTGTTGATGTTCAGGGCGTCGGTTATCGTATTTTTATTCCTTTGACCACTTTTTATGAATTGCCGGAAGCCGGACAAACAATAACACTGCATGTTCATACCAACGTCAAACAGGATGCCATAAATTTATTTGGTTTTTACACGGTTCAGGAAAGAGATCTTTTCCAGTTGATGATTTCCGTGAGCGGCATCGGACCAAAAATGTCCATGAATATTCTTTCCGGTATTTCCGCGCAGGAATTGTTGCGCGCCATATCCGGCGGCAATGTGGGAAAACTGATCAACATTCCCGGGTGTGGGCAAAAAAATGGCCGAACGTTTGATTCTGGAGTTAAAAGAAAAAGTTATCAAGAAAATGATGCTGAAGAAATGCCGGCGGTGGATGATCAACAAAAGACCAATGAGATTATCAGAGAAGATGTTCTTTCCGCTTTGGTGAATTTAGGTTATAAAAGTAATGTTGCCAAGGATGCTTTGGATAAGGCTATGCGTTCATCAGAAGAAGAATTGGCGATGGATACAGCTCTTGAAAAAGACTTTAAAAATTCTTGCCGGTTAAATTGAACCGGATAAGGTATGTAATATATGGATAAACCTATAAAAAATTCTTTAATCAGTCCTGCTTGCGACGAAGAAGAATAGTAAATTTGAAGTTACTTTGCGTCCGGCAAAATTAAATGATTATGTCGGGCAGGAAAAAGTCAAGAGCAATCTGGCTATCTTTATTGAAGCGGCGAAAAAACGCCGTGAGGCGCTTGATCATGTTCTTTTGTATGGTCCGCCGGGTTTGGGAAAAACTACTCTGGCTTATATTATTGCCAAAGAAATGGGTGTGGATATCAAAGTCACTTCCGGGCCGGTTATTGAAAGGCCGGGAGATTTGGCGGCGATTTTAACGAATATGCAGGAACATGAGGTTCTCTTTATTGATGAAATTCACCGGCTTTCCCATGTGGTGGAAGAAATTTTATATCCGGCCATGGAAGATTTCCATATTGATATTTTAATCGGGCAGGGACCATCGGCCAGATCAATGAAACTGGATATTCCCAAGTTTACCTTGGTGGGAGCGACGACTCGCGCCGGATCGCTGACTTCTCCTTTGCGTGACCGTTTTGGCATGCATTTTCGTCTGGAATTTTACTCGCCGCAGGAGCTTGCCATAATTATCAAGAGATCTGCTTCAATTCTGGGAGTAAAACTTGCCGCTGCCGGAGCAGAAGAATTGGCCAGGCGCGCGCGCGGAACGCCGCGTATCGCCAATCGATTGCTCAAACGTGTCCGCGATTATGCCGAAGTAAAAGCAGATGGAACAATTGATGGAAAAATAGCGCGGGAAGCGCTGGATGCTTTTGAAGTTGATCAAAAGGGATTTGATCAGATGGACAGGAAACTGCTCTTGACGTTGATTGAAAAATTCAACGGCGGACCTGTCGGAGTGGAGAGCCTTGCCGCGGCAATCGGCGAAGAAAAGATGACCATTGAAGATGTTTATGAACCGTATTTGATTCAGGAAGGTTATTTGCAAAGAACGGCCCGGGGAAGAATCGCCTGCGCCAGAGCTTATGAACATTTTGGTCTTAAGGTCTCCAACGGACAGAAAGAAATTTTTTAAGATAAAGCAGTTTTTGCTGAAGGCAAAATTCATATCATGAAGATATTAATGCACATCTGCTGCGGACCTTGCACGATTTATCCCCTGAAAGAATTAAGAACTCAGGGGCATGAGATCACCGGAGTTTTTTACAATCCCAACATTCATCCCTATCAGGAATACCAAAGACGCCGCCAGACTCTCAATGATTATGCGGATAAAACATTTTTAAATGTTATTTGGCCGGAAGGTTATCCACTGGAAGAATTTTTGCGAGACGGTTGCTGTTTAAAGAAAATGAAAGATGCGCATTCTGCTTGCGGGATCGTTTAAAATATACAGCCGAATTGGCAATCCAAGGAAAAATATGATGGTTTTACAACCACTCTACTTTACAGCAAATATCAAAAGCATGACTTGATTCGGGAAATTGGAGAAAATTTAAGCCAGCAATTGGGAATATTTTTTTATTATCAGGATTTTCGCGCAGGCTGGGCGGAAGGCGTAAAAATTTCCAAAGAACTGGGAATGTATCGCCAGCCTTATTGCGGTTGTATTTACAGCGAAAAGGAAAGATTTTACAAATAAATCCTAATATTTAGGTTTGTTTCTATATTTCTATCAATGCACTGTGGCTTTTTACGACACACAAAGATAATCTAAGTCAATTTACTATCGGATCATTTATAGAAAAATCATTATTATTACAACAACTTAAATATCAGCAAATAAGTTTAATAATATGGTATAGTACTTGCTTATATTTTACTGAATATTGATTCTGAGTTAAAACTATGTATTTACAGCGTACATTAAAAAAAGAAATAAATTGTTTCAGTGTCGGGTTGCATACTGGCCGTAAGGTTAATATGAAGATAAAACCGGCGCAGGCAGATACGGGTATTATTTTTATCCGTACAGGATTTGCCTGATGCCCAGCCAATTCAGGCGAGTTATAATAATGTTTGTGATACTACATTGGCTACATCATTGGGAACTAATGGTGTTACTGTTTCTACAGTGGAGCATCATTCTTTCGGCATTCAGCGGCATGGGTGTGGATAATGCCATTGTTGAACTGGATTCTTTTGAAGTTCCTATTATGGACGGCAGCGCGCTTCCTTTTGTAAATATGCTCAAAGAAGTAGGAACTCATACGCAGAGGAAAAACTAAAAAAATGCTGATTAATTAAAAAGCCTGTTTCGGTAACATGAAGGAGAAGGCAGCGCCATGTTTTACTGCCTGCTGATGAATTTAAAATAACTTATGAAATTGATTTCAAGCATCCCGTAATCGGCAAGCAATCTTATAGCATGACTTTTTCTGATGAAAAATATGAAAAAGAAATTTGTTCCGCCAGAACATTTGGTTTTTTAAAAGAAGTCTGGAATATTTGCAGGCAAAAGGTTTGGGACTGGGAGGATCACTGGAAAATGCTATTGTTCTTGATGATAAGAAAATTATCAATAAAGATGGACTGCGTATTCCCGATGAATTTGTAAAACATAAGATTCTTGATGCCATTGGTGATTTGTTTTTGCTGGGAATGCCGATTATCGGTCATTTTGTGGCTTACAAATCAGGCCATCGTTTGAATAATCTTTTGCTCAAAGAATTAATGCACAAAAAAGATTGTTGGGAAATTGTTAATTGTATCAATAAAGAAGAAAGTGCTCATAAGATTCAGTTCTTTAAAAATTCCTTCCTTTAGAATTCTGGACACCGTTCAGGCTTAAACCAAATTAATCTTGATTTTTATCGTTATGTTACCTAGTATAACTCGTTAAAATTTTAATGCAGGTTTGTGAGGCTGTCTTTTCTGTAAGTAGCGATTTTGCACTATATTAAAGATAAATTATCGTGCATCTTACTATCTGCCGTAATATGATTATTAAGTTTAACGGGAGAGGCGCGCAGTGATAGTACTATTAGCCATAAGAAATGCATTCGTGTGAATACTGTCTATATTAGAGCGTTATTAAAATTGAATTTTATGAAAAAGATATAAAAATAATATATTATGGCATGCTGTTTTATTATTTTCATTTCTATTGTTTTTATTGTGCTTGCCAATAAAAGCGCAGGCCATTGAACCGAAAATAACGGATATTTTGATTACAAATAATGCAGAAAATGTGCTTTTATATGCGCGATTGGTAAATGGTTTTAAACCAGAAATGGAATTGGCTATTCTAGCCGGTATTCCCACAGTTTTTACTCTGCAACTTGAAGTTTATCAGGTAAGATCTATATTGTGGGATAAAAAAATAAGCAGCAAAGAAATTAAACGCACTATAAAATATGATAATCTTAAAAAAACATTTAGCATTTACACTAACGGCAACTCGGAACCGGTTATTTTTCCTGATTTTGAAAGCGCTCAAAAGGCAATGGCGGATTTTAATGGAATTATTGCTGACTCCTATGTCTTCTCTAGAGAAAGGCAAAAATTATTATCTGAGATGAAAATAAAAATGGATAAGGTGCGTTTACCTTTGCACATGGAATATATCTTTTTCTTCGTATCTTTTTGGGATTTTGAAACAGCTTGGTATCGGCAGAATTTTTCCTACTAATAACTTATTTCCCAAGAAATAATGAATTGAATTGAACTGTATAGCCAATGGAAAAAAAAAGAAAAAAAAGTTACATTGATGAAAAGGAATTAAGAAAACGACGCCGTGAGCGGATTATTATGGTCGTTGTCGGCATTTTAGCCATTACTTTCACCTTAATTGCCAGTCAATTTATTCAACAAAGAAGATTTGCCCATATCAACAAATATTTTTGTTTATGGTCTCACCAGCATTAATGTTATTTTAATAATTTTATTGCTTTTCCTGATTGTCAGGAATGTTGTCAAACTTTTTTACGAGCACCGCCGCGGTATTATCGGTTCAAAATTAAGGACAAAGCTTGTAGCTGCTTTTGTCGGTTTATCTCTTGTTCCGACAATTTTACTTTTTTTGTTTGCCATTAATTTTCTTTCTTACAGCATTGAGTTTTGGTTCAATATTAAGATTGGTGATGCTTTAAACCGGTCACTGGAAGTGGCTCAAGTTTATTACCAGCAAATGGCGGAACAAGCAAAGTTTAATGCCCGTCAAATCAGCGCTGATATTACAAAAAACCGTCTTTACGAGCGAGAACGGGTGGAATATCTAAAAAGTTTTATCGGCCAGCGTCAAAAAAATTATAAAGTGGGCATGGTTGAAACTTATTTTGATTTCCAAAAAGAAAATATGGTTTTTGCCGATACTGAACATCCGGAACTGGTTCCGTTGAATCTTGACTCCAAAAATGTTGGAAGATATTTATTCGGGCAAAGAAGAATCTACAGTTCAGCCGACTGATATCGGCGAGGCAGTTGTCGGCATTGTGCCTGTTTTTTCTTATGCCGTACCCTCGGAAGTAATCGGCCGTGTTTCGGTAAGTTATAGCATGCCCAAAGGTTTTGTGGATAAACTAAGAAGCATTGCCGACGCCTCGGAGCAATATGGACAGATTAAATATTTTAAAAAATCCTATTAAATTAAATTATATTATTACATTGTCTATAGTGACTCTGGTCATTATATTTTTGGCGACATGGTTTGGACTTACTCTGGCCAACGGAATTACCGGTCCTATTCAGGATCTTGTTCAGGCCACCAATAGAATTACACAGGGAGATTTGGATAGCCAAATTGATATTGAAGCGGACGATGAAATAGGACTTTTGGTTAAATCTTTTAATCAAATGACCAAAGATTTAAAGAAAAGCAAAGATAGTTTGGAAGAAGCTAATTTAAATTTGGAACAGCGGCGCAAATATATGGAAACAGTTTTGCGCAATGTTTCCGCAGGTGTTATTTCCGTGGATAAAAATGGAATGATAACTACAATTAATCGTGCCGCGGAAAAAATGTTCGATATTAAAGCGGAGAATGTTCTTTTTCAGAATTATCGTGATTTGATGATACCGGAACATCTTATCTCTTGTTGATGAATTTTTACAGGAAATGAAAGAAAACAATGAAAGTATATTGGAAAAACAACTGGAACTTATGCTTAAGGATAAAGCTCTTACTGTTCTTCTGACGATTACAACAATTCAGGATGAGGAAGGCAACGATTCCGGTATCGTTGTGGTTTTTGAAGATTTGACTCAACTGCAAAAGGCGGAACGCGCTGCCGCCTGGCGTGAAGTAGCCAGTCGCATGGCTCATGAGATTAAAAATCCGTTGACACCGGTACAGCTTTCCGCGCAAAGATTACAGCGAAAATATGGAGATAAATTAGGAGAAGAAGGTTCTGTATTTAAAGAATGCACTCAGACAATTATTGATCAGGTGGAAGTATTGAAAAATCTGGTTAATGAATTTTCCCGTTACGCGCGGATGCCTGTGACAACTCCGTGCATTAAATGACTTAAATGCGGTAGTTGCCGAAGCTGTTTCTGCTTTTTCAGGATGCCCATAAGGATATAGTCTTTGAATTTAACAAATGCTGAAGGATTGCCGAAGTTTGAATTTGATGCCGAGCAAATTAATCAGAGTTATGATTAATTTGCTGGATAATGCGGTTGCGGCGATTAATAAGAAAGAACGGCCGAATTGAAATTACAGTAAGTTATGATGAACAACATCGTAAGGCTACAGTGGCTGTTGCCGACGATGGTCCGGGGGTTCCTTCAAGTTATAAAAGAAAAGTATTTGAACCATATTTTTCAACTAAAAAATCAGGAACCGGTCTGGGTTTGGCAATTGTCAGTTCGATAATTTCCGATCATCATGGTCAGGTAAGTGTTGCCGACAACAATCCAACGGGAACGATTGTTTCTTTTCAGTTGCCGGTTTCCGAAGTTTAAAATATATATTAAAAAAGTAATTGGATGAAAAAATAATAATTATGAATGAAACAATTCTTGTAGTTGATGATGAAGAAAGCATTTGCCAGTCGTTAAAAGCTATTTTAAGCGATGAAGGGCTATCAGGTTCTGGTGGCGGGCAGTGGTGAAGAAGCCATTAAAATTGTCGAGGAAGAAATGCCGCAGCTTGTATCTGCTGGATATCTGGTTGCCGGGAATGGATGGTTTGGAAACTCTCAAAGCAATTAAAGCAGATACATCCTCATGTATTGGTAATTATGATGTCCGGTCATGGCACAATTGAAACAGCCGTGAAAGCCACAAAACTGGGAGCTTTTGATTTTATTGAAAAGCCTCTTTCTCTGGATAAAATTATAATTATGGTGAACAATGCTCTCAATGTAGTTCGTCTGAAAGAAGAAAATGTTTTATTGAAACAAAAAGTATCTCATCAATACGAATTGACCGGCAATAGCCCGGCAAATAACAGAACTCAAAGAAATGATCAGCATTGTTGCTCCTACAAATGCGTGGATTTTGATTATGGGGGAAAACGGTACGGGCAAGGAACTGGTGGCGCGTTCTATTCATCATTTAAGCCGGAGGTCGCATAAAGATATTGTGGAAGTCAATTGTGCGGCGATACCGGAAGAACTTATTGAAAGCGAATTATTCGGCCATGAAAAAGGAGCTTTTACCGGAGCGACAGAAAAAAAGCGCGGCAAATTCGATCTGTGCCCATGAAGGCACAATTTTTCTCGATGAAGTAGCTGATATGAGCCTGAAAGCGCAGGCGAAGATTTTGCGTATTCTGCAGGAAAAAAAGTTTGAAAGAGTAGGCGGCAATAAATTAATTGATATGGATGTGCGGGTTTTAGCCGCGACCAATAAGGATTTGGAAGAGGAAATGAAAGCAGGACGTTTCCGGCAGGATCTTTATTATCGTTTGCATGTAATTCCCTTGCGTGTTCCGCCGCTGCGCGAAAGAAAGGAAGATATTAAACCTCTGGCGGAGCGTTTTTTACTGGACTTTACCGTTAAAGAAGGTCAGGAGCCAAAGACCTTAACTGATGATGCTTTGGCTTTGTTGATGAAACATGATTGGCCGGGAAATGTCCGGGAATTGAAAAATATTATTGAAAGATTGATTATTCTGACTCCTTCCAATGAAATAACGGCCAAAGATATTCCACTTTTGAATATCAAAGCGGAGGAAGCGAAACGCCTTTGCATTGATCAATCATAACTGCCGATTCTTTAAAAGATGCAAAAATGGATTTCGAAAGACAATTTATTTTAAAGAAGCTGGAAGAAAATGAAGGAAATATTTCCAAAACAGCGGAAGCAATCGGTTTGGAGCGCAGTAATCTACACAAGAAATTAAAAAGCCTTAAAGTAGCTGCTAAAAGAATAATGGAGGGCTTTGATTGAGCTGCCCAAAATTTTATTTTACATCCGTATTTAAATTATTCTGATTCAGTTGCTTTTTCATATCGGAAATGGAAAATTTATTGAAAGGAAGAAAAATAACTCCGAGAACAACTACAATGACCATGGACAGGAAGTGGTAAACAACTGCAAAAGAAAGCGCTTCAGCTTTAGCTAAACCAAAAATACTTAAGGCCCAGAACACAGGCAAAATGCCAGTTGCCAATATAACCGGGCGCTGTGGGAATGGCTATGCCCACAATGAGAATAATCATTACAACGAATGATGCCATTACCGGTAAGGTAAAGCCAAAAGCCAGAAGCAATATATAAATTGCCAGTACATCCACAAAGCCAGACTAAAGCCGAAAGAAAAAATAAATACAATAGAAATTTAATATTAGTAATAATCTGAAAACCATCGATAAAATGATGGATCAATTCATCTATCTTATGCGGCAAATTTTCCGGGAAGCTTACTTAAGAATTTTGTTGATTAATTTTAAGGCCTTTTCTCTGCGCCAGATTAAGCCCAGCGATAAAACAAAACATTACCACTGTCGAGCGAAAAAAAAAATAATGCTGGATTTAATCATCCAGGAAGGTAAATCAGTATAGAAAAAGAACAATCACAGCAATTGTCAATACGGAAAAGCCATCCAGAACTCTTTCGACAAGAATAGTGCCCAGAGCCGAAGACATTTTAATTGTACTTCTTTTGGCTATTAGATAGGGTCTGGCCAGTTCACCGATGCGTGCGGGAATTGCGGCTATAGCTAGAAAATCCTACAGAGGTAACGGAAAAAAGAGAAAATTGATCTATTTTTTCCATTGGCTGTAAAATAACGCCCCAGCGATAGGAACGCAGCCATTGCATTAAAATAACAAGGAGGATGAAAAAAATAACATAACTTAATTGAATTTTCTTCAGAGCATCGAAAGACATCCTGAAGATTAATTTCTCTTACGGACAAATAAACCAGGACGATGCTGGCGATACTAATCAGGATACCTAAGGATGACTTTTTTATTCATTTTATTATCAGGCCGCAGCCTATTTTAGATATTTAATTTTTGGCCAGGTATTCGGCGATTTTATCGTGCAAAAGTTGGGAGGATAGTTTGTTGCCGATTAAGCCCACGCGAATGGCAACTGTTGTTAAATTTTTTGATTTATACGTTATGTCAAATTTAACTTTTTCGTCATTGATCAACTGTAGTAATTTTTCCCTGGGCGATTTCTTTTACGGGAACGACTTCAATACCGCGCATATCAGCTATTGTTTTTTCGCAGGCATTCCAGGTCTTTATCAAATGATGCATTGTAATCAGTCTTCAATTCACCGTTGACATAAAAATAAGTTCCCGTACTGGCAGCTCGATACTGCGGCGCCTCCAACAACAAGTGCGGCACAACCGGAAAAAAGAAAAAGAATAACTGATAAGAAAATAAGACAAAAAATTATTTCTTTTCATATTTCGTCCTCCAGCGATAATTACTTTGAAAATTTTAATCATATGTTTATTGTTATTGCAATAACTATAATATGGCAATACTAAATTTGCTTTGTATAAAATTACATCAATTAGAATATCTTCGTGAGTTTCTTTCTCAACGCATAAAATATATGTGTTTAATCTTTTTTGTTGTATCTTTGTCCTGTTGAAAGGACATATAATAATGATTAATTTATTTACCGATTAATTTTGGCTAACAAGGAAGGAATTTCCCCGCTGGTTGGTATTAGTTAACAGATTGGTTTAGTCTTTCAAATTCTCTTAAAAGTTCTTCCTGCTTTTTGCTGAGATCCGTAGGTATTTGTACAAAAATTTCAATGATCTGATCACCGCGTCCATAGACCGCGAACATGAGGAATTCCTTTACCTTTTAGTCGAAAAGTTTTTCCGTTTTGCGTTCCTTTAGGAATTTTTATTTTTTCATTATCTTGAAGAGTAGGAACTTCAATTGTTGCCCCCAATGCAGCCTGAACAAAAGAAATGGGGACGCGGCAAATTATATCGTCGTCTGATCTGGTAAAAAATTCATGTTCTTCGACATGTAAAAATACATACAAATCTCCACTTGGTCCCGCCATGATCTCCTGATTCACCTTCACCGCGCAGACGCAGACGGGAGCCGGTTTCCACACCGGCAGGAATTTTCAACTGAACATTTTTCCTGATATTTTCTTTGCCCCTGCCCCGGCAGGTATTGCATGGTTTGGATATGAATTTACCGTGACCGTCGCAATGCGGGCAGGTGGAACTAATGGTAAAAAATCCGCTGGATTGAATTACCTGACCGCGTCCTTGACAGGTGCGGCATGTTTCCGGAGAGGTTCCCGGTGCGGCTCCGGTGCCGTGACATTCATGGCAGGTGGCTAGTTTTTCCAGTTCAATTGTTGTGGTCAGTCCGAAGGCGGCATCAAGAAAAGAAATTTTCAGATCATAGCGTAAATCAGCTCCGGCACGCACAAATGAATGCGATCTGCCTCTTACAGTGCTAAACCCAAAAACATCTTCAAAAATATCACTGAAATGAGAAAAAATATCGTCAAAACCGCTGAAGCCTCTAAAGCCGGTGCTGCTTAAACCTTCGTGACCGTAATGGTCATAGATTTCCCTTTTTTGTTTGTCGCTTAATACTTCGTAAGCTTCAGCCGCTTCTTTGAATTGTTCTTCCGCTTTTTTGTCACCCGGATTTCTGTCCGGATGACATTGCATTGCTATTTTACGGTAATTTTTCTTTATTTCTTCTTCTGAAGCTGTTGGTTTTACACCAGAATTTCATAATAATCTTTTTTTGTCATGTGCTTTTTCCGTGTTTCTCCGCTTCCATAATTTTCTTCAGTGAATTTAACAGTCTCCTCGTTATTGGCTTTTTCCAGGGCATGTTGAGCAAACGAATATTTTTTTAAGGCAATGGCTTTTTGACCGATACTTTCCCAGTCGGTTTTATTTAGTTCCAAGTTCAGGGCTTTAGCGGCCCGCTGAAAAAGCATAACATCGCCGGTATCATAAGCGATATCTTTAATTTTTTGCATACCTTCATGGTGCTTTGCTTTTTCATAAAAATCGAGCGCGTCGGATATACTGCCTTCTTCCAGAAACAAATTGCCATAATTCTGAAGAACTTCAGGGCTAGTATTATCAATATATAATATTTTTTGTTTTAAGTTGTAATCCGGTAGTTTTCTAAAGCTCAAATATGTCCCCCTGGAACTAATATGTTTGGATAAACAAATAGTAATTTAATAATGATTTTAGCTTATGTCAATGGTAATAAATCATTTTACCAGCCGTTTCAGCGCTTCTTCGTATTTTGCTCTGGTTTTTTCTATAATTTCCGCAGGCAATTCCGGTGCGGGCGGTTTCTGGTTCCAATTAATGGAAAGAAGATAGTCCCTCAAGAATTGCTTGTCAAAACTTTTTTGCGCCCGGCCTTCTTCGTAATCATCGCTCGGCCAGAAGCGGGAGGAATCGGGAGTGAGCAGTTCGTCGATCAGGATTAATTCCTTGCCGATCAGGCCGAACTCCATTTTTGTATCGGCAATGATAATTCCGGCGCTTTTTGCTATAGACGCCGCCCGTTCATAAATAGCCAGGGAGATATTTATAACTTTATCGGTTAGTCCCACGCCGATAATGTCTTCCATTTCTCCTCTGGTGATTGCCGTATCATGCTCGCCTTCCGGAGCTTTGGTTGTCGGAGTAAAAATGGTCTGGGGCAGTCTGGAAGATTCCTTCAATCCGTCCGGAAGTTTAATGCCGGAAATTGATTGACTGTTAAGATAATCTTTCCAGCCGGAGCCGGAGAGATAGCCGCGCACAATACACTCCACCGGCAGCGGAGAAGCTTTTTTCACCAGCATGCTTCGGCCTTCCAATGCTTCTCGATAGGGAGCGCATTCGGCGGGAAAATCAGCAGCATTGGTTGATACAATATGGTTGCCGATAATATCTTCCATTTGTTTGAACCAGAAAGCGGACATGCGGTTTAGAATCACGCCTTTGCCGGGAATAGGATTGGGCATAATAACATCAAAAGCTGAAATACGGTCGGTGGCTACGATGAGTAAATAATCTTTTACGGCATAAAGATCGCGAACTTTACCGCGATTAATAAACTTTAATTTGGGAAAATTGGTCTGCTGTATGCTCTTAGTCATAAAAGATATGCTCCTTTATCTCACTGATGGATTGTACTTTTTTTCATGGCCGATGGTGGAAGTAGGTGTGCGTCCGTAATTATGTCCGGGCATAACTTTAGTATCATCCGGCAGGGTGAATAGTTTCTGTTTGAATGGAATTGTACATTATCTGCCAGGAACCGCCCGGCAAATCCGTTCTGCCTACCGCTTCCACAAAAAGAGTATCACCGGTGAAAATAAATCCGGGCGTATAAAGACACATTCCGCCGGGAGAGTGTCCGGGAGTGGAAATAACTTTCAGTTCAATATTGCCCACGGAGATTATATCTCCGTCTTTAACCAGAATATCGGCAGGCGGGGATTGTTTCGCTCCAAACATCTTGAGCATCATCGCCGGTGTGGAAGTGAGCATCATGGCGTCGTCTTCGTGAACAATTATTTTAGCGCCGGTGAGTTTCTGCATTTCGGCATTTCCGCCGATGTGATCAACATGGCCGTGAGTATTGACGATATAGTTGATCCGCAATTTGTTTTTTCGGGCTTCGGCAATAATTTCTTTGACATTATCCGCCGGATCAATGACCAGCGCATCGCCGGTGATGGTATCCCCGAGCAAATAGGCAAAAACAGCCATATGGCCGACCTGCATTTGTTTTACGAACATGAAAGCTTCTCCAGCAAAAAAATGTTTTGTAAACTATCATTTTTTTGTTTCATTCGTCAATTTAAATCAAGCTCATTAAAAAAGATTATATCATTGGCACTTCAATATGACCCCAAAAAAACCGTCCATATTATTCGCCTGCGGATAAGTATGATAAAAATTGCGCTTGTCCAATAGTTGAGGATTTATTAATGAAGGGGGCTTGCATAAAGAAAACGATCATTCGACTTTACGAAATCATCTATAATGCATTCATTTTCCTCGGGCAAAAGTGAACAGGTAGAATATATCAGGTGGCCGCCTTTTTTAACAGCCAGTGCAGCATTACTTAAAATACATTTTTGAACCGTAGTATAATTATGCAAATCTGTAAGACATATGCGCCATTTGATTTCGGGATTTCTCCGCAGAGTTCCCGTGCCGGAGCAAGGGGCATCAACAAGAACATGATCGAACCTTGCTTTTAATGAATCAGGGAGACTAATACTCAGATCAGCCGTTTGGGTTGCTATATTTGTAATTCCCATTCTCACTGTTTCTTTTTTTAGTTCAGAAATTTTTTCTGAATCACGATCAATGGCGACTATTTGACCTTTGTTTTTCAGAATTGCCGCTAAATGAGTTGTCTTTCCGCCCGTGCCCGCACAAATATCCAGAACTGTTTCATTTTCTTTCGGATTGACCAGATAGGAAATACACTGTGAGCCTTCGTCTTGAATACGAATCAATCCCTTGTGAAAAAAGGATGTTTTTTGAATCGGTTGATCTACATGAGACAAAGTAAAACCATCGGGAGAAAAAGTTGTTTCATTAATAACAAGGCCTGAAGATACAATTTTTTCTTTAAGTTCTTCCCGCGTGGTTTTTAAAGTATTAACGCGTATTGTCAAAGGCGGTATTTCATTATTAGCCACACATAATGCAACGGTTTCATCTTTACCGAAAATATCAATCCATTTTTTAACGAGCCACAAAGGGTGGGAATGAAATGCCGCAATGTGTTCAGCCGGGTTTTTTTCGAAAGAAGGGAAAGATATATTTTTACCGGAGCGGAGGTAATTTCTTAAAATTGCATTGACCAGTGCGCTTTTAGCGGGGTGAATTTTTTTGGCAATCTTGACAGCTTCATCGACAACGGCAAAATCCGGTAGCCGTTCGCTGAATTTAAGTTGATAAAGGGCAATGCGCAAAACATTTTTAATTTTTTCATTGAGTATTGAAAAATCACCTTGATAGAGTTTTGCGATTATCCAATCAAGATGTCCCTGCAAGCGCAGTTCTCCGTAAACAAGGTGAGTAAGCAGACGCCCATCAGCAGTTCCGGATAATTTATAAGCATCGAGGCAGTTATCAATAAGCGGTGTGGCAAATTTCTGGCGTTTTTGAATCAGAGTTAAAATGTCGACCGCCAAATGGCGAATGGATTTAT
This sequence comes from uncultured delta proteobacterium, assembly GCA_963762595.1. Classification (GTDB taxonomy): domain Bacteria; phylum Desulfobacterota; class Syntrophia; order Syntrophales; family Smithellaceae; genus UBA4810. The sequence goes on from CAVXLI010000023.1 coordinate 49,604, forward strand.
CCATAGCTTATATACTTATGCGATTATTAATAATAAATACAGTCGTTTGATGCCAGGGAATACGAGAATATCGGCATATTGATAATCAAAGGATCTTTTTGCGTACATACATTATATACGGTGCATTATAAAAATAAATCATTTGGGGGGACGAATAGCAGCTGGGCTTGTTTGATCAGGATGCTTTCCCTTGACTGTTAGATAAAAATCGCGAATGGCGTTCATGTCCCGATCTATATCTCCCGTTGGATAAATAAGCGGTCCCACACCGCCCGATTTGCTTGCATAATCAATAAAAGCCAGCTGGATGGGAACGTGTGCGCCTTCAGCTATATGGTAAAAACCGGATTTCCAGTAACCTACTTTATGGCGGGTACCTTCGGGAGCTATGGCCAGGACGAATTTCTCATTTACTTCAAATTCATGGATCATTCGATCCACAATATTATTTGATAATGCCCTGTCAATCGGCAATCCGCCCAGCCATTTCATAAGCGGACTGAAAGGCCACCTGAATAATTCTTTTTTAGCCAAAAAGCGAGCGTCAAGTTTTAGCGCGAAAGCCAGGATCACGCCATAGAATACATCCCAGTTAGAAGTGTGCGGCGCAACAATGATTAAATATTTTGCTTTTTTGGGTAGCGGACCGATTTCTTTCCAGCCGAGTGTCCTTAAAAAAAACAAAGAAACGCCCCGCAAAATTGATTTAATAAGAGGTGTATTAAATATTGTGTAATGCAAAACTGTTTTCCTCACTTTATAGAATTAGTGTTTTATCAAAAATTTGAATTCGATAACGAGCGCATACTGCATACTGATTGATATTGTTCCTTAAGAATCTTCGATTATTTACTTTTTTGATTCCACTTTTTTATAGCTTTAAGTATATTCAAGGTCTATCATGCATGTCAAGATAATTAAGCCGTTACAAATATTATTGCTAACTATAAAAAATTTAAAACAGTGAAAGAGAATTTGCGGCTTTCATTTTTTAAAGCAGTGTGTGGCGCTTTTCAGTTATTATTCAAACACATATCGTCTGCTATTCTTTAATTATTTAGGAAAAATCATGAACCTAGAATGACATTGGGATTAAGGTGATAACCGCGGAGAAAAGCGCTTGCCGGCATCTTTTTTTTACCGGCAAGTTGTAACTCTTTTAAAAGCACATATCCGTTTTTAGCGGCAACAGGTATGCCTTCCACAGTTATAATGCCAATTGTGCCCGGAATATTGCCGGCTTTGTCGGGCTTAGGTTCGGAATTATATATTTTTAGTAATTGACCTTCTAAGATTGTATAAGCTGCAGGTATTGGGCTTAGGCCACGGATCAGATTTACAATGTCGAAGATGTCGGCATGCCAGTTTATTCGGCCGGTTTCTTTTGTCAGACGAGGGGCGAAGGTAACTAAAGAAGGATCCTGTGCCCTGTCGGTTAAATTACCGGCTAGAATTTGTTCAATAGCAGTTATGAGTAAAGCAGATCCTTGCGTCGCTAAGCGGTCATGTAATTGGCCGTAGTTTTCATTCGCAGAAATAACGGCTTCGCTTTGTAAAATGATATTGCCGGAGTCCATTCCTTCATTCATATGCATAATTGTAACACCTGTTTTTGTCTCTCCATTAATTATTGCCCAATTGATCGGCGCTGCGCCGCGATATTTCGGCAATAGGGACGGGTGAATATTCAGGCAGCCCAGAGGTGGAAAATCAATGATAACTTTCGGCAGAATTTTGCCGAAGGCTGCAACAACGACCATTTCCGGATTAAGTTTCCGGAAAAGGTCTATAAAAGATTGTTCGTTAATATTTTCGGGCTGAAAAATCGGCAAACCAAGTTTTTGCGCGAAAGTTTTCACCGGAGGGGCGATTTTTTTTTGGCCTCTTCCCTGGGAGCGATCAGGTTGAGTAACAACACCGATAAGAGGATAGTTCCGGGTGTGGAGTATATCCAGCGCGGGAATGGCAAAAGATGGTGTTCCCATAAAAAGAATGCGGGGCTTGGTCATTAAAAAAGAATCCTTTCTTTTTTCTATAAAAACATATAGATAAATAAATCTAAGCTGTCAAGGGCAACAATCTTACAGCTTAAAAAAGATTACTAAAATTATTTTACAGTGGATTGATAAATATTTAAGGATAAATTATATAGAGGCTGCTTCAGCATTTTTGCGAGCGTATGTTCGGGAGGCAAATATGAGAAAGAGGCTTTTACTTCTATTAATATTTATTGTGTTCGGTTGCGATCAACCTCCAAATGAAATGATCAAAGATGATTTTCAACGAATACATCCGAAAGCACAAATTGTTTTGATAAAACCGGTGGAAAAGAGTTCCGATAGTTACCGGGTTAATATCAGTTATCGCCCTGATACGAGCTATATTACAGAAGCAGCCGGATCATTTCAGGAAGATACTTTCCTTTATAAAAAAATGAATGGAAAATGGATCAACACCTGGCAAAAATCAAGCGGGAAAAAATAATAGCTTATTGTAAGCATAAGGCAGCGCTTTTTTTGATTTATCCGATTAATAATTTGAACATAGAATGAATACTTTTATGGCAGGTTAATGCTATTATCCAAAAAATTAAAAACAAATTATTTAGCTTGCCTTGGGACTTCCGTCTTTTTTTAACAGCCACATTTGTTTTCGGATTTTCCCAGAGTATTGTTGATTCCACCTTTAATAATTTTTTAAGCGAGACTTATTTCATCAGTGATTTTCAGCGGGGGTTTCTGGAGCTTCCTAGGGAGCTGCCCGGTTTTCTGGTGGTTTTTTTTTCCGCTCTTTTGTTTTTTCTTTGTTCCCGGCGACTCGCATTTGTGGCCAATCTCCTGTGCGCTTTCGGCATACTATTGATCGGTTTTGGATCGCCGGGTTTTTCCATCATGCTTGTCTGGCTTTTTATTTTCAGCGTCGGTCAGCATTTGTTCATCCCTTTGAACCAGAGCATTGGCATGGAACTGGCGAAAGAAGGGCAGACCGGCAGAAGGCTGGGGCAATTCAGCGCTGTGGCCAATATTGCCATGATCATCGGTAGTTTTGCCATCTTCATCGGTTTTAAATATTTCTACCTGGATTTTCAGACATCTTACATCTTTGCGTTTCTGGGATTTCTTACCGTATCAATTCTTCTTTACCTGATGACAAAAGATGAGCCGTATTCCGCCCGCACTAAATTTAAACTGCGCAAAGAATACAAACTATTTTATTGGTTAAATATTCTTTATGGAACGCGCAAACAGATTTTTCTGACATTTGCCCCCTGGGTGCTGGTAACTGTTTTCCGGCAGAAGACGCAAGTTCTCGCGACTCTGCTGGCCATCGGCGGCGTCATCGGTATTTTTTTCAAACCGATGCTGGGAAGGGCAATCGATAAATTAGGCGAGAGATTCGTCCTTACCGCCGAGGCTGTTCTTCTTGTCTTTGTCTGCCTGGGCTATGGTTATTCCAGAGAGATTTTTTCGGAAACTGCCGCCCTGTTTGTTGCTTTTGCCTGTTATATCTTTGACCAGTTGCTCATGTCGGTCAGTATGGCGCGGGCAACATATCTGCAAAAGATTGCTGTTGTTCCGGAAGATGTTGCCCAAACGTTGACGATGGGCGTGACTATTGATCATGCCCTGTCTATTTCTATCGCTTTGCTGGGAGGGTTTCTTTGGGTGACATGGGGCTATCAGTATATATTTCTGCTGGGTGCCTGCATAGCTGTGGTTAATTTCTTTTCGGCATTGAGAATTAAAACTAAGTAAAACTGTCCTGAAGAATATGTGACTTTATAAACACTGCTAAATTAAATCTCATAATGATTCTTGGTGCAACCTACAAACAAATAGATTCATGAAACTGGAAAAACTGAAGATTACCAATTGAACTTTAGCACCTGATAGTATTCCAAATCCATAGCCGACATCTTAATATAAATACGCAACAATAAATCAATAGACGTTAAAATTCTCGCTAACAATTTTATTGCCGTTCACATATAAATCCAAGCGGTATGTGCCGACAATCCAGTTTGTCGATGATGTTTCTCTCCAGCCGTAACCTTCACTGTGATAAGAGGTACTCCAATTATTATGAATATAAGTATTTAAATTGCCACGGAATATCTCGTTGCCGCGAGGATTGAACCAGATATATTCAACAACAAAATCTTTGCGCTCGACCGCCAGGGGATGCTGCAAATGAAGTTCAAAGTTGACATATCTCGTTCCTGTGCGGGAAAAACTTGTTCGGTAAAGCCTTTGATCCTTTGCAGGGACATCATAGCCTCCTTCAAAGAACTTGACTTCCGTTACATTCGCGCTCAAAGAATCAATGTAGCGCGAACCTTTGGCGGGATCCACCTTAGGAACATACGCCAGCTTTTGTTTTTCGTCTTCCAGCTTGCGGCGTTTCTCTTCCGTCCGGCGTTTTTCCTCGGCTAATTTCCTTCTCTCTTCCGCTAAATTGTTCTCCTGATCCGCCGTATCAGCATCTGCTGGTTGAATCTGCTGGTGTAACTTGCTGGAATTAAATATAAAGTCTCCGCTGAGCGAGGATAGCTCCCATGGAATCTGTCTGCTGTTAGTCTTTTTATTGAGTTCCTGCCGCACCTTCTTAAAGACTTGCTCAATGGGCAGGTCAGGTGTAGCCATTTGTTTTAATAGCGATTCAGTATAGGGGCTGTTACGACCGTCACCATCCGCAGCTACGTTGCCGGGACTGGTCGAATACGAAATGAAAGTGCCCGATGGAGCGCTGTTGACGATGGCAAGGCCTCTTGCGGCGCTTCGAAAGCTACGGGCAAAAGGATTGTCCCGGCAGGCGTCGAGCATGACAATATTCAGACCATTGTTTGCGGTTGCCATTTCATCGAAGATTTTATTGGCATCAACAGCCTGATACTTGACGTCGGCCTCTTTATTTATCTTCGCGCCAATCGGCAGCAGGTAGTTTGTTCCATTTACCTGTACGCCATGACCGGCATAGTAAAACAAACCCACGCCGCCCTTCTTCAGGCGGTTGCCAAACGCCTCAATAGCCTCGTCCATTTCCTGCAATCCGGCGTTTTTCTTGAGCGTAACCGTAAAGCCGAGCTTCTTCAGCAGGGCGGACATATCCGCGGCATCATTGACGGGATTCTTCAGGGGACCGGAACTGTATGCGCTATTGCCGATGATCAAAGCGGTACGCTTCTCTGAGGCAGCCAGAAGTGAATATGGATTGATTACTGCGAATAAAGATAGGATAAGGAAGATTCTTACAGAGATGGCTTGCATAGAAAAACCCCCTATTTAACAAGTAGGCCTTTCTTATACTTCAACCATTAATAAATGGCAAATAGATGTTTCAGATTACTATTTGAAAAGATGTGGGCTTAGCAAAATCATCGGATGCTCGATAACAGGAAGAAGTGATTGTTGAAAACACCTATGATCCCGATGCGAAATGGGTAAGTATATTTGTTCCGGCGCAATTATTTGAATGTATCGCAATTTACTCTTAAATCAAAAACCCATCTTTGCCTATTGTAATAGTTGCTAAATGACAAAGGGAAGATAGACGACTGCAGAAGCTAATGAAGCTAACCAAACAAAAGGAAGTTTACCATTTGTTTTTTTAAAGATGAGATTCCATACAGCATGCAACAATGCTGCGGATATAACCAAGAACAGTACTTGAGTACTCATAGCTTTTTTATTCTGAGCCGAGTAGACCAGTCTCTCCCGATACACGGGTTGAGGCTTGTTATCTCCGTTTACCGCCCGACTGATTCCACTGATCCCTTACACGATGATCTTGCCGGCCTTAATGGCAGTATCTGCTTTTCCTTTTTTTACGACCTGTTTCCCGTTGATGAAGACTGACTCTATTCCCGTCGGAGTTTTGCTAGTTTCGGTAAGAGTATTGTTGTCCCGGATATTCTTCCAGTCTATTACGGTAATATCGGCCGCCAGGCCAGCCTTCAGAAATCCGCGGTCATTTATCTGGAACCGCTCCGCCGCCGCACCAGACATCTTGTAGACCGCTTCCTCGAGAGAGATGAGCTTCTTCTCTCGCGCGAGCTGGAGGAAGCGCGGGAAATTCCCGTAAGCGGCGGGGTTCTGCACACCCTTTAAGGCCACGCCGGCGTCTGTCATGAAGAGGGAAGCCGGGTGTTGCATCAGAGCCTCGACGATCTCCAGATTGCTGTACCTGTGGTTGAGCACAGCCGCTTTTCCCCCGCTTCTCTCCGCTATGTCCATGGTGCTTTCGAACCAGTCCATGCCTCGTTTCTTCGCTATCTCGCCCAGGAACATGCCGTTGTACTGGTTCAGCTCTTCGTGATTGGCATAGGTGACCTGAATATCGTTAATCCCGAAGCCCAAGAACCTCTGAATGAGGCCGAGTTCGCTCCTGAGCCTTTCGAGCATCTTTTTGTCCTTGTACGCCCCGGGCACCTTCGCCAGGAACCACGGTGGCAGGACGACGTTGATGTGAGAGGTGCCGCAGTGGTAGGAATAAGTGTCGAACTTCACGTCCACGCCCTGCTTGATAGCCTTGTCAATGCGATCCAGCCCGCCTTTGTATGTCTTGAATGTCCTGGCGCCGACAAATATCAGGTGGGAGATCTCCAGCCGCACTCCGGTGTCGCGGGCGACGTTCAGCATCTCATCTATGGCCAGCAGATTATGTGGCTCATAGCCGTCGAAAGGAGAAACGTAATCCAACAGGATCTTCAGTGTACTCATCGGGTAGCCTGGCGAGAGCGACGAGTAAGCCCTGAGGTGCACGGATAGCACTTTGTTTTTCCTTTTGACCAGCTTCGCGACTTCGCTGAGCTCTCCGTATTTGGCGAAAATTCCCGGTTCGTACTGCAGGCCTAGAGAAACTCCCGCGGCGCCCTCATCCATCGACCGCTCCAGGAGCATGAGCATCTCTTTCATCTCGTCTTTGCTCATGGGCGCGGCATTAAACCCTCGGATCGAAGCCCTCGTAGTCCCATGACCTGCGAAGTTTAGCATGTTGTGGGTCATCCCGTTCCGCTGCACGTAATCGAAGTACTGGGCCATTGTGTCCCACTGGATGCGGTACAAGTTTCGGTTGTATATCTCGATCTTACTCATGAAGGGAGTATTCTTACGGAATCCCGCCACTCCGTAACCGCACTGCCCGGCCACGAACGTGGTTACCCCTTGGGCGGTGAAGGGCACCTTCAGTTCCTCATGCCCCCGAACGGGAAGAACCCAGTCCATGTGGGAATGCGCATCGATGATCCCCGGCATGACGACTAAGCCCGCACAGTCGATGACTGTCCCGACAGCATTTATCTTCCGCTCGGAAATTTCCTCTATCCGGTTGTTGCGGATGAGCAAATTCCCCTGAAATCCCTTCTTTTTCGTTCCGTCGACGATGAGGCCGTTTTTTAGAAGGGTGTAGTTTCCGCCCTTCATAGTGACTGTGGTCTTTTGCGCTTTGGCTGATACCGGCGCGGCGTTTGCCTGTCTTACCATTGATTTCATCAGAAGGGGCAGGGCTGAGAAGAGGGCTATGGTTTTCCCGGCGAGATCCAGGAATGTCCTTCTGGTGTGATCTGCATGAAACAGACTTTCAAATTTATCCTTGATATTCATCGCGACCTGCCTTTTGATAAGTATTTGCTTTCACTGGAAAGAAGAATATGGAAGTCATTCTTGGTTGTCAAGGAAATATAAGCAGGAGATAAAGACCGCGAAATGAGTGGTGTGGTGCTAATGTTTGTCGTCGAATTTGAATTGTGTCTATTTCCGATTGAAATGTTGTGTAAATTGGTAAAATAAGAAAAACAACCTTACAGGAAGTAATGCTTGCTGAAAACGTTTATAACTAGTTGGGAGCCGTTTGTTTTCAGAATTGGAACTACATAAAATTTTCCGGATCGACATCAACCGTAATCTTCACTGCGCTGTTATTATGTTTGAGTATGAGTTCATGTGCGATTTGATGCAGGAAATTTATATCCTGTCCTTTAATCAGCATCTGAAAACGGAAGCGTCCTCTAATTTTAGCCAGTGGTGATTCTGCCGGGCCGATAATTTCGACGGCATTTTTATAGCGAGCGCTGAGTTTTTTTGCCAGTTTCCCGAGAAGCTGAGCATCTTCCAATAAAAGATCTTTCCTGACAGAAGACAGACGCAAATTAATGATCCGGCCAAATGGCGGGTATTGCAGAGATTTGCGAAAATCGATTTCTTCAGCATAAAATGATTTATAGTCATGATTTTGAGCATACTGCACGGCGTAGTGTTGAGGATTAAAGGTCTGGATAATAACTTTACCGGCAGTTTCTCCGCGACCGCCGCGTCCCGCGACTTGCGTTAGCAGTTGAAAAGTTCTTTCCGCCGCCCGGAAATCCGGCATATTCAGAGATGTATCTGCCGAGATAACGCCGACCAGTGTGATAAATGGAAAGTCATGCCCCTTGGTGATCATTTGTGTGCCTATAAGAATATCAATTTCCCTTGCTCCAAAGAGATTGAAGAATTTTTTCCTGACTTCCTTTGCGGGAAGTTGTGTCGGAATCCATTCTTTGAATGCGGGCCTTGGGAAAAAGTATTTCTATTTCTTTTTCCAGCTTTTGTGTGCCGACACCATAGCTTAAGATGCGGCTGCCTTTGCAGGAAGGACATAGCGGCATGGCTTTTTGTTGTAATCGCAATAATGGCATTTGATGATATTTTCGGCAGCATGATTTTTCAGGGAAACGGCACAATTGGGACAGCGGAAATTATAGCCGCAATCGGCACAGACAAGAAATGTGTCAAAGCCGCGTTTGTTGAGAAAAAGTAAAACCTGTTCTTTTCTGATTAGTGTTTCCTCGATAGCAGAAATCAGAGCAGCGGAAAGAATCGGCGTTTTGCCCTGTTTTTCTTTGAGTTCTTTCATGTCGATGATTTCCACTACGGGCAAAGGCTTATTGTTCATCCGTTGAGGCAATTCCAGATAATGGTATTTTTTTGTTTGGGCGTTGAAATATGTGCGGACACCGGGTGTGGCCGAACCAAGTACTATGACCGCCTGAGCTAGCTTTGCTTTCAAAACAGCCAGATCGCGGGCATGGTAGCAGAGCCGTTCATCCTGTTTGTAGGATGCATCGTGTTCTTCATCGACGATGATCAATTTTAGATTCGGCAAAGGAGCAAAAAGAGCGGAACGGGCGCCGATGACCAGATTGATTCGGCCGCGTTTGATTTGCCGCCATTGATCGTAGCGGATAGATTCGGCAATGCCGCTGTGAAGTACGGCAATTTTCTGCTCATCAAATCTTCCGGCAATGCGGGATATCAGCTGCGGCGTTAAGGCAATTTCCGGGACAAGGTAAATTGCCGACCCGCCATTTTTCAAAACATTTTCAATGGCGTTTAAATAGACTTCGGTTTTTCCGCTGCCGGTGACTCCGTGAAGCAAAATGGGTGTAAAAACATTTTTTCCTAAATAGCGGGAAATTTCTGCGAGCGCCATTTTCTGCTCGTCATTGAGAATTATATTTCCGTCACTGCCATTGATTACTGAATGCAGGGGTGCGGTGCGAATTTTTTCAGCGGATGTAAATGAAATAATTCCTTTATTATGCAGATTTTTGACAACTGCGCCGGAGATATTGGATTTTTCAATCAAATCGTTTAAGGCCATGGAACCATGTGTTTTCAGAAATTCAACAAGCTTTTCCTGTTTGTGCGGTTAATTTTGTTGCGGCGATTTTACTTTCATCCAGCGTCACAATTTTTTCACGGTGCAGGGAAAGTTGTTTGTTTTGCTTTTCTTCAATTTGCAAAAGACCCGCTAAATGAAGGCTGCGCACGGCCGAAGAAACATTTTTCAACTCACATATCTTTGCCAGATTGTTCAAAGCTATGCCTCGGGGATATTGCTGTAAAAAAGCAAGCAGTTTTTCCTGCGCAGGCGAGAGGGATAATATCAGCGGGCAAAGATAGGAGTAATCCAGAGAAAATCTTTTTTTTCGGAACCGGAAGGAATCAGTTCGGCCAGCGTCTTGCCCAGCGGATACATAAAATAATTGGCAATCCATTGATAAAAATCAAGATCGGCTTGACTGAAAAGAGGTTCGTCATCAAGTATTTCTAAAATGGATTTTATATCTGCCAGATCGCAGGATGGCATATTACGGCAACAATAAAGCCGGTGCGTTTTCTGCGGCCAAAAGGGACAAAAACTCGTTTGCCGATTTCAATATCCTGCCGCAAATTTGTAGGAACTTCATAAGTGAAGAGTTTATCGGACGGAATGTTCAGGGCGACATTTACATACATATAATCTTGTCCAATTCTAAATCAAAGCGCTATCTTTGTTGGCAGCGTCGTCAGCTTCCTCAACGTATTAAAATATACGCCTCCGGAGCCTCCTCCTTGCCGCCTCGATATCATCTTTGATATAAAACTGGTATTAGCATTTTTAGTTTTAAAATGGAATTATTTACCGATTGCTTGGGCCAAAAAAAACGCCCCAAAAGCGGAGCGTTTTATAAGTTTCTGCTTTTAAGGTTATTCGCCTTTGAGCTTTTCCAGTTTTTCCTGCTTGGTTTTGCATTCGATGCAAACAGTGGTAACCGGTCTGGCCATTAATCTTTTTTCGGAAATCGGCCCGCCGCAGGCTTCGCAGATGCCAAAAATTCCATCATCAATTCTTTTGATGGCTTCCTGCATTTTCAATATGAGCTTGCGTTCTCTGTCCCTGATGCGCAATTCAAAATTCCGGTCGGATTCCAGAGATGCTCTGTCGTTGGGATCAGGGAAATTTTCTTTGCCGTTGGTCATTTCGGAAACAGTTTTACCTGCTTCAGCTCAAAAGCTCATTAATTTTCTGAATGAGCATTGCTCGAAATGCTTCCAGTTTTTCCGGTTTTAAAGTCGTTTGTTTTTCCAATGTTTCTACTCCTCGCATAAAAAACTTAAACGTTCCTTATTACCTAATGGAAAATTGTTTGTAAAGAAAAATAATAACACAAATAATATCTTAAAAATAGGCTTAATTATTTAGTCGTTAGAACAATACATTTTTTTTATCTTTTCCACAATATTTGTTGTGGATTTGCCTGTAACTTCAGGGATTATTGCAACCCTGCCTCCCCATTTTTTTATTTCCTCTCTGCCGACAATCTTCTCTTCCGGCCAATCGCCTCCTTTAATAAGGACATCAGGTTTCAAGTAATTAATGAGTTCCAGTGGTGTTAACTCGTCAAATATCGTAACAAAATCAATAAATTCAAGTGCAGCAATAATTTCTGCTCTTTCTTCCGCGCTCACCAGCGGCCTTTTTTCTCCTTTAATTGCCCGCACGGAAGAATCGCTGTTGAGCGCCAGTACCAAAACATCGGCGGTTTTTTTAGCCTCCCTCAAATAACGGACATGGCCGACATGAATAATATCAAAACAGCCGTTAGTGAAAGCAATTTTTTTGCCTTCTTTGCGCAGTTTTTCCAGCTTGTTTTTGAGTGCATCTCTTTCTAAAATTTTTTTCATTATCACCCGTTGCCTATCATATAATTGAATTCTGGAGAACTCTGGCCAGTGTCAACACAGCTACTTTTTGTGCTCCGGCTTTTATCAATATTTTGGCGCATTCATTGAGAGTAGCTCCGGTAGTATAAACGTCATCGACAAGAATGATATTTCTGCCGGCAATTTTTTCCTTGTCTCTTACCTCAAACGCCCCCTTAATATTTCGTTTCCTTTCTTTTTTGTCTAAACCAGTTTGTGTTAAAGTAAATTTGCAGCGTTTTAGCAAGGAAAAATTTACGGGGATTTGCCATTTTTCCCCTATGGCGTCTGCCAAAATAATAGATTGATTAAAACCCCGTTTTCTTAGCTTCTTTATATGTAAGGGGACTGGAATGATTAGAGAGTATTCACTAAAGTCTAAATCAGGGAAAGAAAAATCGGCCATGAGGGAAGCAAGCAGGACACCAATGGATAAATTGCGGCCGTATTTAAACTGATGAATTGCATTTAGAATAATGGTCTCATAGCCGACTACAGCGCGGGCGCAAGAGAAATAAGGCTCATTTTCCAAACAATTTCCGCATAAATGGCTTGCGGACGGACTATTGAAAAACATTATACCGCAAATAGGGCAAAGACTGCCGGTTAGAAATTTTATTTTTTCCCGGCATGTCGGGCAAAATACTTTTTCCGTAATCGGCTGTAAAATAGCGGCACAGCTTATACACTGGGGTGGAAAAATGACATCGGTGATATCCCTTAAAACTTCATCTATAATCAAGCCATTGCCTTGTTTAATTTTTTTATTTCCGTCGCGTTTTCATCAATACTCATACGGGGGGCATCCCACAAATTTTCTATATCGTAGAAGCCTCTAAGCGATTCCTGGAAAACGGAAATTACGATGTCATCGTAATCAAGCAAAATCCATTGGCCGTTAGCTTCACCCTCTACACCCAATGGTTTGATCGCTGCTTTCTTTAAAAATTCCTGTATCGCAGCGGAAATTGCTTGAACTTGTCTTTCAGTTGTTCCACTGCAAATAAGCATGTAATCCGTAAAGGCAGCATTTTTTTTAACGTTCAAAACGATAATATCTTTCGCTTTTTTCTGCAGAGTTGCGTTGATGCACATAAGCAGGCGTTGTTGAGATTCATTTTTCTTTGCCGGCAAATAAACCTCCCGTTTTTGTAAAATTTTCCCTTTAGGTACTTCAGCCTTCAGTCTGAACATCGTAGATATTTTTATATGCCACAAATAATCCGGGTTGACAATGTTACATTTATAATGCGGTTGTTCCTGCTGGGAAGTATTGGATTATGTTCTTCAGTGTGCTAAAAGAATGACCTCTAAAACGAGAAAGCGAAAATGCAGTATAAAGTTGCAAATATTTTTTAATAGCAATAAGATTTTTTTGGTTATTGTGAAATAATAATGGCCATGATAAATGAGCTTTCCTTATCAATTTATAAAGGAATTTCTTAATGCAGGATATTATAAGCAAGGTTCACGTACACATGCCGTTTCATCTTTTGCCCCAGTATCAGGGATTGATTCTTCAGCAGAAGTTGAATCCGGAAATTTATTTTAGTCACTATGCGTTGCAGAACATAGATAGAGCAATATGTATGGAGACAGCAAAACTTTTTTCCAGTGCCGGCTTAAAAGTCACTTTCCATGCTCCTTTTATGGATTTACGTCCCGGAGCGCTGGATGATAAAATCCGGCAGACAAGTTTTGATAGAATAAAACAGGTATTCGATCTGGCGTCTTATTTTCAACCATTAAGAATTGTTTGCCATGCTTCTTTTGATGAACGATATTATGTAGATTGCGATGATTTATGGCTGGAGAACAGCATTAAAACATGGACAGAGTTGATTGCGTTGGCTAAAGACGCCAAAACAATTATTGCATTGGAAAATGTCTATGAAAAAAATCCGTATATTTTGCGCCGTCTTTTCGATGCGCTGTCTTCGGATCGAATTTGTTTTTGCTTTGATACGGGACATTTTAACGTGTTTTCTTATACACCGCTAAATATCTGGCTCCAGGAGTTGGGAAAATATTTAGGTCAACTACATTTACATGACAATCACGGATTAACCGATGAGCATCTGCCGGTAGGCAACGGAAAATTTCCTTTTCATGAGCTTTTTCAATCTTTAAAGAAAAATAAAATTCATCCGATAATAACATTGGAGGCTCATGCGCAAGATGACCTTTGGCAGTCGCTGGAGAACATTAAAGACATGGCCTTTTGGATTTTATTTGATCATTATTGATTTAGACAATATAGAACCGGTTTAGGAAATTAGCGTGCTTCGATATATTATAAAAAGATTAATTTTTATGATTCCGCTTTTACTGGGAATTACAATCATTTGTTTTTTTGTTATGCGTCTGGCTCCCGGTTCTCCAACCGATTTGCAGACCCAAATGAATCCAAAATCTTCCGTGGAAATGAAAGAGCGCCTCAAGACCTTGTATGAACTGGACAAACCTATTCATGAGCAGTATTGGTCGTGGCTGAAAAAGATTAGCCGTGGAGATCTGGGAATATCCTTTTCTTCCGACCACCGTCCTGTTGCCGCTAAAATTATGGAGCGACTGCCCATTACCATCATCTTGGAATTTTTATCTCTTTTAATTATCATTGCTGTTGCTCTACCCATAGGAGTGCTTTCTGCCGTCTATCAGGATTCTCTTTTCGACAAAATCACCGGTGTATTCGTATTTATTGGTTTTGCCGTTCCCACATTTTGGTTGGCTTTATTGCTGATGATATTTTTTGGCATCCAACTCGGCTGGCTGCCCATTTCCGGTTTGCGTTCCTTAAATTATGAATATCTTACTCCCTGGATGCAATTTGTCGATTTGGCCAAACATTTAGTCTTGCCCGTGTTTATATCCGCCTTTGGCGGATTAGCAGGCCTTTCCCGTTACATGCGCGCGAACATGCTGGAAGTAATCCGGCAGGATTATATTATGACTGCGCGGGCTAAAGGTTTGAGCGAAAGAGATGTTATTTACAAGCATGCATTGCGCAATGCGCTTTTGCCGGCCATAACTATTTTAGGACTTTCCATTCCGGGCCTTATCGGCGGCAGTGTCATCTTTGAGACAATATTTGCGATTCCGGGTATGGGACAGCTTTTTTATATGGCGGTTATGGCCAGAGATTACCCAACGGTTATGGGTATTCTGCTCATTGGCGCTATTTTAACGCTTTTAGGAAATTTAATTGCCGACGTATCTTATGCAGTGGCTGATCCGCGTATTCGCCTATCTTGACGATGAAAATTGTGGGATGACCCGGCATGCGCCGGGCAGTACTTTTGATAATATGCTCATGAACCTCTTGGCACTTAAAGGTAAAAATTGTTCTTAGGTCATACTAATTATGGGCTTCTGGGAAATGTTTTATAAAAATAAATTAATGCTCACCGGTAGCGGAATTGTTTTATTATTTTTTCTCATTTCGCTACTGGCACCGTGGCTCGCACCTTATGATTTCGGGACAAATTGATTTGACTAATGTTCTGGCTTCTCCTTCGGCCAGTCATTTATTCGGGACAGACCAGCTAGGGCGCGACGTTCTTTCCCGGATAATTTGGGGTGCAAGAATTTCACTAAAAGTAGGTTTTGTGGCTACCGGTGTGGCCATCATTATCGGAACAATTCTGGGAGCAGTATCCGGCTATTATGGCGGGTGGGTTGACGCGGCAATTATGCGGTTTGTGGACATCATGCTTTGCTTTCCGACATTTTTTCTGATTCTGGCGGTAATCGCATTTTTGGAACCTTCTATTTGGAATATTATGATAGTTATCGGTTTAACCGGCTGGATGGGGGTAACAAGACTGGTGCGTGCCGACTTCATTTCGTTGAAAGAAAGAGACTTTGTTCAAGCCGCGAGAGCGATAGGGGCGGGTGATTTGCGGATTATTTTTCTCCATATCCTGCCTAATGCCTTTGCTTCGATTTTAGTTGCGGCGACATTAGGTATTGCCGGAGCAATACTTACCGAGTCAGCGCTGAGCTTTTTAGGCATTGGCGTGCAACCGCCTACTCCCAGTTGGGGTAACATTTTGACAGCTGGCAAAGACAATATAGATATTGCCTGGTGGCTGTCGTTGTATCCGGGGCTGGCCATATTAATCACGGTTGTAGGCTACAATCTTCTGGGAGAGGGCATCAGGGATTCACTCGATCCGCGGTTAAAGAAGTGATTTTAGTATTTCGACGAACAATTAAGGCTAAAAACTCAAGTTCTCCCAACAAATCTATGTTTATTTCTCACTATCAAATAAGTGGAATCGTCTGAAAAAAAATATTTCAATAAATGAATTGGCTTATATTGTTTTTATCAGGAAATGAAAGGGCAAGATGATTTCTCCCTTTATTTAGTATTGATTTAGAATAAAAAAGGAACCAACATCTTTGATTTTCTCGTATAGGCGGTATAATCATCTCCGAACTTAAGTAGATTTTCTTTTTCTTCGGATAGAGCCGTAGCATAAACAAATACTGCAGTAACGGCAAACAGGCTTAAAGCCAGAAGTGAAGGATTTTTTAATAAACAACCTGCGCCAAGAAATATTAGCGAACTATAAAGAGGATGGCGAACGTATTTATATACTCCCGTAGTTACCAAGTTGGTAGTCGTTTCAATGTTGGCGGAGCTCGCGGGTTTGCCCTCGTGAATAAGGAGATAGAAGCCGGGAAGAACTAAAAGGAGAGAAATTATTAATAATCCCCAGGAAAATATTTGAAAACTGGAAAAAGGCTTATAAAACCAGTAATTGCTGTTGACTAAAATTAAAATTAGGAGAAACTCAAAAGCAAAAAATCGATAAAACTTTCGGCTGCCCGGTTGGAATATAGCCGGCCAGGAAATAATGAAAAAAATTATAGAAACGGCAAAAAATATGATAATTTTAGTCATAAATAAGTTGTCTATTAAATAAAAAAAACTTTATGGCAGCAACCTCACTATATTTATTATAGCATTTAACGAAAAGGTTCGCAGGTGTCAAGGTATTTCCCGTATTCAATGTTACCGCATTTATCTCTTACGGCTTGATAAAATTGAGAAAGTGTAATAGTACTCCCCTCGTTAAATTAAGCGTAGAAGGAGAAATCTTAGTATGGCCAAAAAAGTTAACACGGAATTACTTAGTCTCGATAAACGTATTCTTTCTCGCCGATTATTATCCGGTGAAATATCCGAAAAAGATTTGCAGAGTTTACTGAAAAAAATCCCTGATGTTGCGGAAAATGCTGAGGAAGTCAGTCCAGATGTAAACGAAAAATAATTTTTATGTTGATTGATTCCCATGCTCATCTCGAAATGAAAGAGTTTGATTACGACCGTGAGGAAGTGATTAAGCGTGCCCGTCAGGCGGGCGTTGGTTTTGTAATTACTGTAGGAACAAACTTGATGCTCAGTCGTAAAGCGGTTGAGTTAGCCGAGAGGCATGAAAATATTTACGCAACAGTCGGTATCCATCCCCATGATGTAGCAAAAACCGATAAGAGAACCTACGAAGCTCTTAAAGAGCTGGCGCATAAACCAAAAGTTGTCGCCTATGGCGAAATTGGATTAGATTTCTTCCGCAATATCTCGCCTCAAGAAAAACAGATAGATTTATTTGGCCGTCAACTGGAACTGGCTAAGGAATTGCAGTTGCCGGTTATAATTCATGATCGTGATGCCCATGAACAAACACTGCGGATAGTTGGCGCCTCCGGTGTGCGCCGCGGTGTCTTTCATTGTTTTTCCGGCGACTATGATATGGCCAAACAATGCCTGGACTTAGGTTTTTATATTTCCGTGCCTGGCGTTGTGACCTATGATAAGGCAAAGACTGTTCAAGATGTTGTCAGACACGTGCCCTTGTCTTCAATACTGTTGGAAACGGACGCTCCTTATCTTGCTCCTGTTCCGCACCGTGGTAAAAGAAACGAACCTTCCTTTATTATCCATACGGCAAAGAAAGTAGCGGAAATTAAAGGCGTGTCTTTGGAGGAAGTGGCTGATGCCACAACCCGCAACGCGAAGAGTCTTTTCCGTATTGAAGCTTCCGGCAGTAAATAGTAGCGTATTTTCCAAATAATTTAATAAGTGTTAGGATAATGAAGAACAAACTGAAAGCTGTAGTTTTATTAAGCGGCGGTATCGATTCCACCACAACATTGGCTATCGCAAAAAATATGGGATTTGCAATCTATGCCTTGAGCTTCAAGTATGGTCAACGCCATGAGGTGGAATTGGAGGCAGCGTCCCGCATTGCCCGGTATTTTAATACGGATGAGCATCTGATTGTCGATATTGATCTGCGCCGCATTGGCGGTTCCGCGTTAACCGATGATATAGCTGTTCCTAAGAGCCGCAACATTAAACAAATGGGAAAGGATATTCCTGTAACTTATATTCCGGCACGCAATACCATATTTCTTTCTTACGCTCTGGCCTGGGCGGAAACAATAAAAGCATTTGATATATTTATCGGTGTTAATGCTCTGGATTATAGCGGTTATCCCGATTGCCGCCCCGAATACATCGAAGCTTACGAGAAGATGGCCAATCTCGCCACAAAGGCCGGAGTGGAAGGTAAGCAGAGAATAAAAATTAATACGCCGCTTATCAGGATGACCAAAGCGCAAATTATCCATAAAGGAATAGAGTTGGGTGTTGATTATAGCCAGACGCACAGCTGTTACGATCCATCGGGAGAAGGATTGGCCTGTGGCCAGTGCGATGCTTGCCTTTTGCGTTTAAAAGGCTTTAGAGATGCCGGTGTGAGTGATCCTATTGAATATAAAAATCACGAAGAATGATGAATTCTTGATAAATCGACAAAGCTTTGGAATCGTCATTATAGACTCCCATACGAAAAAAGGGAGTTCTTATCAATTCAGACTGTTTTATCTGCCGCAGTATTCGGCTGAATACAATTCGGTAGAACTCATGTGGAAATGGATAAAGCCCGAGGTTTATGGGTTTTCTCCGGTAGGTGGTTTAGGGGAGTTAGAGCGGCGGTTTCGCCGATTAATATAGAATTACAACAGAAGCCAACTGGTTAAACCAATCAATCTTAAACTCGAAGTCTATGCAGATTTATTATAGATATTTTAGCGGAAATGTTTATAGGGCACTTACGTATTAATCCAATCGCACTACCTACAACACAAAATGTCTGCTTAAACTTGTTTGACATATAAGCCGGTTAATGCAATACAATAAAGCATGAAAGGAAACCTCTTGCTCCCTCATTCCTACTTTTTAACCGATCAATATTTTACCCGGCACGGCTGATTTTATCGATAACAGCTTTTTATTAGGTGATAAAAGGAAAATGCCAGCAGAAAATGAATCAAAAAGAACTGTCCGTCTAAAAAACAATCTCCTATCCAGCAAATATGAAATATGTATCGAACGGATGAAGTTCTTTACCGAGGTGTATCAGAATAATCCAGGAGACATCCAAATCATTAAGAGAGCCAAAGCGGTAGCGCATACGTTGGAGAATATGACAATCTTCATCAGGGATGATGAACTGCTCGTTGGAAATGAAACAAGCAAGAATCTGGGGGAAAAGGTTAATCTCGATTTGCAGAGGTTTAACGATAATCTCGATAAAAAAAGTACCTATGAAGAACTGGCCAAAAGGAACCCCCAGCCATTTTTTATCCAGGACAACGATATTCATACACTGATGGAAATGATTCCCTACTGGCAAGGCAAGTCCCTGGTCGGCGACATTATACATAAAGAACTACTTAATAAAAATTTGATCGCAGCCCAGGGCATGTTCGCGTCAGTGGCGCCCAACATTGCTATTCAGATCGGAACGACAGAAGGTCATTTGTCAGCCGGATATGAAAAACTTCTAAAACTTGGATATAAGGGAATCATCAAAGAAGCGGAAAGTTATCAAAAAAAACTTTCAAAAGAGGATGACGAATTTGACGAAAAACATGCTTTCTATGAAGCAATAAAAATATACTATAATGCCGCAATCTTTTTTTCGCAGAGATTTTCAGAATTGGCCTTTGATTTGGCAGGTAAAGAGCCAAGGGAAAACCGGAAAAAAGAACTGATAACAATCGGGGAGATGATGAATAAATTTACAGCAAATACCCCCGATACTTTTTATGAAACAGTTCAATTCATATGGTTTAGTCAAAATATTGCAAATATTATTTATCAGCGTAGCGTTCTTGCACCCGGACGGTTGGATCAAATCCTCTGGCCTTATTATGAAAGGGATATGAGATACGATAAGGTAACGCGTGAATTCGCATTGGCGCTAATCGAAGAATTAAACTTAAAGCTGACCTGGAACGTTACGTTGATACCGACGGAACTCACCATGATAGCCAACGCTCTTGGTCAGAACACCCAGACAATAACTATTTCGGGAATGAAAAAGGACGGAACCGATTCAACAAATGATCTGTCTCATCTTTTTCTTGAGGCGTATAAAAATTTAAAAGTGTTTACCACTGATTTATCCGTACGCATTCACAAAGATACACCCAAAGATTTTTTTAAGGAAGCGATATCTGTTTTCAAATCAACCTCCGGTCTCGCCTTTTATAACGATGACGTTATTGTTCCTTGTCTTGAAAAAACGGGCTACTCAACAAAAGACGCCCGGGATTATGTGATTATCGGCTGCGTGGAACCGACTGGACAGGGGAACAGTTTCGCCGCCACAGGCCGAATGTTCATGAACCTGCCGGGTGTTTTGGAACTGGCGCTCAATAACGGATACAGCAATATATCCGGACTTGTTGATGGGCTTGCGACTGGAGATCCGTCTAGTTTTAAGACTTTCGACGATCTGTATAACGCATTTGTCAGGCAGCTGATGTTTAATATTGAAAAATCCGTTCAAATAGCTGAAGTGGGCGACCGTGAGGCGATGAAGCATTTCCAACATCCTTTTGTTTCAGCCATGGTTGACGGATGCATGGAAAAAGGAAAGGATCATGTCTGCGGAGGAGCCAAATATAATCTGTCATCGATAACCGGCTATGGATTCGCGACCTTGGTTGATTCATTGTATTGTATCAAAAAGGCGGTTTATGATGAAAAAATAATTTCAATACAAGATCTTATAGGGGTATTAAACTCAAACTTCGAGGGACAGGAAGTCATAAGGCAAAAGATGATGTGTAAATATGACAAATGGGGAAATGACAAAGCAGAAATCGATTTATTTGCTTGCCAACTGTGGGATTTATTCACCAGTGAAGTCGCAAAACATACTTGCATCAGGGGGGGAAGATACAGCGCCGGAGCATATTCGATGGGAGTTCACGTAATGGAAGGCTTCGTAACCAGACCGACCGCAGACGGCAGGAAAGCATTTGAACCACTCTCAAATAGCCTTTCGCCCGTAAACGGCGCGGAAAAGAACGGCATTACGGCAATTTTAAACTCAGTCGCAAAACTGGATTATCAAAATGCCACAAATGGCGTTGCCGTCAATGTTCGGATACATCCTCAGAACCTAGAACATGATGAACATGTGGAAAAATTTTACCATCTTTTGAAAACATATTTTGAAAAAGGCGGTATGCAGATACAGCCGACTGTAGTATCAACCGAAACACTCCGGGATGCTCAAAAAAATCCTGAAAAATATACAGACCTGATCGTAAAAGTTGGCGGATACAACGCAACCTTTATTGATTTGGGCGTCCCCATCCAAAATGAAATTATAAGCCGATTGGAAAACAGGATTTAAAAGGGGGTCAAAGCTTTGCTTGGTTCATTAGCGATGTCGAATACCACAATTCAAATGGTAGGTAATCTTCAATTTATTATTCAAGTAGCATATGTGGACTTGTAGGTAAGACACCTAAAAAATATTTTTAAGAAAATATTAGTCTATAACTCTTACATGTCCTCGGATTTCAATGGGGAGTTGATGTGAGGATTACTACTTCGGTAACTTTTTTTATTACAATTAAACACATTGCTTTTTGGGTGTTAATGTAATAAATTTTCTAACAGGGGTGCCATTGATGGCTGAGATTATACCCTTTGAACCTGACCCGGATAATGCCGGCGTAGGGAGTGGCGTAAATGAAAATTATATGGGCCATATCCTTATTGAGTAAAAGGGTATGGCCTTTTTTAGTGAGACCCCAATTTCAAAAGCACAGCGCAGTGAAATTGGTTGGTCGAACTATCCCCGAAGCGAAGCGGAGTGGGATGTGTGATACCATAGTCAAAAGCGTGGCGTAGCGAAATTGGTTAGACGAACTATCCCGCGGTTGGTCACTAAACATTGTATTTGCGGGAACGAGTATAGATAAAGATTATGACTGAGAATGTAATCATAATAAGCGGCGGCCGTTTCGGCGATCCAGGGTTTTTTAAGAAAAAGATAGCGGAAATTGGAGCCTCGCTAATCATTGTCTGTGATGGCGGTGTGCGTCATTTGCAACAATTAGGAGTTAAGCCGGATGTGATTATCGGCGATATGGATTCCATTCAGCCTGCTCAACTGACAAGTTACTCCGCACAGGGTGGCAAGATTATCAAATATCCGGCTAATAAAGACTTCACCGATACGGAACTAGCACTTGATTATGCAATGGGGCTTAAGCCCACAACTATTTACATCTGGGGAGCGCTGGGCGGAAGACTCGATCATACTCTGGCTAATGTGTTTTTGCTTCGTAAAGGCAAAGATGCGTCCATCAAAATTTATCTGATTGATGAATACTGCGAAGCTTTTCTCGTTGATAAGGAAGCCGCTTTTGTTGACGCAAGGGGCGTTACTGTTTCTCTATTTGCGCTTAGTCCTAAAGTCGAAGGTTTATCTCTCAGTGGTTTTGTTTATTCGCTTAAAGATGCGATATTGACGATGAGCGAGTCGCTGGGAGTAAGCAACATTATTAATGAAGATCACGCGAAAATCACTTTGCTAGCCGGAGATCTTCTGGTGATTCGTTATTGGCAAAAAGATGTTTTTCCGGAGGCACTTTAATTTATGACGCCGGTTAAAATATTATGTATTGGCGGTTCCGATTCCAGCGGCGGTGCCGGAATTCAGGCGGATTTGAAAGCGATCAGCGCTTGTGGTTGTTATGGAATGAGCGTGATTACGGCATTGACGGCGCAGAATACACTGGGCGTTCAGGATATCTATCCGGTCTCGCCGAAGTTTGTCGCCCAGCAGTTGGAATCGGTGTTAAATGATATTGGTGCGGATGCTGTAAAAACCGGTATGCTTTTGACAGCCGGAATTGTTCAGATAGTTGTAAAGAAAATTAAGGAGTATAATATAAGTAAGGTTGTGGTTGATCCGGTAATGATTGCCAAAGGTGGGTGTTCTTTAATGCAGGATAAGGCAAGGGAGACTCTGGTGAAAAAATTGCTTCCTTTAGCTTTTGTTGTTACGCCGAATATTTCCGAAGCGGAGCGATTAACACGATCAAAGATTAAATCAGTTGATGAGGTGAAAAAAGCGGCGGCTCTGATTCATAAGCTGGGCGCTAAGAATGTTGTAATTAAGGGCGGGCATTTTCCCGGCGCTAAACAATCAGGCGCTGTAGACATTCTCTACGATGGAGATAAATATTATGAGTTTACAGAAAAATGGATTGATACACGAAATACGCATGGTACAGGCTGTACTTACGCTTCAGTGCTGGCCGCGGAAATTGCCCGGAGTGAGAACGTTATTGCCGCAGTGGGAAAAGCGAAAAAGCTGGTTACTGAGGCGATAAAAAATTCAATTAAAATAGGGGCAGGGCACGGGTCGGTTAATGCGTTATTTTAAATATTTGCCAAATTATGAAATTAAAAAAACAGGAAAGTTTTATTGGGAGCAACAAATGACACAATTAGAAAAAGCCCGTAAAGGCTTAATTACAGAAGAAATGAAAATTTGCGCCGCCGATGAAGGAGTGGAGCAGGAGTATATAAAACAGGGGATAGTTGAAGGAACAATCGTCGTTTGCCGCAATATAGAACATAAGGTGATCAAACCTCTGGCGATAGGTAAGGGTTTGCGCACTAAAGTCAATGCCAATATCGGCACATCGAAAGATCACACAGATTTGAATCTGGAATTGGAAAAGTTAAAAATAGCGATCGCGGCCGGAGCCGATGCCGTGATGGATCTTTCCACGGGCGGAAATCTGGCCGAAATTAGAAAAGCGGTTATGAGAAAATCTGTGGTGGCCATAGGCACTGTGCCGATTTATCAGGCTGCGGTAAAGATTTTGGCAGAAAAGAAAGCAATTTCGGAAATGACTGCTGATGATATGTTTGCCGTAATCGAAGAAAACGGCAAAGACGGCGTCGATTTTATCACAGTTCACTGTGGAGTGACCAGAACAAGTGTGGCGGCTCTCGAAGAGCAGGGCAGGGTTCTGGGAATTGTCAGCCGCGGCGGCTCTATGACAGCTAACTGGATGTATTGCAATAAACGCGAAAATCCTCTTTATGAAGAATACGATCGGCTTTTGGAAATCGCGCATCGTTACGATATGGTCTTGAGCCTGGGCGACGGACTGCGTCCCGGAGCAATTGACGATGCCACGGATCAGGGACAATTGCAGGAATTGATAATTCTGGGAGAACTGGCCGAACGAGCGCGCGACGCGGGTGTGCAGGTGATGATTGAAGGTCCCGGCCATGTTCCCCTAACTGAGATTGAAGCCAATATTAAATTGCAAAAGAAACTTTGTCAGGGCGCTCCGTTTTATGTCTTAGGACCTCTGCCCACGGATATCGCGCCGGGCTATGATCATATTACTTCCGCCATCGGCGGGGCGATTGCCGGAGCGGCCGGAGCAGATTTTTTGTGTTATGTCACACCGGCCGAACATTTGCGTCTGCCGACTCTGGCCGATGTTCGTGAAGGAGTTATCGCCGCGCGCATTGCCGCGCATATTGCCGATATCGCCAAAGGGTATCAAAGGCGCGCGAGAAAGAGACAGGAAAATGTCGCAGTGCCGGAAAAATTTCGACTGGCAGGGACAGGTGGATTTATCCATCGATCCGGAAAAAACATTTGCACTTTTGGAAAAAAGCAAAAGCGCGAATGAAGAAGGTTGTACCATGTGCGGCGAATTTTGTGCTATAAAATTAGGTAAAAAATAATTTATAATATGCGAGCTTCATTAACCAGTCCAGTAAATGAAAGGAGGCATAGAAATGATTCGTGTAATTGCCACCATAACGTTGAAAGAAGGTAAAAGAAAAAGTTATTTGGAAGAATTATACAAAATTATGCCTATGGTGCATATAGAGAACGGTTGTATCGAGTATGGGCCGCATATTGATCTTGATTCCGGTTTTCCTATGCAAAAAAAGCTTGGTCCTGATGTAGTCACAATTATCGAAAGATGGCAAAGTCTCGAAGCGTTGAAAAAACATAGCAAAGCGCGGCATATGAATACTTTTCGCCAGACGACAAAAGAATTTATGCAATCCATGCAATTGTTAGTGTTAACGCCGTGTAATATAGAAATAATCTTAGTTGTTGCCTTTGTCGTCAATTATTCTTAATAATCCAGGAGGTATTCTTGCCGGAAATATTGGGAAATACAGAAAACGATAAACGTAAGCACGCAGAAGAAATTGTCCACAAGTTAAAACAATCCGGTTTTGAAGCGTATTTTGTAGGCGGTTGCGTGCGCGATTTCGTTTTCGGTGAGATTCCCGGCGATTACGATATTGTAACTTCAGCGCTTCCCGATCAAATCATTTCTTTTTCCCCACACCGCGAAAATAGGGGCGAAGTTCGGTGTTGTGGCCGTTATTATTGAAAAACATTATTATGAAGTGGCGACATTTCGCAGTGATGATATTTACGAAGACGGCAGGCGGCCTTCGCAGGTTCATTTTTCGACCGCGCGTGAAGATGTTTTCCGTCGCGATTTTACCGTCAACGGACTGTTAATGGATCCGGCGACCGGATGAAATAATTGATTATATCAACGGCCGTGCGGATATCAAGAAAAAAATGTATCCGCACTATCGGCGATCCTGAAATACGTTTTAATGAAGACTTTTTACGCATGCTCAGAGCGATTCGTTTTGCGGCAAATTTGAATTTTTCGATAGAACAAGAAACACAAAAAGCAATAAAAAGAAACGCAGTCAAAATAAAACAAATCAGCGCCGAAAGATTACAGGAAGAGCTGTCTAAAATTCTCACACGCGGAGGAGCGCGCCGCGGTTTCGAATTAATGGCGGAAACCGGTATTTTAAGAGAGATATTGCCCGAAATAGAAAGATTAAAAGGAGTGGAACAACCGCCGCGTTTTCATCCTGAAGGCGATGTATGGCAACATACATTAATAATGCTCGAACTATTGCCGAAAGAGGGAAAACCAAACACGAATCTATCTCTGGCGTGGGCGACGCTTTTGCATGATGCGGGTAAAGCTCTAACACGCAGTGAAGATGAAAATGGAGTTCACTTTTATGGACATGTCCAACATGGAGAAGAAATTGCCGATAATATAATGGAACGTCTGAGATTTTCCCGCGATAACCGAGGAGGCCGTGCTTGATCTCATTCATTATCATATGGTTTTTATGAATGTTCAAAAAATGCGTCCGGGACGGCTGAAGAGATTTTTGCGTATGCCGAATTTTGCTTTGCATCTGGAGTTGCACCGTCTTGATTGTCTCGCCAGCCACGGTATGTTGGATAATTATGAGTTTTGCCGCGATCAGCTTCAGAAATTAGCTAAAGACGAGTTGCATCCGCCGCGATTACTTAACGGTGATGATTTGATTGCCTTTGGTTATAAACCGGGGAAGATCATAGGAAAGATTTTGCGGACGCTAGAAAACGAACAGTTAGAAGGCCGGATTGCTACGAGAGAACAAGCGGAAAAATTTGTTGCAAAAAACTGGAAAAAATAGTTTGCGCCGGTCTTTTTTCTTGATAAAATATTACTCCGAAGAACGATCTTAAAAAAATATTCAAGGAATGACTAATCAATGAAAATAAATCAGAAAGAGTTATTTATTCTTTTTGTAATATGTTTATTTATTTTGTCTTGTGCCAGCCGGGCTACTCATGTAAGGCCTATCGAACCGGTGACGAAAAGAAAACCATTGGAAATGATGGGCTATGCGATTCAAGCTGGCGCGTTTGCCAAGGTTGAAAACGCCGTACGTTTGACGGAAAAACTAAAAGAGCGAGGATTGGATTCAACATATTTCAAGGCCGCTGATGGATTATTTAAAGTTCGCTTTGGCAATTATCCCAGCAAGGAAATAGCCAAACAAAAAGCGCAAGCTCTGATAAGCAAGGGAACGATAGAAGAGTATTATGTTGTCCAGCCCGAAGATTACGCTTTCTATAGACAAAAACAATACGGTACCAGTTACCTGCGGGAATCTTTGGTTAAGACTGCCCGGGATTTTATCGGTGTTCCATATCTTTGGGGCGGTACTTCTTCTGAAAGAGGATTTGATTGTAGTGGATTGACCATGACTGTGTATCAATTAAACGGATTGAATTTACCCCGCAAATCAACGAGGCAGTTTGAAGTTGGAAGCCCAGTAGAGAGTATCAGCCATTTACAAAAGGGCGATCTGGTGTTTTTTGCGTTGAAAGGAAAAAATAAGGTTTCGCACGTCGGGGTTTATATAGGAGACGGAGAATTCATTCACGCTTCTTCACAGGGTAAAAATATTCGTGTTGATTCCCTCTCTACCGAACACTTTTTCCAAAGATATATGGGTGGAAGAACATATCTTTAATTGAGGATCGGTGTAATTATTAATTGTGATAAAATAATTAAATAAAATTTCATGAAAAATTAGATTACGCAACATAAAGCACAGTAGCCTATAAATAATCATAAACATCATTTCCAATAGCATAATATTTGTTCAAGATATCTTTTATCTTTATTCGTGAAACTCAAATTCTAATGAAACTCAGATATTACAAACGCAGTGCAGTAATATCTGTTAGTTGAATTATCCACGTGCGAAGCTAAGTGGGACTATATTGTAATGAGACCCAAGATTCAGAAGCAGAGTGCATAACCTAAAGGTCACTGCCGCTGAAGCTTGCAGGTCGAATTATTCCGTATAAGCAGGGGCGTAATACCCAGCAGCAAGCTTTAGAATCGGTTCCCAAAGCTTGCTTTGGAGTTCATACCTATGATTTTTGAGCTGCCGCAAAATTTAAAATTCGGCATTTTGATTTTTATCAGAAGAAATTTCCGTGTGGTTGATGATTTCTTGTATGGCATGTTTTCATAATCGCTGAAAATGAGTTTTTTATGCTGAGGGAAAAATAAAAATAATTTGAATAATATTTATAGTTTTTGTTGACCAGATGAAAAAAATAAAGTAAAATTAACTCAGAAAAAAAGATTTTGCAGCTTTTAAACTTAAAGAATACGGTTTTACAAAGGAGGCATTAACTGATGAAAGCAAAAGCAAAGAAGAAACCAGCAAAGAAAGTCGTGAAGAAGAAAGCAACAAAGAAACCAAAAGCAAAAAAAGTTGCAAAGAAAAAACCAACAAAGAAAGCAAAAAAGAAATAACGATTAAGAAAAAAGTAATTAAACGATAATTAGTTGTTTAATTATAAAATCGTTAAATTTCGCCTTAAGTAGAGTAGTGTTTCAAAACGACACTACTCTACTTCGAGTAATATTAAAGTTCACCTATCTTTTTTAATAATTTATTTTCTATAATTTGTTATAAAGGTAATTTATGACCAAAGACTTAATCCTTGCAATTGATAATGGCACGCAATCAGTGCGGGCATTGATTTTCGATTTACGAGGTAATATGGTTCATAAAGCTCGAATTCCGCTTGAACCATATGTTTCGCGTGAGCCCGGCTGGGCGGAACAAGATGCAGATTATTATTGGAAGTCTTTATGTCAGGCTTGTCAAAAACTCTGGAAGGAAACGACAGTATCAAAAGATGCTATCGCCGGAGTTACGATTACAACACAACGCGCCACCATGATTAATGTCGATGAAAAGGGTAATCCTTTGCGTCCGGCTATTGTCTGGTTGGATCAGCGACGCACAAACGGTTTAAAGCCGGTCGGCGGTTTTTGGGGACTAGCTTTTAAAGTATCCCGCATGGCGGAGACGGTCGCTTACCTGCAGGCTGAAGCAGAATGTAATTGGATTAGACTGCATCAACCGGAAATATGGAGTAAAACTTACAAGTATCTTTTTCTTTCCGGTTATTTGACATATTGTTTGACGGGAAAGTTTGTTGATTCCGTAGGCTGTCAGGTAGGATACGTTCCTTTCGATTATAAGAAAAAAAAGTGGGCAGCTTCCTGGGATTGGAAATGGCAGGTTACTAAAATTGAACCGGAGATGCTGCCCGATCTTATTGCCCCGGCCGATACAATGGGGCAGATTACAAAAAAAGCAGCACAAGAAACGGGGATACCGGAAGGCCTGCCTGTAATTGCCGCTGCTGCTGATAAAGCTTGTGAAGTGATAGGAGCAGGGTGTCTGAAGCCACATATCGGGTGCTTAAGTTACGGTACGACTGCCACAATCAATACCACACATTACAAATATATCGAAGCAATTCCCATGATTCCGCCATATCCTTCAGCGGTGCCCGACGCTTATAGTTTGGAAATTCAGATTCATCGTGGTTACTGGATGGTCACCTGGTTTAAGGAGCAATTCGCTCAACTGGAACAAAAAATAGCGGAAGAACGCGGTGTAGAAACCGAGACAATAATTGAAGAATTATTGCATCAAGTTGAGCCGGGATCAATGGGTCTTATATTGCAACCATATTGGTCGCCGGGAATAAAAGTGCCCGGACCGGAAGCAAAAGGTGCCGTGATAGGTTTTGGTGATGTGCATAATCGCGCCCATCTATACCGGGCGATATTGGAAGGTTTGGCTTATGCTTTGCGCGAAGGAAAAGAACGCGAGGAAAAACGCAG